>CALDSK010000075.1 GCA_937911865.1 uncultured Synechococcus sp.
CTTCACTCTTTTGGTTTGGGAGACATTCCGCTTGCCTCGCCGCTAAAGCAGCTTTTAGAGGAGCGCCAGCCACAGCCTTTCCATCGGTCGCTAGGTCAAATTACACCAGCGATGCATCAGATATTGCAGCAGATATTGTGCTCGCCCTATCAAGGGATGATGGAGCATTTATATTTGCAGGGGAAGGCGTTAGAACTGTTGGCAATGCAGTTTACGCTTCTTAGCGAAAGCGCGTCTGCTACCAAGGCCGTTAGCATTAGGGCAAAGGATGTGGATCGGCTGCAGTATGCCAGGGCTTTGCTAGAGCAAAACATATGCGATCCCCCTTCGCTGTCAGAATTGGCGCATCTGTCAGGCTTAAATGAGTTTAAGCTCAAACAAGGATTTCGCCATTTGTTTAAAAAAACTGTATTCGGCCATTTGTATGACTATCGGATGGCGCAAGCGCAAGATTTGCTGAGCAGCGCTCGGTTAAGCGTTGCTCAAGTTTCAGTTCAAGTTGGCTATCGCAGCCCGGAGGCGTTTAGTACCGCGTTTCGGCGTAAGTTTTCAGTGAGTCCGAAGGCGTATCAGCTAGGACGACGTTAGCTGAAGCAATCAGTTTGTGGAGAAAGCTCCGTTTCAATAAGAAAAAAAATCCGTCTCGATAAGATAGCGATTGTCTCTTTCTTTTATCATGCTTTCACCTGGCTAAATGAGGTTTGTTCTCATTAGCTGATGTGTCAGGTATGTGAGTGAGGCAAGCATAGTGAACGGCTGGTATGGTGTCTTTTGGACAATATTATTGGGGGCTATAGCTTTAGCTGCGGGGCAGCCTGCTACGGCGCAGGCGCTGGAAGAGCAGATAGAAGAAACCTCTTATGGAGAATTAGCTGAGCAGGCTGAACTCTCTTCATTAGAAAGGATAGCGCCAACGGTTATGGGTGGCCATGAGCGGCTAATGCAGATTGCTCAAGCCGAACTGGTTGAGGTGACGGGTATTACGGTTGAGGAAACTGAACAAGGTGTTGTCTTGCGGTTGGAGGCGAGCGGTGAACTGACTGTGCCAGTGACATCGGTGAGCGGAAATGCTGCGATCGCAAACATACCCAACACCGTGTTAAGCCTGCCAGAAGGCGAGGATTTTTTGGTGAGCCGTCCGGCTGAAGGCGTTGCGCTGGTAAGTGTGAGCGCGCTACCTGATAATCGTGTGCAAATTGCGATAACAGGAACGGATGCGCCGCCTGTTGTCGCGTTGCAGGCAGAGGCTTTGGGCTTAGCGGTAAATGTATCGGTGGGTACTGTCGTCGGGCAGCGTGCTAATGAAGATACGCTACAGCTGAGCGTTACGGGTGAGCGAACTGAAGATGACTATTTTGTGCCTGAGTCAACGACGGCAACCCGTACGAATACCCCCATTTTTGACACACCGGCTTCGATTCAGGTTATTCCTCAGCAGGTGCTAGAAGATCAGCAAGTCATCAGTTTAGAAGATGCGTTGAGCAATCTTAGCGGTGTCACGGATGGGGGTAACTTTGCTGGGTTGGATACCGATTTTAATATTCGAGGATTCAACAATGTACCGATTCTGCGAGACGGTTTTCGGCAGTTTGGCTTTGGTAATGACGGTATTCCAGAAACTGCAAATCTGGAGCGGATAGAAGTGCTAAGAGGCCCAGCGTCAATTCTATACGGCGATATTCAGCCGGGCGGGGTGATTAATTTGGTGACTGAGCAGCCACTATCAGAACCGTTTTATGAGGTGGCGGTTCAAGCTGGCAATAGAGGATTGATCAGTCCTCAGATTGATTTATCCGGGCCTTTAAGCTCAGATGAACGAGTACTTTATCGTCTCAATGCTTTATATCGTAATGAGGAAAGCTTTAGAGACTATGAGCAGAATATTGAGCGGACTTTTATTGCGCCGTCGCTGAGCTGGGAGATTAGCGATCGCACCGATATCACCATTCAGCTAGAGTATTCTGATTACATAGGCCCGTTTGAAGCTGGATTGCCTGCTGTTGGTGATGAAGTTGCCGATGTTCCCGCTAGTCGAATTACCGGTGAATTAGACGACTTTTCAAAAGTTGAATACTTTAGAGCGGGTTATAACCTAGAGCACCGTTTCAACGACAGCTGGCAGGTACAGAACAGTTTGCGATATATGCAGCAAAATATCTCGAATGAGGGCGTCATCGGGCTATTTTTTCTAGATGAACCTGCTGGCATTTTTTCTAGAGGCCTGAGCCAGCAATATCGATTCCCTCGGGACTTTGGCGTGCAAACTAATCTGATCGGTGAGTTCAACACAGGATCAATTGAACATACGCTGCTGCTGGGTCTAGACCTAAACCGTAGTACAGAGACTGACAGCGCCAGATTTAGTGATTTTGCTGACTTTCAACCTTTGAACATTTTTGATCCGGACTATGGCACTTTTGACGGCGTGGATGTAGATGACTTACCCCCGCTGCGAGTTCAAAAAAATGAGAGTAATCGACTGGGACTTTATGTGCAAGACCAGATAGATCTGTTGGATAATCTGATATTGGTCGCTGGATTACGCTACGACACGATCAGACAGAAAGTAACTTCTTTTCCAGCTTCTGCTTTTGATGATGAAATAACTGAAACGACTCAAAGTGAAGACGCCTGGATACCCCGTGTAGGTATTGTTTATCAACCTATAGAAGAGATCTCGCTTTACGGTAGCTATTCGCAGTCTTTTAACCTTAATGACGGCGTAGATGTCAACGGGAGTCCGCTTAGACCGGAGCGAGGAGAAGGTTTTGAGGTGGGCATTAAGACTGAAATACTAGAGGGTGACCTGCTGGCAACCCTGGCCTATTTCGATGTGAGTCGACAAAATGTGGCAACTGCTGATCCTAACGATCCGTTCGCTCAGGTCGCTACTGGCGAGCAGCGCAGTCAGGGGGTTGAATTCGATCTGGTTGGAGAGATTTTGCCAGGGTGGAATATCCTTGTGTCCTATGCCTATATAGATGCGAGAGTTACAGAAGATAACACCATTCCCGAAGGCAATCGCGTGTTTAATGCGCCAGAGCACAGTGCTAACCTATGGACGACCTACGAAATCCAGCGAGGAGATTTGAGAGGACTTGGGTTTGGTGGTGGCGTTAACTTTGTGGGAGAACGCTCTGGCGATCTGGAAAATACTTTCGACGTTGATAGCTATTTGCTGACCAATGCGTCAGTCTTTTACCGTCGAGATAGCTGGCAGGCAACGATTAGTGCGCGTAATTTATTCGATGTTAATTATATTTCATCGACTCAGAACGCGCGTTTTGGTCTCAATGAACCTGGTGCACCGCTTACGATTGTGGGTTCAGTGTCTTTCCAGTTTTGATACTTCTATTATTTGATGCTTCTGCTAGAGGAGTAAGGCGTGCAAATGGCAATTGTCACTCGATCCTTTGTGTTTTCGGTATTAACAGTGGTTTCACTCTCTGCCTGTCAGAAGAGCGCTAATGACTTGTCTCACAAGTCTATTTCTTCTTCGGTTGAACCAACAAATTGCCGCACTGTTGAGCATAACCAGGGGGCCACCGAAATTTGCGCTCAGCCCCAGCGGATAGCGGTATTAAGCCCTTTTGCGCTAGAGCCTTTGCTGGCTTTGGGAATTCAACCCGTGGCCTTTGCTGACCACGCTCAAGGACCGCAGGGAGATTACGACGCTCCCCGTGAACAAATTCCTTACTTAGGCGACTATGTCACAAGTCCGCTAGCTAATCTGGGCCTGGCTTATCAGCCTTCTATTGAAGCACTTGTTGAGCTAAAGCCTGATTTAATTTTGGGTGTCAGTTTCAACAATGCCGACCAGTATGAAACGCTCTCTAAAATTGCGCCTGCCCTACTGCTGGAGTGGGACGCGGCTGATACTAATTTGAGAACGGTTGCAGAGGCTGTCGGACAGCCTGAAAAAGCTGAGTCGTTAATCAAAGAAACAGAAGAAAAAATTGAATCGGCAAAGAATGAATTAAGCAGCTTTGTTGGAGAAAACACCAACGTTTTACTCCTTAGCTCTAGTAAATTGGACCAGATCAATATGGGTACGAGTGCTCATGGGCTATGTAGTCGCTTGTTGACTGAGCTAGGATTTAATTTGGTGGCTATAGAAGGGATACAGGCAGGGAGTCCGGGTTCGCCCGCTGTGGTTTCGCTTGAAGCGCTGGCTCAGGTAAAAGATGCTGGTCTTGTTATTTTATTGGGCACCGCGCCTGATTATCAGACCAGTGCGTCAGATAGCGCTGAAAGCTTTAAGGAACAGCAGCTATCGAGTTTGAGACAGGCTTGGAGAGATAATGCGATCGCCCAGTCCTTAGCCCCTTCCAAAACTGGGCAAGTTTACTTTATTCCAGCCTATTTATGCTTAGGGCTTCCCGGCCCGATCGGGACAGCACTTTATCTAGAAGAGCTAAAGCAAACGCTACTCTTTTGAAGTGTTGGTAGCGGTATAGAAAAGCGATATGAACACGTTGTGCAAAACTTTCTCATTGTTTGGCTAGGTCAATTTGCTTCTCTGCTTGGCTCCGAGATGACCAGCTTTGCTATCACCATTTGGGCTTGGGAAGTCACGCAGCAAGCAACGCCTCTTTCTCTCATCTTAGTGGTCAGTCAAATTCCAAGGCTGTTGATTTCTCCTTTTGCAGGGGTTTGGGTCGATACGTTTAGCCGCCAGCGTCTGATGCTTATTGGTGATTCGGTGGCAGGTATTTCTACAGTTTTACTACTTGTTCTTCTATTCTCAGATAATCTACAAATTTGGCACCTTTACGCTTTTGGCGCACTTAACGGCTTATTTGGATATATTCAACAGCTCGCTTATAGCGCCTCGCTTTCACTGATTGTTGAAGAACAGCACTACACTCGTGTGGCTGCTCTTGAGTCGCTACAACTGTCAGGTAGTTACGTTATCGCGCCAGCCGCCGCAGGAGCGCTTTATGCGATCGCTGGACTCAGTGGCGTTTTGCTATTTGATTTGACAACTTTTGGGTGCGCCGTAATCACCCTTAGCCTAGTTTGCATTCCATCACCACAGCCTCAATCTTTGCAGGCGCAGACTAATGACGCTTCGACCTTTTTTCAGAAAATTACGTTTGGCTTACGATATTTACAGAATCGTCCTAGCCTAATTATTTTTCTTAGTTTCTTACTCATTGGCAGTTTTATCGATAGCGCTAGCTTTGCTATATTGCCTGCTATGGTGCTTGCTCGTAGTAATAACGACTCTACGGTGTGGGGGACGCTGCTGGCTTTCTTCGGCGCAGGTGGTTTGATAGGGGGCGCTTTAATCAGCGCTTGGGGTGGTCCAAAGCGGCAGATTCACGGCGTGATGGCGGGTAGTGCTTTTTGGAAAATTGGGCTGATTGTTTTAGCGTTGGCTCAGCGAACAACACTCAAGATTGGGACAGCTTTGTTTAGTGGATTTTGTTCTCCTTTTCCGGCGAGCTGTAGCCAAACAATTTGGCGTAAGCAGGTCGATCCGGCTTTGCAGGGACGGGTGTTTTCAGCGCAGTTTTTGTTGACTCAAATTGCGTCGCCTGTAGGCGCAGCGATCGCCGGGCCGCTGGCCGATCGTGTATTTGAACCGGCAATGCAGCCGAACGCGCCATTAGCTAAAGTGCTCGGCAGTTTATTTGGTACGGGATTGGGGGCTGGAATGGCCGTTCAGCTGGCTTTGTTTTCTACTTGCGGACTGGCGATCGCACTTGGCGGATATGGTATTCGTCAGCTTAGAGACGTAGAAATTAGAGATGTAGAGACGCCGCCCGTTGAGTGATTCTAGGATCTGTCACCACGAGAAGACTCTGGGCGTTTACGTTGGGAGTTTGCATTGGGAGTTTGCGTTGATAGATAGGCGCGAGCAGCATGTCTGTGTAATTTGTTTTTCTCTCATCGAACGGAGGAGATTGCTGAACGAGGTAATATACTGTGGGGCTGTCTCTTTGCTCTAGTCTCTTTCCTTTAATTTCTAATGCCCATAATGCCCAACGCCGTTTCGCCTGCTTTAACGACACGTCAACTTACGCTAGCTTACGATCGCAACATCATTATTGACGAGCTAAGTCTGGCGATTCCTGCTGGCAAAATTACGGTACTAGTGGGTCCTAATGGCTGCGGTAAGTCCACTTTTTTGAAGGGATTGGGTAGACTGCTCAAGCCTAAATCTGGCATTGTTTATTTAGATAGTACGTCAATTTTTAAGCTGCCTACTAAGGCTGTTGCAAAACAGATGGGATTGCTGCCGCAAGGGCCCTCGGCCCCTGAAGGGTTAACGGTACGCGAGCTCATCGCTCAAGGGCGATATCCACATCAAAGCTGGTTGCAGCAGTGGAGCACTGAAGATGAACAACAGGTCGAGAGTGCGATCGCTATTACAGAGCTGCAAGCGCTGTCTGAGCGCCCTGTAGATAGCCTCTCTGGAGGGCAGCGCCAGCGTGCCTGGATTGCGATGACACTGGCTCAAAACACTCAGATTTTGCTGTTGGATGAACCAACGACTTTTTTAGATTTGGCTCACCAAATTGAGGTGTTAGATTTGCTGTACGAGCTAAACCAGCGCGAGGCGCGGACAATCGTTATCGTACTGCACGAGCTGAATCAGGCCTGTCGCTATGCGGACCATTTAGTAGCTATGAAAGCTGGACAGATCGTTGCACAAGGGCAGCCTCACGCTGTGATGACAGAAGCCCTGGTGAAGGATGTGTTTGGCTTAGACTGCCAGATTATTAATGACCCGGTGGCAGGGACACCGCTGTGTATTCCGATTGGGCGTAAGGTGGCAACAGGCGCTTAAGGACGGTTGAGCGTGCGCTATTGATTTTAGGAAGCTGAGGGTAGGAATAATGCTTACCGTGGTCACCGCTTCTTGACCGAAATTATCAGCAGAAGCGGTGGCTAGAAAATCAATGGAAACACCGAGATCGCGTTGCTTATCCCTTGGGTTCACTAAAGCTACACATATAGCGCTCGTCACTTAGCTCTACGTACTTACGATCGGTGAGTCGTTCAAGCTGCTCTGCTCTGTTAACCGCTTTTTAGCCAGCGTCTTGCTTTGCCCGTTATGATCAACACAGCCTGCTCACCCGTTGCTACTCAGCCTCAAAAAACGATTCAGCTTGAATCGAATCGTCAGGCATCTGTGAAATTTTGGGGCGTGCGCGGCAGTGTCCCTACGCCTATTGTCGAAAACCAGCGCTACGGTGGCAATACCCTATGTGTGGAAGTCAAACTTGGCGGTCAGCATATTATTTTTGACGGCGGCACTGGACTGGTTAACTTAGGTCAGCATCTGAACAAGCAGACCGATCCGGTGGATGCGCATATTTTGTTCACTCACACTCAGTGGGATCGTATTCAAGGGTTTCCTTTCTTTCGTCCTGCGTTTAACCCGGCCAATCACTTCGCTGTTTATGGTGGCACCGCGCCAAATGGGGCTTCTATTAAGCATTGCTTGACAGATCAAATGCTTAAGCCTCACTTTACGATGCCTTTACAGAACATGCTGGCCGGCCTCACTTTTGAGACCTTGCTCGGTGGTTCAAGCTTTAAGATTGGTGATATCTCTGTGGATACGTTGAAAATACATGCAGACACAGAAGCTATCGGCTATCGGTTGACGTATGACGGATATAGCCTTGTATATGCTACCGATACGCCTAACGATGAACAGTTTAGTGCAGATTTTATTGCCTTTGCGGACCAGGCAGATTTACTAATTTACGACGGCACCTATACAGATTTGAGCTACCTGCATCATCCTGCTGCTGATAGGGCCGACCAAACTCGTCCATGGGATATCAGTACAGAGATTGCAACTAAAGCTAACGTCAAAAAGCTGGTCTTGGCGCATCATAGTCCTGTTCAGGACGATACGACGTTAGACCAGCTAGGGCGTGAGGTGAAAGCGCGTTTTGAGAACGCGGCGATCGCCTACGAAGGAATGACGATTTGAGTCAGTTTTCTAAACAGAGACCTCCAAGTAGAGACGTCTAAGCAGGGCTCTCTAAGTAGGAACCTCTACGCAGGGACGGTGGCGGGTCGGTTTGCGCCTAGCGCTTCTGAGAGCTGCTCATGTTCTGTTCGAGAGATGATGCGATCACCCAGACAGATTCCCAGCCCTCGCGCTGTTTTTACTAGGGTGCCTTCGGGCTCTACCGTACGATAGTCTCGAATGGCTTCTGCGATAGGAACCGCTTTTACTGAGCGTTCTTGCCAGGTGACCATCTGGTCGTACTGTTCGTTTGCAATGAGCTCAACGGCTGCGACTCCAAACGCTGAGGCCAGAATGCGATCGAGCGGAGAAGATATGCCGCCTCGCTGCGTGTGGCCCAGTACGGTGACGCGGGTTTCTGCACCGCTTAAGCTTGTGATGCTTTCGGCTAAGTACTGACCGACGCCGCCCAACCTGCAGTCGGCAAAGTGACCTTGCTCTAGCAGTGCGCCTGCTTCTGTACAAACCGCTTCCGAAACAATCACAATGGAATAGTCATAGCCGTGTGCCTGCCTTTGCTTAATATGACGACAAATATTCTCTAAGCTGTAGGCAATTTCAGGAATTAAGATGACATCTGCGCCACCAGCAATTCCGGCATTGAGCGCAATGTGGCCAGCGTCTCGGCCCATGACTTCAACAATCATTACCCGACTGTGACTGGCCGCTGTAAAGTGCAGTCGATCGATTGCTTCTGTTGCAATATTAACAGCTGTGTCGAATCCGATAGAGCGCTCGGTGATGCCAACATCGTTATCGATTGTTTTGGGGATGCCAACCAGGTTGATGCCACCTTGCTGCGCTAGCTTTCTTAAAATTGCCAGGCTGCCGTCTCCACCAATGCCAATGAGGGCGTCTAACCCTAGCTGATGGTAGCCTTCAATAATTTCTTCGCTGCGATCGCGCAAGGACCCATCTGACATAGGGAACGCGAAGGGATCGCCCTTATTTGTCGTGCCCAAAAATGTTCCCCCCATTGTCAGGTATGGATCGACTTGTTTGATACTTAGCCGCTTCGATTCGGGCGGGCGAGTCATTAGGCCATGGGTAGCTTTGCAGATACCGTGGACCTCCCAACCATAAATTTCGATCGCACAGCGAGTAACCGCTCGAATCACGGCATTTAGACCAGCGCAGTCGCCCCCGCTCGTCAAGATGCCGATTTTTTTACCGGTAGCCATATAGGAACCCAAAAAAGAATTGCAGACAACCCCTTTGCCCTGTTTGATTAAAGACTACGGATCCTAATCAAACAGGGCAAGGTGCAGACAACTATATTCTTTTGTGAGCCGGGTCACTTTTTTCAGGACTTAAACAAGTCTCTATAATTAAGCAAAACAACATAAAACAGTTCAAAAAAAGAATTTAAAACTGTTAAGCTTCAATGCTTTCTTTGCGGTTTCTAATATCAAAATAAAGTGTTGTTACGACTGTTCTAATGAAAGGCGCAATGATGATACTTCCTAGCATTCCTAAAAGTGCGAATATCATTTGAGATGCCGCTGCACCTAAGAATACAATTTGTGGCGATGTGGAAGGAGAGGGTAGCGCGTCTACTGCATCTAACACATTGGCTTGAATAATTTGGGCAACGATAGTAGTGACTAAGACAATCGGCAGACAGATGATGCCTGCTAGGAAAATAGTCCCAAATGCCCTAAGTGCATGCTTTTTCATAAGTTTCCAAGAGCGGCCAATGGAGGCGATCGCACCAGAAGGTGTCTCGATAGACAAGGCTTGTTCGGTGACCAGAAAACGCATAGAAAGCCAGATGGCTAGCCAGGAGAAAACAATGAGAGAGACAAAGACTATCGCGCCGCCTAACAGAAATAGTCCGGGCTGAGGTTCGCCGTTAAACATGCCAAACCCGGCGATCATCATGCCGACGCCGAACAGCACAGCGATAAAAGAAACTGCGTTGATGGTGCCTAGAATCAGCCACTGAAGAGCGGCGGATCCTAGCAGAGAAAATTTTCGAGAATGGGTAAATCGCAGGGCCTCTGCGACAGTCTCTCTTGGTACGTCGATTACGCCGCCAGCGGCGACTTTTGAGGGCACGATTAGAGACTGGTGAACCAGCCGTGAAATCGCTGAAAGCTCTCCTAAAGACTGGGCGTTGCACCACAGAAAAAGAACAATCCAAGCTGGAATTAGCAGCGCTAGCACGCCAGAGAGACTCTCTAGCGTCAACTCTCGGTTGAGTATCCATAGGATACCGCCTAACAGGATCGCTGAGGGAAGTGCTAACCAGCCGCTGCCCTTGAGCGATAGGGGCACATAGCGGCCAAAATTGGAGGTGTAGTGTCGCCATGACGTGCTAATGATCGTCCCGATGGTCATAAAACGCTGCGAAGGACTGACGTTCATAAAGTAGAGTGCTCTTAAAGGTAAAGGCCGACTAGCTAAGGCTCAGCGTTTAAGGTCAGGTGTCTAGAGTCAGGTGCCTAGAGTTAGGTGTCTGGGGAAAGACCTACAATCAGGGTCTATCCTCGGCGTAGTATAACGATTAACAGCTTCGTTTTCCAAGTACTGCTCAGCATGCTCAATCAGTATGATCCGATGAGTATGCTCCAATCAGTATGCTCAAAAGAAATGATAGAGAGAAGCCAACAGCGGACCGCTCGTTCTGCCGCGAGTTCGTCGCTCGTTCTCCAGAAGAACCTATGAATCACACTAACTCAAACCATATCCTTTACCTGGGCGATAGTATCAACACTGATGATATTATTCCAGCCAAGAGGGGTACCAACGATCAACTGTCTCACCTCGCGCACTACGCTTTTGAGCATGTTATTGGTGCAGGCAATTTGCAGCACTATCAACAGATTGAAGCGGGCTATAATTTTGGCTGTGGCTCTAGCCGAGAGTTTGCTCCGATTGCGATAAAGGCGGCTGGTATTGAAAAGGTTCGCGCCAGGTCTTTCGCTGAAATTTTTTACCGGAACAGTATTAATATTGGGCTGCCGCTTGAAGTGATTGATGAGGCTGAGCCGACATCCGCGAATCTGGCCATTGATGCGATTAGCCAGGCAGGCGGTTTGATGGCCTATAACCAGCAGCGTCGTCAGGGCCAGCTGACGGTGCCAACAGGCAGCACTGCCGAGCGGCCAATGACGATGGTCGAGAAGCTGCTGGCCAATGCCTCTGGTAATCGGTTTGTGCGGCCTGGTGAGGTTGTTTTTGCCAAGGTCGATTTGGCAATGTCTCACGATGCGATCGCAGGTCCGGTTGGTCAGCTTTTTTATCAGCATTTCGGTTCAGATGCGAAGCTTTGGGACGCTAGCAAAGTCGTTCTGGTTGCCGATCATTTTATTCAGATTAACGATATTCGCCCTGATAGCGGTGCTGGCCGCATGCACCAGCAAATGGTCGAGTTTGCTCAGCGGCAGGGCTGTCACCTTTTTGATGTTGTTTCGCCCGGTGAAGCCGCTGGTATTTGCCATGTACTGCTGCCTGAATCAGGCTTTGTCCGTCCTGGAATGGTGATTGCTGGTACCGACTCCCACAGCTGCACATACGGCGCTTTTGGCTGCTTTTCTACCGGTGTGGGTACCACTGACATGGCCAATATCTTCGCTATGGGCGATCTGTGGATTCGAGTGCCGGCTACCCTCAAAATTGAGCTGGGCGGTCAGCTGCCTCAGCACGTTAGTGCTAAAGACATTATGCTCTTTATTTTGGGTCAGCTGGGCTGTGACGGTGCGACCAGTAAAGTCATTGAGTTTTGCGGTCGCGTGATTGAGCAGCTGCCGATGGATGAGCGGATGACGCTGGCCAATATGGCTGTAGAGTGTGGCGCGCTGTGCGGACTGATGCGGGTAGATGAGGTGACTATGGCCTACCTTCAGGGCCGAACTTCAGTGCCTTTTGAATCGGTTGTACCCGACGACGATGCGATTTACGAACGGGTCTACCATTTTGACCTTAGCCAGCTGAAGCCTCAGGTCGCTAGGCCGCCCAAACCCGACCAGGTTCTGTCTGTAGATGACCTAGCGCCTGTTGCGATTACGCGTGCCTTTATTGGCTCTTGTACGGGGGGGAAGCTGCACGACTTGGCGGCGGCGGCGGCGGTGCTCAAGGGGCGGCGTGTGAAGCCTACGGTAAGCCTGTTTGTCGTTCCTGCCTCTCAGGAGGTGAGGCGACAGGCCGAAGCTCAAGGGTATCTGGCGCTGCTGGAGCAAGCAGGGGCTACTTTATTAAAGTCAGGCTGTGGGGCCTGTATCAATGCTGGGAAAGGCGTATTGGGTGCAGCAGAGGCAGGTGTTTACGCTACCAACCGCAACTTTAAGGGGCGCAGCGGCGATCCGTCTGGGCAGAACTATTTGGCCTCGCCCCGGACAGTTGCGATTTCAGCGGTTTGTGGTGTAATCAGCGATCGCCTGCCCGAAGATTAAGGTCGCTGATTAGCTTTGCCGTTGGTTAAAAGGTCGGCAGCTAACAGCCCTTCTGACTCTATTAGGGTCAGCACGTCTGCGACTGAGTATGAGCGCTTTTCTTTTAGTGCGATCGCTTTGATGACTGCCCTTAGCCGCTCGTACTCTGCCTGCGCTAAGGGCCGCTTTAGATGGTATTCAAATAGGTAGCGAAAGTTGCTTGCTCCGCTGCACTTACCGAACCAAATTTCGGGGCGGTCGTGCTTAAAAATTGCATAGCTCTTGGGGTCTCGAAGTAGAGAGCTGACGTGAATTCCTGACTCGTGTCGCTGTGCCTGCGGTGAATATGGCGGATGGGGCCGGTGCCCTCGCTCGTGTAAGTAGGCGACTACCCGGTCGAGTGCGTCGTAGTCAATGCCGTCTACCTGCCAGCCGAAGCGCGATCGCAGTCCGTACAGAACCTGCTCTAGCGGCGCGTTACCTGCTCGCTCACCAATTCCGCCCATCGTACTCGAAATGCCCAGCGCTCCGGCTTTCACTGCCTGAATGGTATTTTCTAGGGCCAAACCCATGTCGTTATGAAAATGAACGCATAGGGGGACAGACGTTTGTCTGAGCAAGCGCTGAATCCAGCTGTAGGTTTTTTCTGGAGTTAAGATACCGACCGTATCGCACAGCAAAAAATGCTCAATGTAGGGGCCGAGCGTATTGATACAGTCTACCAAAAAGCTAAAGTCTGCTCGGCTGGCGTCTTCTGCTGCAAAGCAGACTCGCAGGCCCTGCTGAGTTGCATACTTTACATGCGCTAGGGCATTGGTCAGCATGGTTTGCCGACTTTGCTCGATGGATTGGTTGATCAGCTGCGGGCAAACGTTGGCATCAATCGTTTTGTGCTTTAGCGCGGGGTGGGCTGCGATCGCGCTGTCCCGTAAAAACAGCAGCCGATCAGATACCGCGTGAAACAAAATTACCTGCTGGACGCCGCACGCTTTTGACTGGTCAATTGCTGAGCGCTTCATCAGTGTCGACGCAATGACCTGTTGTTTGCATTCACCTGCTACTAGGTCTTCAACCAGCTGCGCTTCTGAAGCGTGAATTGCAGGCATTAGCGCAATCTGGTGAACGCCTGTTTGCGCAATTAGCTGAGCTAATTCTGCTTTATTTTCAAAAAAAAGTCCGACCTGTTGCTCTCCATCTCGTAGGGTTTCATCAGAAATGAGTAAGTTAATCGACTCCATTTATCAGTAAAAAGCAGGGCAATAAAAAGGACTGGTGTTCTATACAGCGCTACAGCCTATCATTCCACATGTCGCTACCTCAAACGCTTTACAGCCGGGCTCAAAACCCGCTATCGTACTGCTTCAACAAGCTTATTTGTTCGAGATCGCTCAGGCGCAAAGAATGACCTCTTCTTCTCAGTTTGTGTCGCTATCCGTAGACCCGTCTGTTGGTCAGGACATCTCTCAGGCCTATTTAGCACCTAGCCTGGTCGCAGCGCTGTATCAAGCTAGCGACACAAACGCTGGCATTCGCTATATAGCCGCTGATGGAACTAAAACAAGATGCACCTACAAGCAGCTTCTAGCAGAAGCGAGGCAAATTGCAACAGGACTGCGACGTATTATTACAGAATCTGACGATGAAAGTATAGATGTCGTCTCCAATACCGACAGTTCTAACACTAGCACTGACCACTTTGTTATTCTTCAGTGCTCAACGAGCCACCAGCTCTTGGCCACCTTCTGGGGATGTATTCTCAGTGGCTGCGTTCCTGTTCCTGTTTCTACTCAGCCTTTGCCGTCAGGGACGACACCACTAGCCGGCGCGCTTCACTTGTTAGAAAAGTCTATCGTTATTACAGATAAAAATCAGCAGGCAGCACTATCACAACAGCTTTCAAGTTTTGAGCATACTGTGCCAGTTTTGACGCTCGAAAACTTGAAAAGATTAGAGACTACGGCGGCTGATAAAAAGTATTTTGAAGAACAGCGCGAATATCATAAGCCTTGCTCTGATAGGTTAGCTCTGCTCCTTTTGACTTCGGGGAGCACAGGGATGCCAAAGGGTGTCATGCTAACCCACAAAAATTTGCAGGCCAGCACCTACGGTATGGCAACTGTGAACAATCTCTCATCTGTAGATGTCACACTCAACTGGATGCCGCTAGAGCATGTTGCTAGCCTGGTGATGTTTCATCTTACTGAAGTTTGTTTGGGCTGTGAACAAATTCATGTCGCCCAGAGCAGAATTCTTCAAGATCCTCTGAGCTGGATCGATCTGTTAGAAACCTACAAAGTCACCGCTACTTGGGCTCCTAATTTTGCCTACGGGCTAGTGAACGATCAGTTAGCCAATGGCACTAATAGATCGTGGGATCTATCTGCTGTTCGTTGGATGGGCAATGGTGCAGAAGCTGTTGTGGGTAAAACTGCTCGGCAGTTTCTACAGCATCTTATTCCCTACGGTCTTTCTCCAACCGCCATTAGCCCTGGCTATGGTATGTCAGAAACCTGTTCTGGTGTTGTTCATTCTCGTCAGTTCTCGCTTGAAACGACGTACGACAGCGATACGTTTGTTACAGTTGGCAGGCCAATACCTGGAACTGCTCTACGCATTGTAGATGATGTGGATCGGCTTTTGCCTGAGGGTGCTATTGGCCGACTACAGGTAAAAGGGCTGACGGTTATGGCTGGATATTATCAGCCTTTTGATCAGGCAACAGATCTAGATACAGATTTGAATGCAGCGGTTTTTACTGACGATGGCTGGTTCAATACGGGCGACTTGGGCTATCTGAAATCAGGTGCGCTGACGATAACAGGTAGGCAGAAAGACGTTATTATTCTCAATGGCATTAACTACTACAGCCACGACATTGAATCTGTTGTTGAGTCGATAGAAGGGATAGAAACTTCCTTTACTGCAGCCTGTGGCGTCCGTAGCCCAGAGTCAGCTTCTGAGCAGTTGGCTATCTTCTTCCATCCTAATGATGAGCTGGCCGATACCGGTGATATTATTGCGCTGGTTAGTCAGATTCGTACTCGACTGGTAGATCATATTGGTGTCTCTGCGGCCTATGTTGTTCCTGTCGGACAAGCTGAGATTCCCAAAACAGCTATTGGCAAAATTCAGCGCGCTCAGCTAGTTAAATGGTTTGAAGCCGGCGCGTTTTCTGAGCAGATACAGCAGATTGTTCAAGCGTTTCAAGAGCTAGTAAAGTCTCGCGGTTTTACGTCTGCTGATATTGAGACTATTATCTCCAGTGTTTGGCAGTCAGTGCTTGATATTAAAACAGTTGGTGTTCAAGATAATTTTTTTGAGCTGGGTGGTACATCACTACGGCTGATGCAGGTGCTTAGTCGACTGCAAAATGAGATTGATCCGACCTTAACTACGGTCGAATTGTTTCAGTATCCGACTATCGCCTCGCTCACAACATATCTTTTAAGGACAGACGATGCCGCAGCGCCTATCAAGGTTAGAGCCCGCAGCAAGTCGTCTGTGTCCAACGATATTGCCGTTATTGGTATGGCAGGTCGATTTCCGGGGGCTCAGAACCTTGAGACGTTTTGGCAGAATCTGAAGAATGGGACAGAGTCGATTACCTTTTTCAGTGATGAAGAATTGTTGGCTGCTGGTGTTGAGCCTGAGCTGCTTCAAAATCCTAACTATGTTAAAGCTAGCCCTACGCTGGATGATATCGACTGTTTTGATGCCGATTTCTTTGGCTACAGTCCTAAAGAAGCGCGGCTTATGGATCCTCAGCAGCGTCTGCTATTAGAGTGTGCCTGGGAGAGTTTGGAAGCTGCAGGCTATGATCCTTTCACCTACGAAGGTGCTATTGGCCTGTATGCTGGTGCTACTTTAAACACCTATTTGCTCAATCATGTTTATCCTAATCGACATACCCTAGATTCGAATGAGTCGATGGATGTGTTTAACTTAAGCTCTTTTGGTGGATTTCAAGTTGCGATCGCAAACGATAAAGACTACCTGACTACTCGCGTTTCATACAAGCTGAACCTGCGCGGCCCTAGCATTAACGTTCAAACCGCTTGTTCTACTTCTCTGGTTTCTATTCATCTAGCGGCGCAAAGTCTTTTGCAGGGTGAGTGTGATATGGCTCTAGCGGGTGGCGTTTCTGTCGAGACACCGCAAAAGGCGGGCTATCTTTATCAGGATGGGATGATTCTCTCTGCGGATGGCCACTGCCGGGCGTTTGACAACAGCTCGCGTGGGACTCTGTTTGGGAGCGGGGTAGGGCTGGTAGTGCTTAAAAAGCTAGAGCAGGCGATAGAAGATAAAGATTCTATTGTTGCTGTGATTAAGGGGTCTGCGGTAGGTAATGATGGCGGGCAAAAGGTTGGCTACTTAGCGCCTTTGAGTGAAGGACAGTCCCGAGTGGCGGCAGAAGCGTTGACCCTGGCGAATACGCCTGCTGAAACGATTGGCTATGTGGAGGCACATGGGACGGGTACGCAGCTAGGCGACCCTATTGAAATTGCAGCGCTCTCTCAGGCTTTTTACCTTAGCCCAGAACATATAAAAACCAATGTCAAACAGTTCTGTCCTATTGGCTCAGTGAAAACTAATGTTGGGCATCTCAATATTGCCTCCGGCGTGGTTGGCTTTATTAAAACGGCGTTGGCTGTTCACTATGGGAAAATTCCGCCGAGCCTTCACTTTAAAGCACCGAATGCTCAAATTGATTTTGCGAATAGTCCTTTTTATGTCAATACCCAGCTAGCCGATTGGCCCAAAAAAGAGACCCCTAGAAGAGCGAGCATTAATTCGTTGGGAATTGGTGGCACCAATGTACATATGGTGCTAGAAGAAATGATGTCAGAAGAAGGCTGTCAGCTGACTGCTCTTGAGCATAAGGCCTGTAAGAATAAAGACGGTGAGACACCGTTTGAACTCTTTTGTCTATCCGCTAAGAATGAAGTGGCGTTGAGAGCGCTGGCGCAGCGGTATAGAGACTTTTTGATAGCACAGCCTGATGTGTCGCTTGCTGATATGTGCTTTACCGTAGCTGTTGGGCGGTCGCACTTTTCTCATCGGCTAGCAATAGTTGCAACAGATGTTGCAACTATTGCTAGTCAACTAGAAGACTGGTTAAATCGCCAAAATAGAACTATACAGACTCCTACGCCTAAACTAGCCTTTTTGTTTACTGGTCAGGGTTCGCAATATGTTGGTATGGGGCGAGGTTTATATGACACTCAACCCGCTTTTCGCACTTCAATTGAGCGTTGTGCAGAGAGTCTGAAGGTATTGAATATTGATCTACTGGATTTACTTTTTGAAAGTAGCTCCGCAGAACAGACGATTCATCAGACTGTGTATACACAGCCTGTATTGTTTGCCTTTGAATATTCGATAGCGCAGCTGTGGCTATCTTGGGGGATTCAGCCCTCTGCTGTTTTAGGACATAGCCTGGGTGAATATGTGGCAGCCTGTGTTGCTGGTGTTTTCAGTCTAGACGATGCTCTAAAGCTTGTTGCTGCGAGAGGGCAGCTGATGCAGGATCTGCCTTCTACTGGAAGCATGATATCTGTTATGGCTGGTGCTTCTGAGTTGCAAGATATGTTTAACGAGGCTAAGAAAGGTGAGATAGTAAAGGGTGAGATTGCGATCGCAGCTATCAATGCGCCGCAGAATACTGTGCTTTCTGGGTCTAATAGAGCAATCGCACATATTACTCGCCAGCTTGAAGCGAAAGGTATTCAGTACAAGCCGCTTAAAGTCTCTCATGCTTTTCATTCTCCTTTAATAGAGCCTATGCTGGCAGACTTTCGTCAGGTTGCAGAGTCGATTACTTACCGCCTAGCTGATATAGATGTTGTTTCTAATGTGACTGGAGAGATCGCAGACGTTGCTTCTTCTGACTACTGGGTGAGGCATGTTTGTGCACCTGTAAACTTCGCGGCCAGCATGACAGCGCTGGGCAACCAAAACATTCAGACGTTTATAGAATGTGGACCTAGACCTGTTTTAATCGCGCTTGGGCGAGAAACGCTATCGGATGATTCGTATACTTGGCTGCCTAGTTTGCATCCTAAACAGCCTGAAGCAAAGCAGATGCTGATCGGTCTAGCGGCGCTCTATCAGCAAGGGCATACGGTTAACTGGACAGATTTCTATCGGGAAAATCGTTGTCGCCGCATACCGCTACCGATCTATCCTTTCCAAAAACAACGCCATTGGCTTGAACGGCCACCTACAGCGGCACGACCTGTTGCACAGAAAATCGGGCGGACGATTGAGGCTAGCGAGGAGCAAAACCCTGAGCAGAATCAGCATCCGCTACTGGGCTGCCAGCTTCAGACACCCCTTGAGCAAATTTTGTTTCAACAAACGCTGGATGCTACTCAATCTAACTTTTTGCAGCATCATCGGGTTTACGGTGAGCCTGTATTGCCTGGGGCTGCTTATCTTGAGATGGCGATCGCAGCTGGGAAAAAGGTGCTTAAAGGCGATGAGGTTCAGCTTGATAATGTTGTTATCTCTAAAGCGATCACACTCACCGCTCAGCCGACTATATTACAGACTGTTCTCACGCCTTTTTCAGGCGCTCAGTCTAACGGCTATACATTCGAGATTTATAGTCGCTTAAAGGGTGAGTCAGATTGGACGCGGCACGCTGAAGGAAAACTGATCTCTCAGGAACACGTTTCACTCAAAACTGTCGACTTTGATGACCTGAAGGAATCTCTAGATACAACGCTATCTGCTACAGAGCACTATGCAGCCTGCGCTCAGAAGGGGTTGAATTACAGTGGCCATTTTCGTAGCGTACAACAAATTTGGCAGAGCGAGGGTAAGGCATTGGGTACGATTGCTATTCCCACTGTTTTGAGTTGCGCTGACTATTACTTTCATCCTGCATTGCTAGACAGCTGTCTGCAATGTGTACTAGCGGCTCTTCCTGAGCCTGCTTGCTTTGATACCTATGTGCCTATCGGCGTTGAAAGACTATGCAGCTATCGGCCATTCACTTTAGCAGGCAGTCGCTGCTGGAGCGACGTTCGGCTTCGTCCGATAGTGCCTGGCGCTGATATTGTTGTTGCTGACGTGCAGATAGTGAGTGAACAGGGAGAGGCGATCGCACTCGCCTCTGGTTTGGCCGCTAAGCGAGTTTCACAAGACTCTAGTGCTTTTCGGGATGTCTCTCTGGGCACTTCTTTGGGCGCTGTTCAGGACGCAAAAGGTTGGCTTTATCAGCTGAAATGGTACCCAAGCAAAGCCGCTGATTTACTGGAACCTGTAACCCCTGAAAACTGGTTAATCATTTCTGACAATGCAGAGAGATTAGAAGCGATTAGTCGCAAAGCTAAGGGTTGCAGCTGCACGTTGATTGACTTGTCTGAACCAGAATCGCTTGAACAGTTAGGCGCGGCATCTGAATATCAGAGCGCGATTTATTTTAGCGATAGCAGCACTGATCAAAGCTGCCAGGACGTTTTGCACCTCACTCAAACTCTGGTGAAAGCTGCTGTGGCTCCAAAACTCTGGCTGGTAACCCAGAGCAGTCAAAAAATAGCGGATGATGACGAGCTGAACATTCAACAAAGCCCGCTATGGGGTATGGGCAGAACGATTGCGCTAGAACACCCTGAATTTGACTGTACCTGTATCGATTTGAGCGCAGGGGACGACGAAGAACAAAAGCTCGATCACTTAATTGCTGAGCTTCAGACTTCTCGTTCTCAATCACAGAATTCACAGATTGCTTACCGTGATGGTACTCGCTATAGGGCTCAGCTGATTCCTGCTGAACTCCCGCCACACGCTGCCAGTGGCTCGCGCCAGCTACAGATCTCCACCCGTGGTAGCTTGGAGCAGCTTCGATGGAATGAAAGCTCACGGCGTCAGCCTGAAAACGGCGAAGTAGAAATACGCGTGCAGGCTACCGGCCTAAACTTCCGGGATGTGCTTAATGCGCTGGGTCTGTATCCGGGGGATGCGGGTGCTTTAGGGTTGGAATGTGTGGGTGAGATTGTTGCAGTTGGCGCTGATGTCGAAAATGTCAGTATAGGGGATGTGGTGTTAGCGATCGCGCCTGCTAGCTTCAGCAGCTATGTTACCGTCTCTGCTGAGCTGGTTGTTCGAAAGCCAAGCAAGATTAGCCCTGTGGAAGCTGCCACCATACCGACTGCGTTTTTGACGGCATACTACGCCCTAGTTCAGGTCGGAAAATTGCAGGCAGGCGATCGCGTCCTTATCCACTCAGCCGCAGGGGGGGTTGGCCAAGCCGCTGTACAAATTGCTCAACAGATCGGCGTAGACGTTTTTGCAACTGCCTCAACGGCCAAGTGGGACGTGCTTAGGGCGCAGGGTGTGCAACACATTTTCAACTCTCGTACTTTGGATTTTGCGGATGAGATTACACAGCAAACTCAGAGCGCAGGGGTGACTCTTATTCTCAATTCTCTTTCGGGTGAGACTATTGCCAAAAGCCTTTCAGTTCTTGCGACTGACGGTCGCTTTATAGAAATTGGAAAGGCCGGTATCTGGTCTGCTGTGCAAATGGCTCAGCAGCGGCCAGATGTGGATTACCAGGTTGTTGATTTGGTTGAGGTGACTGCCTGTCAGCCCGAAAAGATTCAGTCAATGCTTCAGCATGTTGTTAGTCAATGTCAGCAAGGTAGCCTGTGTCCGCTACCTGTACAGACGTTTGCCGCAGACCAAGTGATTGACGCTTTTCGCACGATGCAACAAGGCAAGCATATTGGTAAAGTTGTTGTGACTTCGCCGCCTGAAACGACTTCAGGTCCTAACATTCATCCTGATGCGGTCTATCTGATTACAGGGGGTACGGGCGCTTTGGGCATCCGCTTGGCAAGATGGCTAGCCGATGAAGGCGCTTGCCATCTTGTTTTGTTGGGAAGGCGTGCCCCGTCTGAGGCGGTTCAGGAAATGATTGGGCAGATCAGCAGCTCTGGTGTGACTGTTGAGATTATTCAAGCTAATGTTGCTGACTTTGCGGGCGTGAAGGCAGCGATCGCACCTTTTGTTCAATCTACCAGCACTCCGCTCAAAGGCATTTTTCACCTCGCCGGGCAAACTCAAGATGCTGTTTTACAGCAGCAAAGCGAAACTCACTTCCGCAATGCTATGGCCGCTAAAGTGCAGGGCGGCTGGCATCTGCATCAGCTCACGCAGAGCTTGGAGCTCGACCATTTTGTTCTGTTCTCTTCTGCTGCGTCTGTGCTGGGCTCCGCCGGACAAATTAACTATGCAGCCGCTAACAGCTACCTGGACGGGCTAGCTCAGCTACGTCATAGTCAAAACCTGCCAGCGCTAAGCATAAACTGGGGAGCCTGGGCCAAAGCAGGCTTGGCTGAAACCACGATTGTAAAAAGTCGCTTAAGCCGTTCGGATATTCCACTGATCGAACCTGACGTCGGTTTTTCTATGCTCAAACAGATTCTCTCTTCATCGGCCTATTCCGAGATCGCACAAGTTGCTGTCTTGCCAGGTAATCGGACAAGTTGGGGGAATGTAGGTGCGAAACCTTCTGCAGACTCTCGAACAGAACGTTTTGCAGACAGGATTGCTAATGCTGAAATCTCTGAACGTTCAAGCCTTGTAGCCGAACACCTAAAACAACAGGTTTCTGTTGTGCTGGGTATCAATACCAACTCTCTTAAAGACGGCCAACAAAGCTTTGACGAACTGGGGTTAGACTCTCTGACTGCAGTAGAGCTGCGTAACCGTCTGCAAGCTAGTCTTGAGCAAGCGCTCCCTGCGACCCTAATTTACGACTACCCTACTATCGCTGCTCTAGCCCAACACCTCACAGCGCTGCTAGCACCTTCAACTATTGAACCATCACAAAAAGAGCCATTGAAGGCGCTATCGAGCGATAGAAGGCAGGAGCTGTCTACTGCACTCCCTGAAGATCTCAGTCAGATGTCTGAAGCAGCGGCAGAGGCGCTGTTACTAGAAGAGCTGAAGCGTTTAGGCCAATAAGAGTAAAGTTTATACATCAGTTTATATATCATCTGTCGAAAGGTAATTGCCTATGCCGTTTTTAGGAATGCCGTCTATACAGAAAAAAGACAAGGCCACTACTGAAGGCCGACAGATAGCGCGAGGGGTGTTGGTCGGGCTCGGTGTAGTGGCAACATTGGCGTGCGCGGGGCTGTGGTGGCGATCGCGTCATCAGGTGCATTACATTACCCTGGCGACAGGCGGGGAAACGGGTGAGTACTATGCTTTCGGGCAGGCGATCGCTCAGGTGACTAAAAGGCACGCACCCCATATTCAAGTAGAAGTCGTGGCCTCTGCTGGATCGACCGAAAACATGGAAAGCGTGCAAACTAGCGCGGCAGACCTGGCGCTGGTTCAAAGCGATACGCCCGTGCAGCCAGCCGTGCGAGCAGTGGCACAGCTATATCCAGAAATGTTTCACCTGATCGCCCGTGAAACGGCTAATATCCAAACGCTGCGAGATTTGAGTGGTAAGCGGATTGCGTTAATGCCTGCTGGCAGCGGCTCTCACGAGCTGTTTTGGCCGCTTGCTGAGCACTATGGCCTGTCCAAGCAGGATTTTATGACCCAGCCGATGCCTGCGGATGCGGCCCATGCGGCCTTGCTTGCGGGTGACGTTGATGCGCTCTTTCGAATTATTGGGCTCGGTAACCCATCAGTCGCTGAGCTTTTTCAAACCGATGGTCTTGAGCTAATTGAGATTTCTCAGCTTGGCGCTTTACAGCTGAGCCAGCCTTATTTAGAGTCTACGGTGATTCCTCAAGGTAGCTACAGTGGCAGTCGGCCTGTACCGCCGAGTGATTTTCCCGTCATTGCCGTGAGTGCACTGCTGGTTGCTAACGTAAAAGCGATTACCAGCGTACTGTACGAGCATCGAAATGAACTTATTTCGATAACGCCAAGAGCAGCCAGTATTCAGTCGCCAGAAGTCAGTCAAAACCTGGGATTTCCGCTGCATCCTGGGGCAAAGGCTTACTATGCGCAGGATACACCCTCCTTTGTTGTGAAGTATGCCGAAGCTATGGGCTTTTTACTGTCGCTGTCTTTTCTGAGCGTCTCTAGCTTTTGGCAGTTTCGTCAATGGCTGATTGGGCGTCAAAAAAATCGGGCAGATGATTATAATTTGGAGATTCTGGCGCTGATAGAGCTGGTAGAACAGGCTGAAACGCTGACTCAGCTACAGGCGTTAAGAAAGCAGCTGTTCTCAATCTTGCGACAGGTGGTGATTGATTTAGATGTCGATAAAATTTCACCAGAGTCTTTTCAGTCTTTTACCTTTCCGTGGGAAGTTGCGATGACGACACTACACCATCAGGAGATGGTATTGCATCAGGTAGAAGAGTCAGAAAATTAAGTCGGCCTGTCGTTTTTTATAGCGTAGTACCTTACGCTTAAGTTGCTGTATATTAATAGGAAATGCTCTCGTTAAAGGTGCTTCTATGGGCACTTTTGTTCTTCTCTATCATCACTATGAGTCTTTCCAAAGCCTGCTCAAATCAACATGATAGAGAAGAGGCTACCGCTAAGAAATGGCTGTTGAGAGGGCTTTTGGTTGCTGCTGGTGCACATCTGGGTTTGATTCCATTGATGGCTCTCGTTCCTGAGAAGGTGGTTGAGCCCCCTGAGCGAATTGCTCTGATTGTTACTAGCCCGACTGAGCCGATTGAGACGCCTGAGACGGTAATTGAAGATGTGCCGTCAGAAGAGAGTGTGGAAGCGTTAACAGAGGCCGTTGCTCAAGCAGAGCTTGCCGCAGAAGCTCAGGTCTCGGGTGGGGTATCAGCGCCACCACCACCGGTTGCTTCTTTTCAGCCGTCGCCGCCTGCTTTAGCTGAGCCTGAACCCGTTCAGCCTGAGCCTGCTGAAATTTCGGAAGATCCTGTGGCTGACGAGCCTGTACTGGAGGAGCCAACTGAGCCGACAGATACAGCTTTTACAGAGTCTGAAACTGAAGAGACTGAAGAGACTGAAGAGACTGAGACCGAAGCTGATGCGCAAGAGACTGAGCGTGATTCAGAGCCGGTTGAAACGGCTGCAAACAATGTTGGTGATGCTGCAGATACTGATCTAGACGTCTTGCGAGATCGGTTGAGGCGTGCCCGTCAGCGAGAAGGTGTAGAAGACGGAACAGGCGATGCGCCCTCAGAATCGACTGAG
Source organism: uncultured Synechococcus sp. (assembly GCA_937911865.1). GTDB lineage: Bacteria > Cyanobacteriota > Cyanobacteriia > Phormidesmidales > Phormidesmidaceae > Phormidesmis. The sequence goes on from CALDSK010000075.1 coordinate 24,520, forward strand.
ACAGGCACAGAAACTGCGCGGCGCGATGGCCCTTCAGAAGGATCGGGTGCAGGCAGTGCTGACGGTGATGGCGATGGGGATAGTAGCGGCGCGAGTACGGTTAGCTGTCGGCGGTGCGATCGCCCTGAATATCCTGAAGAAGCTTTGGATTCAGGTGTAGAAGGTTCGCCTTCTGTCAATTTAGAATTTGACGAAAATGGTAATGTCGTTGGTGCGGTGTTAGAGCAGTCAAGTGGCAATGCCGCGCTAGACCAGGCGGCATTAGAGGCCGCGCGTGACTACGAGCTAGATAGCGGTGGGCAACGTGGCTCGGTGTCTGTAGAAATTGACTTTGGGATTGAAGGATCGGAGCGATCGCGCGCAGCTCAGCGGCGAGGAGAAAGGGAATCTGTCAGTACGCCAGCGCCAGAAGCTGTGGCCAGTCCACCTTCGGCTGAGCCTGTCCCTGCTAGCCCCCCTGAAGAAATTATTGGCGCTCCGCTTCCGCCTTCAGAAAGAAATCCTGCACCGGAACCTGTGGAACCAGAATCGGCGGCACCAGAGCCTGCAGTACCAGAGCCAATCGAGCCAGAGCCAGTCGAGCCAGAGCCTGCAGAACCAGAACCGGCGGCTCCGGAGCCTGTGGTTCCAGAACCAGCTGAGCAGGAACCTACAGCGCCTGTTCCTGATATCGCACCGCCGCCAGAGCCAGTAGCACCAGAGCCAGCGCCAGTTGCCCCACCACCAGAGCCAGTAGCACCGGCGCCAGAACCTGTGACGCCGCCGCCAGAACCCACTGCTATTCCTGATATTGCTCCACCTGCGGAGTAACTGCGTCGAATGTCTTATTCGGCAAGCTGGCTCTTTAGTTGCTCACAGGCTGCTTCTATACTGGAGATACTGCCTGGGTTTACCAAGCCAAAGTAGTCGAACGAGAACACATTTCCTTCCTGGATTGCGGTTAGCTGACTCCAAAAAGGTTCGTTTTCGAGCTGGCCCAACAGGTCTTCTCCGGTATCGACAATCATGACAGCGTCAGGATCCGTTTCAATCACTTTCTCCGCAGAAAGCGTGACATAGCCATCAAATTCACTCTCTTCCTGCAAGTCTGCAGCGAGATTTTGAATATTGAACTGTTTTAGAAAGTCGCCTGCCCAGCTGTTCTTGTTGGGTGCTAGTATCGGCTGACGGCTCACCAAAACTAAAGCTGTTGGATTAGCAGTCGGTGACTGTGCCAGGCAAGCATCATATCTTTCTAAAAGCGGCGCTGCGTCTGCTTCTATGATGGTAGCGAGCTCGGCTGTGAAGCTGCGAAGCTGTTCCCAGCTATTAATATCAGCGGCTAAAACTGGAATATCTAGCTCGTCAAGCCGCTGCAATGCCTTGTCGTGAAACCCTTTTGCCCCGATAACTAAGTCAGGCTGGAGTGCAATAATTTGCTCTAAGTCTGGTTCGGTGCGCCTTTGGCTAACGATTGGAATATCAGCAAAGCGAGAATCTTGAGACAAAATTGGGCTGCCAGGAATACCACTTAATTTTTCTGAGTTAAGCGTAGCCACCAAATCAGCGCTAAGAGAGGTTAGCGCAATTACCCGTTCTGCGGACTCAATGACACTAGCAGCTAGAGCATCGGCATCGGTATTATCAGCTGAAAGCTCGGTTTGTTCTGCGGCTTCTGTGGATGAAGGGTTGTTTGTTGCAGTAGGTGTGCAGGCAAACAAGATAGCGCTGCTAGTGGCAATGCCTAGCTGTAGAAATCGCTGGTATTTTATATTCATTTTGGGGCCTATACTTTTGCAGTTTGTATTGGTGAGGTCTATAAAAATGATAGACAAACAATCTGTTTAGAATCGCCAGCTCACGCCAGCACTGACGTTGAATCCAGGCTGCTCGAAACGATTGCGCCGCTGGTCAAACAGAGATTCGTTAGCGTCTAAAAAGCGCACGTCTGAATACTGAACGTAGCTGTTGTCTAGCAGATTGAAGAGACCCAGATTGAAGGTGACGTCTCGGTTGAGGCGATAGTAACCGATTAGATCAAATACAGAAAATCCATCGGGAACAAACGGATCTTGTTCAGGCTCTGCTTCAAAGCCTTCGCCTCTGGCTTTGCCTACTAGCGTTGTAACCAGCTCTGCGCCCCATTTTTCTTCTGGCGCACGGTAGCGCAAGCCCAAGACAGCTTCAATGGGATCGACGGTTGAGAGCGGTTCGTTGCTGGTGAGATTGTTGCCAAGGGTCCAAGCGAGAGAGCTTAGCAGGCTGAAGCCATGAGGTTCGGGGCTAAAGCGGTATTCAGCATTGGCTTCTATGCCGTAGGTCTCGGCATTATCGATGTTGACGTTTTGAAAAACAGAAAACGGACGGCCGTTCACCTGTTCGGTATCTACAAGCTGAAAGTCGATGAAGTCGTTATATCGGTTGTAAAAGCCTGTGACGCCAAAGTTGAGCTGAGGGTAGCGCCCTCTTATGCCAATTTCAAAGCTGTTACTGGTTTCAGCGTCTAGGTCAGGGTTTGGCAAGGTGCGATAGCCAAAAATTTGATTGGTGAAGCCGCTGTTGACCTCGTTGTAGAGCGGTGCTCGAAAGCCGCGAGAGTAGCGTCCATACAGGCTGAGCTCGTCGGTGGGCTGATATACTAGCGCCAGGTTAGGCGAGAGTGCGCCGTCACTGAATTCGGCGGCAACCGCACCGTTTCGCTCGAAGTCTTCGTCAGAGTTGACGCTTAAATCGTAATAGTCGTAGCGGAGCCCTGGAATAATGCTGAGGCGGGCATTAGGGAGCTCTATCTCGTCTTGCAGGTAAACGCCGATACGAAAGGTATTAGAGTCAGGAAAGTCTTTGGTTGGAAAATCATCAGGAATGGCAGTTTGCGTTTGTATGCCTGTTGCTAGGCTGGTCTGCGTGCGATCGCGTGGCCGGGCGTTAAATGTGTTTGACACATCTACGCCGTAGGTGAGCTGATGTGCGGTGTCTCCCCAGTCGAAATCGCTGCGCAATTGGATATCGCTGCCAAACACTCTGTCGGTGAATCTGTTTTCACTCACACGCACTGCCGGCGGCGATACTTGCCTAGTGCGAAAGTCAAAGGGGAGGAATGTACGTTCGTTGTTTTCAGTCGTCTGAGAATCTTGAAAATATACTCGGGCCTGGCCGAAGTTTAGCAGTAATTCGGGGTTGTCGTTTTCGTATTTGTAGGCAAGACTGAAGCGCGATCGCTCTGTATCTATTTGTTCTGTAAAGTCAGTCGTCGTACTAGAAATTAGCGGTAGATTTTCTTCAGATGTGGCGGTGTCGGACGTATTGTCGAAATATTCTGCAGTGAAGTCTAAAGCGCTTTGGTCATTCAGCTGGTAAATAAAGCGGCCTAAAAGATTGTTGCGGCTGTTGTCTTGATCATCGTCTAAGTTGGCAGACTCGGTGCTATCTCGGCGCGTGTAGGCGACCAGCGCATCTAAGTCTCCTAAGCGATTGGCCTGAACTAGGGTGCTAACAAAGCCACTGTTATCACTATTAAAGTTACTGGAAATCGCGGTAGATGAATTGGTCTCAGCGGCCTCTAAGAGGTTAGTTGGATCTAGCGTGAAGTAGCTGACCGCACCGCCAAGCGCATCGCTGCCGTATAGCGTAGAGGCTGGGCCGCGAATTATCTCAGCCGTTCTTAAAATCTCTAAGTCAAAATAGTCGCGACCGACGTTAAATCCTTGACCGACTACAGACTGGCTACCAGACTGAAAAGCAGGCGGCAGGCGAATACCGTCTACTTGAATCAAGATGCGGTTACCGTCGATGCCTCTAATATTGAAGCCCTGTGCGCCAAATTGAAGATTGTTCTGTACCGAGACACCCGGCTCATAGCGGACTAGGTCTTCAAGGTCAAAAATACGCTGTTCATCAATGTCTTCAGCTTCGATGACGGTGACGTTCGCAGGTGTAATTTGAATGGGGCGCGGCGTGCGGGTGCCTGTGACATTAATTCGGATGCGACTGCCCTCATCACTTGTCTCCTCGCCTGTTTCTTCGCCTGTTTCTTCGGTAACTGTAGCCTCATTAGGAGAATTATTTTGAGCAAGTACAGCCGAGGGCAGACGAGGGATCGCCGCTGGCTCTGCTTTGCTTTCAGGTATTTTGGGGCTAAACGGTTCAATCGAAATAGAACGAGAGGCTAATCGGCTGGTTGAGTCTAGGGTGGATTGATTGGGCTCTGGTGCACTTTTTGAGAGTGTACTTTTTGAGGTGCTGATCGAGGCACTGGCCCGTGCACTGTTAGGCGAAATAATTAATCCAGAAAACAGAGAAGATATAAAGAGAAATATTGTCAATAGTGAACGACTATTCATGATCTCAGTTGTATGGTTAGGCAAGGATGCTTTCTTTTCGACTGTCGTTCAAGCTGAAGAAATACTGTCTGACATACGTCAGCTAATTTGTATAGAGACCTTCAAAAAATCTCCTATAGCAGACTTTCAGGCTCGATCTATACGAATTTTGTCAACCCTGAGAATGCCAGCAAGGTAAAAAAATTGACAGAAGAAATCAGTCAGAGCCGTTGTCGGGGCCTGAAAGCTTCTATTGAGAATGGATCCTGATTCATAGCAGTATATACTAAACTGCTATTGATAATAGTTACCTTTAAAAAATGAGATAAGCTGCTGAGCTTTCATGCAGAAAGATATCAACGGCGCTATGTTTTTTACTGTTTGTAGCTTCCAGTTTGTAGCTTCCGGTTTTTAGCTTTCAGGCGGGGTAGTGGCCAACGATGCTTCTTTCGTTCTGCTTCGAAGGGAGGCGGAAAGGGTGGACCTAGGTCTTAGAGAGGTAGTCGAATACAGAAGCTGGTCCCCTGTTCGGGTTTGGAGTCGACGTCGATCGTAGCGCCATGAACTTCAACGATGATTTGATGTGCGATCGCTAGCCCCAATCCAGTTCCTTCACCAACATCTTTCGTTGTAAACAGTACCCGATAGAATTCTTTATCTAGATGAATTGATGTTTCCCTGTTTGTAAGCGTGACTTTACACCAGCGCTTACGAGACTGATGCTAAGGCAGCGCTACAAAGACCGATGAGGGTTTCTATTCTATGTTTGCGATGCAGCCGCTAGTAAACATATTTGTGGACCGACAGGTGTCTGCAAAATAGTGGATTTTACGGCAAACACGGCTTGAATGTTATCGGGGGTTAGAACAGTATTGACTTCACCAACAGCCCATAAGTGTCCTTGTCGCAAGAAGGCAATGCGATCGCTATATCGAGCAGCTAAATTGATATCGTGTAGCACCGTAATGACGGAAAGATTCTCCTGCTGGTTTAACCGCTTGAGCAGTTCTAGCAGCTGAAGCTGAAAGTGAACGTCTAAAAAGGTTGTGGGCTCATCTAATAGCAGTACCTGCGGATCTTGAGCGAGCGCCAGTGCCAGGAAGGCTCGCTGCCGCTCGCCGCCAGATAGTTCAGCAACCGGGCGATCGCGATACTGTTCAAGCTCTGTCCAGGTAATCGCCCGATCGATTTTTTTTCTACTTTCTGCGTTCAAATCCCACTGCCACCAGGGCTGGTGTGGCGTCCGGCCCAGGCTTGCCAGCTGATAGACCGTGAGCCCGGCAGGCAAGGCGTGCTGCTGCGGCAAAATGGCTAGCTTTTGAGCCACCTCTGTGGGTGAAAGCGCGTGAATATCCCTGCTATTAAGCAACACGCTTCCAGCCTGCGTCGGTAAAATACGGCTGAGCAATCGCAACAATGTAGACTTTCCAGACCCGTTGGCACCGACTAAGCTCAGCCATTCACCCTGCGCTAGGGTTAGATTCACCGCTTCGACAATTTTTTTATCTCTGTAGCCGCCTGAGAGCTGATTGGCTTGTAAGGGCACCGTTTACAGTCCTCCTGCGGCAGTGCGCCGACGGTAGAGAATCCACAGAAAAACAGGTGTTCCCATTACGGCGGTCACGATGCCTACTGGTACTTCGGTGGGCCCTGAGCGGGCCAGCAAGTCAGCGATGGAGAGCACTAAAGCACCGCCTAGTGCAGAGAAGGGTAGAACTAATCGATAGTCTGTTCCGATCAATAGCCTGACACCGTGAGGAACAATTAAGCCGACGAAGCTAACTAGCCCGGCAATGCTGACCGCGCCTGCTGCCAAAAGCGTGGCAACCAAGCCAATAAGAATGCGTGATCGCATCAGAGAAGAGCCCAGCCCTACCGCTAAGTCATCTCCCAAACTAAGTACGTTTAGCTGCCGTGCCAGCAGGCAGCCTAAGAAAAGTGAGACGACCATACTGGGCCCGGCTACCACTACCTCTTGCCAGCTACGACCGTTCAAGCTGCCAATTAGCCAGCTCAATGCTGCTTGCGCCTGTCCGTCGGGTGAGAGCAATAGCAGCATTGATTGCAGTGCTCCAAACAGCGTACTGAACGCGACTCCGCCTAGAATCAGCCGTTCAACTGAAATTTCTGTTCCTGTTCGCGCTAGAAAATAAACCAGAACAATCGTGACGAATCCGCCTACCCACGCGCCTAGCGGGAGCCAAATTTGCCAAATGCCCAAGCCCAGAATTGCCACTGCTGCTAGCCCCGATCCCGCTGAAATTCCGAGTAGGAAGGGGCTGGCTAGTCCGTTGCGTAACATGCCTTGAAGCAGCGCTCCGGACATGCCTAGTGCCGAACCAACGATCATGGCCGCTATTACCCTGGGTAGTCGCAGGTCCCATACGATGGTTTGATATCGCATATCGCCCGTTCGTAGCAGCGCTAGCCTGAATTCATTCCAGCTTAGCTGTACTGAGCCCTGTGTTAAAGAAAGAGAGAAAACAATCAAAAGCGCCAGCAGCAGGCCTAATCCTGCTAGCCAGGGGATACGATGAAATCTTTTTTTCAATCTCTCTTTTAACTGTCTCTCTTTTAACTGTGGCTGAGAGCTTTTAATTGCACTACCTCTGCATTAGGGAGATTCTTGAGCGGGTTGTTGGGTGGCCATACCTAAGTTGGCACCTTCAACCGTCCTCAGCTGATCCATGACTGCGATTACCTGGCCGTAGTCGATTGTCTCGTCGGCCTGTACCGTGACTAAAGCTTCGGTGCGATCGCCCATTTGCTCTTGGATGATTTCGGCCAAGTCGTTGAGATCTACAGGGTCTTTGTCGATAGAAATATCGCCGTTGTCTTCAACTGTTACCGTAATTAAGGCTTCCTGCTGAGACTGCGATGTTTCAGCCTCTGGTAAGTTAACTGAAAACCCTTCCGACCGGGTCAGGAAGAGGGTTGAAATAATAAAGAATGCCAGAATTGCGAAAATAACGTCAATCATTGGCAAAATATTGATGGATAGAGGTTCTTCACCTTCGTTATCGATTACTCGCATAGGTCACCTCCTTTTGATTTAACGACTGGTAGTGCCACTCGTACAAAATCTCTAACTGTCCGCCGTACTCTTGCAGCAGCGCGATCTGACGTCTATAAAAACCGCGAAATAAGTTGGCGAATAGCAGAGCAAAAATTGCCACAATCATCCCTGCTGCAGTTGACACTAGGGCCTCACTAATACCGCCAGTCACCAGGCTTGTGTTGGTACCATCTAGCCCGCCTAAGTTTAGCGAGGCGAAAGAGCGAATCAAGCCCAAAATAGTGCCCAGCAACCCTAACAGGGGTGCTACTGCAACAATGGTTTCAAAAACAGTGTTAAACCGCTTCAGCAGCGGTATCTCTGCTTGGGTAGCACTCTCTAGAGCTAGCTGAAACTGATTAGGAGAGGCGTTTTCTAGCTCCAGCGCTTCTAAAAAGATGCGAGAGATTGGCAGGTCAATATTTTGCTTGAGCTTGGCAAATACTGCGGGTGGATTGGTCCTGTAAACCTGCAATATGTCTTAGACAATCTGACGCTCTTTTTGTTTTATGCGAAACCAAAAGAGGCATCGCTCGACGGTAACGGCGATCGCGCATACGGAGAACAGCAGCAGCGGCCACATGACAATGCCACCCGCCGAGAAAATTTCGCTTAAAGACATATGAATGGGCAGACGTGCGGGGTGTACCCTTACATCTAATACTAAACAGGAATGAATATCAACAGATACACTGAGATTTGTGGATGGTTTATAGATTTTTGCCTGCTTCAAACCTGTCTCTCAGGCTCTTTTTGGCTCCAAGCCTCTTTCTATAAGGGCAAAAACAGGCCAAACACAAAAAACGCCTTGAGAGCTAGAGCTTCAAGACGTTTTATGAGGCGTTTCATTAGACGCTTCGCAAATCCACTTGCGGAGAGTGGCTTGGGAACGCGTTTTTTTGGGGTTGCGCGTTTAGCTAGCTGCTTTGACGCATTCGTCAATTAGGGGCTGAACCTGGTCGAGATTTTTCCAACCGAGGACTTCGCACTCTTTCTTTTCAAGATTTTTGTAGGTCTTGAAGAACTCGGCGATTTCGTCTAAGCGGTGCTGGTCAATGTCATCTAAGGTTTTGACGTTGGCGTAGCGAGGATCGTCAGCAGGAACGCAGAGAATTTTATCGTCGCGATCGCCACAGTCAATCATTTCCATCATGCCGATAGGGCGCGCTGGAATGACGCAGCCGGGAAACGTGGGCTGATCCATGATGACCATGCCATCGAGGGGGTCGCCGTCGTCAGCTAGCGTGTTGGGAATAAAGCCGTAGTCGTAGGGGTACTGCACGGAGGAGTAGAGCACGCGGTCTAGGGCAAATGCATTGATATCTTTGTCAAATTCGTACTTGTTTTTACTACCAGCAGGAATCTCGATCAGTACGTTGACGATGCCAGACTTAGGCTGGGCGGGGATGCGAGATAAATCCATTTATTTCTCCTATGAACTGCGATGGGAGCGGGCTTGTGATGGTTCAGCCCATTCCTTCCTCATGCATTTTACGGGAGTGTGGCAATCGCTTTAATTTGATTTGTAAAAGAACACGCGAGCTTTACCGGGAAGATGGTAAAGCTCGCGTGTTAGTGGTTTAGAACTGCTGGCTTAGAACTGCCTTTTGTCGCGCTCGCATAGCCATGCAAAGGCAAAAATTATGCATAGGCCAATGGGCAGTATAGATTGTTACATACTCTTTTGAGTGGCGTTTGGTTTAGATCTACTCTTGTGCCCTCATAAACAGTGGAGATGACTGCTGTGGAACGGCTATTCCGGCGGTGTTGAAATTAGAGATTGCATACAATGGCAGCGTGAGAGTCGCTGTGGCGATAAAAACGCCTACAAAGTTTGCTATACGGCCGGGAGGTTGTTCTGATTGGTGTTCGGGACTCGCAGATTCCATGCTAAGGAAGAAGTAGATACTATTTGAAGGACAAGCACTGAGCTAGAGGGGGAACCCTAGTCAATGCGATAAGCAGGTGAGCACAAATTACTTGGACGATGCCAAGAAGCTATGTGGCCTGTGAAGAAGGCTATGCCTACAGAAACCAGGGCAAGCGTTGCAAGCGTCAAGATTGTTTCAACCTTACAAATCTAGCCATTGCAGCTGTAACTTAATCTTAACCAAGTGGCTCATATTCGGCACATGCCGTCTTACTTTTTTCACATTTTCGTTACTTTTATCAGTATTTACCCCAGGTAAAGTGTGACAAAAGTAACGAACTGCGTATGTATCTAGGGTAGCATTCTTACTTTTTGGGCAATACAGCGAATTTGCTGAGCGATCTTGGCGGCTTTTCGCGTTATGTGCAATGCCGTCCGTAATACTGTACTGGCGCTTGGACCCAGCGTTTAGATTCAGCGTTCAGATTCTAGGAGCGATCGCACAGTTTTTAGCTCTTGCAAAATAGCCTGTAATAGCCGGTGTGTTTCGGTTTCTTCGGGCTGAGCGACTTCGATTGTGACCTGTTTGATCCCTAAGACGTCTTGAGCAAACCGGGCTACCTCGTTGGGATGAAACATTAGGGGCGCATCCTTGTCATTACGGATTTCGGCGTTGAGACATTTGGCGTCAAAGGGGGGATTGAGCTCCTTGGGATCTGTATTGGCGTAGCGGTAAACAGATGCACGCGAGCGATTGAGAATTTTTTGAACGGACTCAATGGGAATAAGCTGTTCGGCAGAATCAATGGTGATAGCGTCTGTAGCCATAGTGGGTATAGAGCTGGATAAGTTTTGGGTCATAGTTTGAGCTGATAGAAATCAATATCAAGTTAAGACTTAAACAACCTACAGTAAGTCTATTCTCGGTACAAGGCAGTCTTATGATGTACTGTTTTCGATTGTCCTTTTGTATTTATCTGTACGGGCTACGCTCGTGGCAAAAACAGCGATCGAGATAGTTAAGTCACTGAAGTCTTTAAGTGAGACTAATCTATCCAAGCTAAGACTTTGTTGGACACTAATGAGTCTCAAAAAGAGATTAAGAAGTGTTTTCTTTTTAATGAGAGTCTCTACAGGGTTATCATGAGACTAGTTTAGAGATGAAATAGTCTCATAGCGAGATAATTCCTAGCGGTGTTTGATAGCGGCAGGTTCGTTTTTCCTGCGAGTATGCATCCGGCGGTTGAGAGCGAAGATTGACTGTAGGCATTAGTCAGTATGCGGATCGATTGGACCTGATTGCTTGACGGGTAGCTCCACAATAAACTTGGTGCCCTCGCCTAGCTTGGAGTCGCACCAAATTTTTCCAGCATGCTTTTCGGTCACAATCTTGTAGCTGATGGAGAGCCCTAGCCCTGTTCCCTTGCCGATGGGTTTGGTGGTGAAGAAGGGGTTAAAAATGCGCGATCGCACCTCTTCAGGTATTCCCGCGCCGTTATCGGCTACGGTGACTCGGACCCAATTGTTCTCGATTAGCTGAGTAGAGAGCCAGAGGGTAGGTCCTGTTGGCTGCTCTGTTTGGGAATTGCGATCTTCTAGCGCATCGATTGCATTGGCTAGCAGGTTCATAAATACCTGATTGAGCTGACCGGCAAAACATTCAACCGGTGGTAGCTGAGCATAGTCTTTTATAACCTCAATTGCACTGCCGCCTGAAGTTGCTTTGAGACGATGTCGTAAAATCAGCAGGGAGCTGTTGATCCCTTCATGCAGATCGATGGCTTTGTAGACTGTCTGGTCTATGCGTGAAAAGTTGCGCAGAGACAGCACAATTTCGCGAATGCGCTGAGTGCCCATCTTCATGGACTGCAGCAGCTTGGCTAGGTCTTCGTTTAAAAAGTCGAGATCTGTCTCTTCTATCAGATCGTCTGGTTCTGTAGATGAGTGAGTAGCGTGCTGTTGGTACGCTGCGATGAGTGTGAGTAGTTCCTGTGTGTAGGTGTGAATGTGCGAGATATTGCCGTGGATGAAGTTAACAGGATTGTTGATTTCGTGGGCGATACCAGCTACCAGTTCACCCAGTGCTGACATTTTCTCGTTGTGAATTAGCTGAGTCTGTGATGATTTGAGCTGCGCCAAAGTATCGTTTAAGTGCTGGTTAGAATCTTCTAGCGCGGCAAAAGACTGCTGCAACTGCTGCGACATCTGTAGAAATACATGAGAGAGAATATCTAGCTCATCTCCTTTTGTTGCTTTTGTGGATATTTGCTCTTTGCAAGGTCCTGAAGGCTCTCTTTTGATAGCGGCAGAACTCTCTGTTAGATCTGTTTTTGAACTAGTTGTTGTCTGTAATCGCTGTATGCGCTGGGTGTCAGCGGCCATCATTTTTTGGCAGGTTAGTACTAATGGCTGCAGGCGAGCATTGAGCTGACGAACAAAGCTGACGACTACGATGACTAGCAGCGTAGCTACCCCTACAGCGCCACCTAAAGTGATCAGCAAAGCGCGGCCTAATACAGTCCACTTCGGTACAGCCGCCAGCATTACCCAACCGGTTGACTCGATGGTTTGATAGGCCCAAAAAGTGTTGTTAGATTGAATCAGCCCTGTGCTACCTTTTTCAATTTTTGTCCAGACTGACTGCAGCTGTGGTACGTTTTCTGCGTTTTTTCTGGCTTTTGCTGCAGCTGTATCTGGCGGATAGCCTAGTAAGTTGCCATCTTGGGTTACCAGAACAAAGTAGCCTTTGTTATTGATGACTGGGCGATCGATTGATTCATTGATTGCTGTTAGGTTCACATCAGTGCCTGCAATTCCTAATAGGCGATCGCTATTGTCGTAAAAGGGGGTGATCAGGCTGGTCATTGTAGTGCCATACCAGTCGAAAGGTTCCATCAAAACCGCCTTTTTGGCTGCTACGGGCGTTTGGTAATAGGCTTGCTTCGGATAGTGATCGTCTGTGGACAGCTCAGAGTAGCGAATGTTTTGGTGGGGTGGCTGCAGCAGTGTACCTGGGTCGGTGTCATCTTGTTGATTGGGATAAAAGTAAGGGAGGAAACCTTCCCGGTCTGGAATAATCGCAAAGGGTGCTTGGGCGAAGTAAACTGACATGGCTAAGTCAGAGCGATTGTTGAAAAAGCGGAATACTAGATCTTTGTAGCGATCTGTTTCAGAAACATCGCTTTCTTTCATTGCCTTAACTGCATCTGAGAGCGCGACAGTATAGGCAGCTGTTTGCGTTAGTTCTTGCTCAATTAGCGTTGATTGCGTGTGGAGTTGACTTAAGATTTCTGACTGACCTATGTCTGCTAACTCTACATAAAAGAGATAGGACATGCTGCTGAGGCCTAGTAGTGCTGCGCCCAATATCCATAGCAGCAATTGAGACCCTAGCGATCGCGGCTTAAATAGAGAATGTTGGTGGAGCCCAGTTAACTGAGATTTCAACTGATTATTCATGAAAAAAGAAGCGTATATACCCTGTCAACTAAAGACAGCTCGGGCCTTGCTCATATCGTTCCCAGCTATCTAGGATTCTTGATGTAACTTTTGTGCCGCAATAAAAAACACTCGACAGGTCAATACTCTAATGAATTAATACATCGGCCTCTACCATAGATAGTCAAAACTATTCTTTTCAATTATTGAGACTAATTAGTGTCGATTTAAGACCAATTTTGATCCCCTGAGTCTCATTGAGAGACGTTGCTGTTTATGGAAGTGACCTCTTAACTTCGGTTGAATTTTCTTTGATATTATTAGCCCTTAGTCTGGCGGGTAGAGGTTTGGCTGATATCACAATTTTGACAGTTGGCTCTCGGGGAGATGTTCAACCTTTTTGTGCGATCGCATTGGGTTTGATGCAGGCAGGTCATTCTGTAACGCTGGCGAGCAGTCCTAATTTCGCTGATTTTGCTGCTCAGTGGAATATTCCGTTCGCGCCGATAGCGGGTGATTTTCAAGCGCTATTGAGTTCATCAGTCGGTCTTGATTTGCTGGAGGGTAACTCAAAGGCGGAGTTGATTGAGGAAGACCTGCGCTGGCAGCAGCTGCTCAATGCTTGGGATGCGTGTCAGGGAAGCGATATTATTGTATTTTCGCCGCTGACGACTTGGGGTTATCACCTGGCTGAAGCGCTGAAAATTCCAGGCATTTTGGCCACTCAAGTGCCGGTTTCAGCAACGAGAGCATTTCCTTTTCTTGGCTTTGCACGCCGCTGCGATCAGTGGCTGCAAGGTTGGGCTAATCTTTTTAGCTATCGACTAGTGGGATTTTTGTTTTGGCGTCGTAGTGCCAAGGTGATTAATCGGTTTCGCCAAGATGTATTGGGACTTTCAAAGCTTCCCTGGTTGGGTGCGCAATATCGGCGTGATGCACCATCGCAGCTATCGCCTTTGCCAGTGCTCAACTGTTTTAGTAGCGCAGTTATTCCACCCGCGTTAGATTGGGACGATTCCGTACATCAGGGAGGATATTGTTTTCTGGATACGTCTAAGTCTTTCACGCCGTCAGTGGCATTGCAGGACTTTTTAATAGAAGACCCGAAGCCCCTGTACATAGGGTTTGGCAGCATGATTCCGCGTCATCCAGAAAAGCTTGCGCAGATGATTGTTTCGGCTATTGAGGAGACAAAGCAGCGTGCGGTGCTCTGTTCTGGATGGGGAAATATCAAACAGACTGATTTGCCATCGTCTATATTTCTGGCTGAGTCTGTTCCTCACGATTGGCTTTTCCCCAGGGTTGCAGCGGCGATTCATCACGGTGGCGCAGGCACAACGGCAGCAACACTAAGAGCTGGCATTCCCTCTGTTGTTGTTCCCTTCTTTGCTGATCAGCCTGTATGGGGAGAGCTGTTAGAACAGATAGGTGTAAGTCCGGCGACGTATCCTCAGATGACGCTGACCTGTGAGCAGCTGACTGATGGTATCAGGCGTGTGGTTGAACAAGACGAATTTGGTGAGCGAGCACGGTGGGTGCGATCGCAAATAATGACCGAAGATGGAGTAACCAAAGCGGTATCAATGATTGAATCTTGCTTGCAAGATTTTGATGGCTAAGTTCTTCACGCCAGATATTTGTGATTATGTTTGTTTATATTGTTGGTAATATCGAGCAGAATATTTTCAGGTTAGGTGTAGCGAGCGATCCGCTCGTGGCTTTACAGCAAATGCAGCAGGGCAATCCATACCAGCTATCTGTCATTTCTAAGATACGTGTGCGAAATAAAAATGAGGCAACTTTGGTAGAGCAGCTCGGCTACAAACAGTTGAGCTGCCATACAGATGCAGGCGAATGGCTGGTGAATGTGCCAACAGATGTGTCTGCTCTGTTTTCACAAGATCATTGGCTGCGATCGCTCGCGAGCAGAGCAGGCGTAAAACTACTTGAGCGCAACGAGCCTACTACTGCTCGTAGGAGCCCAGCTGACTTACAGCGCCTATTACCAATAGTGAAGAAAAGGGAGTTGACTTTTGAAGAAGTCCTATGCAAGGTAGAGCAGGCATATAATACAGAGACTTCCATAGATGAAGTGCTATGAATTTAATTTGTCCATAGATTTCCATCTATGATTTACCAAATGAATTTAACCTTCTTGAATAAAAGAATTAGAGCTCTTGGGTGTTTGCGTATACCGCAACTAGTCAGGCGCTACGATCGCGTCTGGCAGGTTTTCTGTATGGGATAACTACTTACTTGCAGGAGGTGCATGGAACACCTTCCTGCAAGCACTGCCTTTACTAATTGATGGAAGTAGCTGACTACCTAGTAGTAGGCGTTGTAACGGCGTAGCTGTCATATGGGGAAATTAGCTCATATGCAACGCCTGAAACGTTGAAAACTCGTTGAGATTCATGCCATTTTTAGCCAATTTTTCATGCTGGCCTGTTGTTTGAAGCAAGAGCTGAAAGCTTTGTATATAGGCACTTTCAGATCCTAATTGCCCCTGGTGACACCTACGCTTGCACGACGCCTAATAGAGGAATGAGTCGTCATAGCTTCATTACGTTGATATCAACGTAATATATCAAATCGATTTCTCAGTGGCTTGGGGTTCTCTAGTTCTCCCAAGGTGGAATCGGTTGAAACTGGCTAATGAGAAAATCAATCATAGCGCGAACTTTTGGAGCGAGAATCCGAAGACTTGGATACAGAAGCCAGATAGCGGCTTCTGTAATCAGTGGGAATTCCGGCAGCACTTCAACAAGAAGACCAGACTTTAGACTTTCACTAGCATTCCAAACAGACTTCCTCCCAATACCCATACCCTGCTCTATTATTTTTCGCATCGCCTCACCATCATTGACAGTGGACGAGTACGCAACGCTTAGGGTCTGCCCATTTTCAAATGCCCAGCTTGTTTCACCAAGCGTGACACACTGATGCGCCGAGAGATCGTCTGGAGTGATAGGAACACCACACCGTTTGAGATAGATAGGAGAAGCAACCAAAAGACGCCTATCAGGTGCCAGCTTGCGAACGATAAGGCTGCTATCTGCCAAGGGTGCGTTACGAATAATGAGATCATAAGCACCTTCAACAACATCTAGAACTTCGTCAGATAATCGTAGGTCCAGCTTTACTAGCGGATAGCGTGCCTGGAACTCAACTAACAGCGGGATGATATATATCCGGCCAAAGGACCCAGGCATGGCCATTCGAAGCAATCCCTGTACCGATTCCTCCTGCCCTCTTACCGCATTTAACCCAGCCTCTAAAGTCTCTAGCGTCTGTTGAGCGAAGGGCAAAAACAGCTCTCCATCCGTCGTTAGTGAAACGGCTCTGGTTGTTCTATTAAACAGGCGAAACCCAACAATTTCTTCGAGCTTAACCAGGCGAGCGCTGGCACTTGCCGGTGACAGAGACAGGTCGTTGGCTGCTGCTGTCACACCACCGAGTTCTGCGATTCTGAGGAATAAGCGGAGCGATAGAATATCCATTTATCAAAAATATCCGAATTATCATTTCGCTTCAAGCCTATTTATCTTTCTATTCCGAATGACTACCATGCTGATATCGGAATGGAGGCTAAACCATGAAAGCAATGCTCATCAAATCCTACGGTGAGGACGCAGCATTTGAACAGGCAGAAATCGAAACACCTCAAGTCAAAGGAGGCCACGTCCTCGTAAAGATTGCGGCATCGAGTGTGAACACGGTCGATACGATGATTCGTGAAATGGGCAAAGAGTTGCCACTTTCACCCGATACGCCCGCAATTTTAGGCATGGATTTCGCCGGGACGATAGAGGCCGTTGGAGAGAACGTCTCAACGTATTCAATTGGCGACGAAGTTTACGGCTGTGCAGGTGGACTAGCAGATTTACCGGGCACCTTGGCTGACTACATCGTGGCGGATGCCAACCTGATTGCTCGCAAGCCAAGAAACTTGTCAATGCGTGAAGCTGCGGCCTTGCCGCTGGTTGCCATTACGGCTTACGAGGGGCTCACTCGTGCGGGTATCCAGAAAGGACAGAAAGTCCTTGTGCATGGGGGCTCTGGTGGTGTTGGTCACGTTGCTCTGCAATTGGCAAAACACTTTGGTGCCGATGTCTATTCGACGGGAGGTGGCGATAAACAGTTAGCCCTCATCGAGCAACTGGGTGCAACTGGCATCAACTACAAGACGGAATCGGTTGAGCAGTACGTTTCAAAACACACAGATGGAACAGGTTTCGACCTAGTGTTTGATTCTGTTGGCGGTGCCAATATGCTTAAGTCATTCGAAGCAGCAGCGCTTAATGGTCAAATTGCCTCAACCGTTTCAATGTGTGAGCTGGATTTGACACTGGCTCACTTCAAAGGGTTGTCACTGCATGTCGTGTTTATGCTCATTCCGATGCTTCACAACTTTAAACGAGAACAACACGCGGAAATTCTTCGGAGCATCGCGCAGATTGTTGAATCAGGTGGACTAAAGCCCGTACTGGATACAGAGCAGTATTTGCTTGAACAAGCTGGACAAGCACATGCGCGTTTGGAAAGCGGGCAAGCAATGGGTAAGGTCGTTATTGCGAACCAGCGCAATTAAAGAAGAGATGATAGTGAGTGTTCAGGAGGTTAGGCCATGAGTCCTACGCAAGCACTTCAACATATGGCATTTCAACCTATCAATCGGGGTTACAACGCTGTGTTCCGTCTGAATCAGCTAAGCCTCGGACTGACCGTGCCTATTGAGAACTACGCACGAGGGCCAGTACCAACAATGGCCGATCACATCGAACGTATTCAGCTGGCTGAAGTACTGGGGTTTTCTGCTGTCTGGCTTCGCGATGTGCCGTTTAATGTCCCGTCTTTTGGGGATGCAGGCCAAACGTACGATCCGTTTGTCTACCTTGGTCTTTTAGCTGGCGTAACTGAGCAAATAGCGTTGGGGGTCGCCAGTCTTATTCTTCCTTTGCGTCATCCAGCGCACGTTGCGAAGGCTGCGGCTAGCGTCGATCAGCTCTCAGGCGGGCGGCTGATATTAGGGGTTGCTTCTGGCGATCGCCCAGAAGAATATCCAGCACTGAATCAACCTTTCACAGAACGTGGAAACAGGTTTAGAGAGAGCTTCGACTACATCAGGAAAATGGGTGAAAGCTCGCCCACTTTTGAAAACGATCTAGGTCGCCTAAGCCATGGTATGGACATGCTGCCCAAACCGCTGAATGGAAAGCTTCCCATGCTAATTACAGGCAGCAGTCGGCAAACCCCCGAGTGGATTGCGCACAATGGAGACGGCTGGATCACCTATCCACGCAATCTCTCTGTTCAAGCACAAGCCATTCGCGACTGGCGATCGCGCCTTGAAGCAGTAGGCCAGCCCAATAAGCCGATAATGCAGCCGCTCTACATAGATCTCGCAGCAGATCCTGATACCCCACCACAACCGATTCATTTAGGCTTTCGATTAGGCATAAACTCTCTTCGGACTTATCTGAAATCGTTAGAACAAATTGGCGTGAACCATGTAGCGCTGAACCTGCGCTTCAATCAGGCGGATATTAAAACAACGCTTTCCCGTATCGCTGATGAGATACTGCCAGATTTCTCAGAGAAAAGGAGATAAGTCCATGAAAAAAACGACGCAAAAAACAATTCTGATTACAGGTTCAACAGATGGCATTGGACTAGAAACAGCCAAGATGCTGGTCTCGCAAGGAAATTACGTACTACTGCACGGGCGAAACCCTGCGAAATTAGAAGCGGTGAAAAGTACGCTTGCTGAAAGCGATGGGCGTGTTGAAGGCTATGTGGCTGACCTATCACTCATGGCAAACGTTGAAGCGTTTGCAAGGTCAGTGGCCCAGAAGCATACCAGGCTGGATGTTCTTATCAACAATGCAGGCGTCTACAACGCGCAAGATCCGACTACGCAGGATGAGCTAGATATTCGATTTGCCGTTAATGCGATCGCGCCTTATCTTCTTACCCAACAGCTCCTACCGCTACTCGGAGCATCCGGACGAGTGATCAACCTGTCTTCCGCTGCACAGTCTCCAGTCAATCTGAATGCGCTAATTGGACGAGCTAGCCTGTCTGATGGTGAGGCTTACGCTCAAAGCAAACTGGCACTCACCATGTGGTCTCGTAGGCTAGCGCTATCACTCAAGGGGAAAGGTCCAGCCATGATTGCCGTTAATCCGGGATCACTGCTCGGTAGCAAGATGGTAAAACAAGCCTTTGGAATAGCTGGCAAAGATATCCGTGTAGGTGCAGAAGTCCTGTGTCGAGCAGCGCTATCAGATGAGTTCTCAGCCGCTTCCGGACAGTACTTCGACAACGATAAAGGTCGCTTTGCCTCCCCTCATCCAGATGCACTCAGTCTCAAAAAGTCTGAAGAGCTTGTACGCACCATCGAAGCGATTTTAAAGAAGAGGGAATAACGAGCAGAGACATGCTTGCTATCGAATAATGCTCATTCAAGGGCTAACATCTTACACCGAGCCGATAGTTTACTGAGACAGACAGTCTCATAGTAAAACTATGGCTTTTTTAGTTTAACCCGAAAACTGAATTCCTACAGTGTTTTCAGCAGCTGACGAGGTCTAGCAAACGCTACATCTCTATATCGATCTGGATAGTTTATCAACATGTAGTGTTCATACTCATACCAATGACGTTCACCCTTTTCCTGATTGCAGTCACGACAGATTACCCATAGATTTCGAAAGTCGAGAGATAGCCAAGGATACTGAGCCCGAGGTAGCTTATGATCGATTGTCCGCCCGCCACAGTCCGCAAACCACCGACCACAAATCGGACACGATCGCTCCGAATTTTCCCTGGCCCACTGCTTGCTTTTCTGAGTTGTCCCACACTCAATATCGCCATTCACATAGCGCCAATGATTAAACTTTAGATAGTCTGTAAAGTCTTGCTGCGTAAGCCTGTGATATCTTTTTTTGCCAACTTTATCAGCTGCAGCAAACAATTCTTCTAGCGTTTTAGGCGAGTTTTCCATAGTAGATTCATTTCAGATAAGAACTGCTCGCCAGACTATCGACGCTTACGTTTGAATGCTGTTTTTGATCGCGCCTGCCGATGGCTATAGTCAACAAATTCTGATTCAGAGTTGGGGAACTGCTGGTCAACAATATCTGCGATCGCACCCACCTCGGTCGTCAATTGCCGATTAAAATCATCAATCTCCTCGCGCGTCTGATACTTACGGCCAATTCGATCTGCCTTCAGAAAAAGATCCTCTAGCGTGTCTACAGTCGGCTCCAGCTGTAGCTCCAGCTCATTTAGCTTTTGATACAGCTGAATCACATCATCCCAACCTAGGTTTCTGTAGCCTTGTGCCTTCAGCAAATCCCGATCACGCTTTGGCAGCTGCCCACGTCTACTCGCATTGCTGCGTTGAACCTCACGGTAGTCCATGCCGCTAAAAAGACGCTTCTGTGACTTCTTAGACCGAGACTTCTTAGACCTTGCAGAAATCATACTGAGTTCTATCCTAAGGTCCACCTAAACAGCCGAATCAAAGCCTTACGAAGCTCATTGTCTTCATACTGAAGCAGCACTTTTGTATCTCTTGCTAACCGCAGGCGAATTTGATCAACAACGTTCTTCAGCTCTTTATTGTCTTTTTTGAGCTCCATATTTGCGTCAGATAGCTCATCATTTTGCGTTGTTAGCGTTTGCACACGTGAGCTCAGCAGTCTTTTCTCCATCTGTAAGCGATTAATCTCTGCTTCAAGTGCTTGCGTCTCGGTTTTGATAACGTCTTTACGGTCAGTAAGAGCAGCTTTGGCCGCTTCCATCGCCTCAACTTGCCCTTCTAACTCAGCAACCTGCTTTCCAAGTTCTGCGACCTCCCCTTCGAGCTGCTGATATTCCGCTTGTAGCGTTTCTAGCTTACTCTCAGCACGGCTGCGCAGCTGTCCAAAGTGCCGATTGCGATTGCCCAAATCAGCATTTTTCTCAGCAAAAGAGTCGACCAGTTTAACCGCGCTTGGCTGACTTCGCAACGTCACAAGCAGCTGCTCGCAGTCTTCAGGGGCCAAAGACTGGCTAATATTTTTATTAATACCGTACTCTTCTCGAAGAATCGTTTGCAGCTCTTTTTTTGAAGCCATATGCCGTTGTTTTAGGGGTTTATAGCAAATGTCCTAACGCTTAGGATATTGGTAAGTTAAATTGCTCGCCATTAGTAACTATCTCAAATTATATCCACCTACTCACCGTCTACAACCGTACGATTTCTCGGTTATTCATAGGCTCAAGCGGGCAAAGCAAGCATACTTAGCCTCTAGGGAAGAAATAGCATAGCAGCGCTACTGGCAACAGCTAATGAACAACCACAGGCGCAAGCGCAAGCCGATGGGGCCTCTAGAACAAAATAAGCTCTGAACAAGTCAAACTCATTACATTAATAGTGCAGAGCAGATCCTAATGCCCGGCCGCGCCAGTAGCCCAGCGACAGCAAAACAGCTATACCTACTGCTGAGAGAATCGTAAAAGCGACCGACCCCGCGTATAGAGCCGACCCGAGACTAACCCAGGCCCACGGAGAAGACACCTCCATCACAGTTAGCAGTAAATCTGTTTTACCTAATTTTCGCTGCCGAAACAGCTCTCCTGCCCTCACTGGCTGTGAATTCCACAGCCGAAAAAATGAGGACCCAACAGAGGCACCCGCTGCTGCCACGACTGCCGGGAACCAGTTGTACCCCTGCCAAATTAACGCAGCGATCGCAGGCAACAGCAGCAGCCAAACCGGAATCAACGCTGCCAGCTGCTTCAACCGTCTCAAGTGAGCACTTGCCGCTGGCGACGCCTTCAACAAATCAGCGGCCTCCTCACCCGACAGACACGCAAACGTCAGCACATAGGCCAGCTGCCCACCCAAAAAAGGCATCGCTACATTCGCAACCCGGCCCAGATCTAGCAGCGGATTGCTGCCACCTTCGCCCTGCAACAGCAGCCAGGTTAGCGGCAGCACCAGCACGACCTGTAGCGCCACCTGCGAAATCAAGTATGGATGACGACGCATCGTTCTCCATTCTTTTGTCAGCACCACCCAAACAAAACCATCCCGCAGCGTGGCGTTTTTCCCACCACGCGCTCGTCGCTTCCTAGCCACAGACTGCTGCGTACCTTCCACAAAAGCCTGTTCAAGTGCATAAACAGTAAACGCAGCGATCGCACTACTCACCCCCAGCGTTAATCCTACAGATGCCCCATCCAGCAGCATTGCCCGAGCCGGAAACCAAATCCAGCTATCTATTCCTAAAAAGCTGCCGGGCATGGCCTGACTTTGTAGCCAATCCCAAAAGTTGCTCAAGTCCACACCGCTTGACAGCAAAAAATTAGGCACCTGGAACGACAAAACAATCATCAGCGACACAAACAAATTCAATATTTGTACCAGCACTCGTGCTCGCCGCGCTCCAACCCAGCGCACAATCCGCAGCGTTACGAGCATGCCTAAGCTGGCCGTCACCAGGCAAATTCCTACCAGCGTCGGATACAGGCCCAACAGCTCCGAAAAGCCTAAAAAAACAGCCAGTAGGCTGGCCGGTACCACAACCATACAAAAGCTAAAAAACGTACAGAAGGCGACACAGAGAAGCCGAACAGAAAAAATAGCACGGCCAGGAACAGGTGACGCTAACAACAGATCTAAATCACCGCGCTCAAACAAAACAACAACACTCTCACCGACAGACTGATTAAAAGCAAAAACGAAGCCCAGTAGCCACAGCCCCGCAGCTACCCAAAGCGCCTCAGCCGGTAGCTCAGCTTCAGCCGTTGCCAAACGTACAGGGCTAAATCCAAACCAGAACGAAACAAACACAAAGGCAAGAAATAGCCATAGAACAACCATCCAAATCCAAAAATGCTTGACCCCTGTTGTCTTACGCCACCACAGCCGCAGCTCATTTTTTAGCAGCCAGCCGGTCAAAGCCACACCCGATCGATTCTGCATACTCAAACCTCTTCAGCCTGATTGCGATCGATACGGTCAGACTGATCGATCAGCTCCAAGAAAACGCTCTCTAACGTACCGCCAGCTTCACCGCTGCGAGCTCTCAAATCGTCTAATGTGCCAGCCGCAATCAGCCGCCCCCGGTTCAAAATGCCAATCTGCTCAGCCATACGTTCAGCAACATCTAATACATGCGTCGTTAAAATAACTGAATTGCCCTGACGCACGTAATCTATTAGCATTGTTTTAACCAGCCGCGCCGCCGCCGCATCTAACCCATTCAGCGGTTCATCTAGCATAATCAGCTGAGGCTCATGAATAAACGCGCCCGCTAATGCCAGCTTTTGCTTCATACCCCGAGAAAACGTCTCTGTAAAGTCAGAGCGTACCGCCCATAAACCTAGCTGCTTGAGTAGTGACTGCGCGTGTGGCTGAGCTTTCGAGGCAGGAATGTTCCATAGCCCTGCAACAAATTCCAGATACTCCATCGGACGCAGCTTGCCATACAGCAGGGGCTCGTCTGGCACATAAGCTAACCGCTGTTTGGCCTTCCTGGGTGAGTTTGTAATACTGCTTCCCCACACCAGCGCATCTCCACCGTCTGGCTGCAGTAGCCCTGCAACCATCCGCAGCGTGGTGGTTTTCCCAGCCCCGTTAGCGCCCAAAAAGGCGTACAGCACCCCTGGCGACACCGACAGACTTAGCTGATCGACCGCACAGAAAGTACCAAATCGTTTGCTGAGCGATCGCAGTTCTAAAGCAGCAGCCATACCAACCCAAACAGCATTTCAATTGAACCTGTTGATTATAGTCAAGTTGATTACACTCAAGTCGATTGTGGTTAAGTCGATTATGGTTAAGTCGATGATGGTCAAGTAGTGAACGTCAAACCACTTACAGCAGCTGCGTCATCGCTTTGGCATAGATAGTGTAGGGCTTCATTCCTGTCAGCGTCTCTTGCAGCTCACCCTGCTTAAAGAACATTACCGACGGCATCCCTTTTAGCCCAAACCGTTTAGAGACCTGCCGGTTGTTGTCAAAATCCAATTTCACCACAGTCGCGCGATCGCTATATTCCTCAGCCAGTCGATCCACCAGCGGTGACACCTGCTTACAGGGTCCACACCAAGACGCCACACAGTCCACAACCAGCAGAGACTCTGTTTTCATTAGCGTATTGAGTTCAGCCTCATCAATAAAGCGAGCGGCCCCGGTCTCCTTGTTCTCTAGCTGAGCGAGCGCGTTGATAACCTCCGCCGCAGACTGACTTCCATTCACAACTGTCAACCGTGAAGGCGCTGCTGCCCCTTTACTCTCTTTTTGCTGGTAATACTCCATGATCGGGACAATAGTTTGCTTATACTCAGTAACCCGGCTACGCAGCACACTCACACTTTCACTGATCTCTTCTCTTGCCGTCAGCCGATTGATCAAAATTCCGGTACTCGCTTTTATATAAGCCGCTTTTGCGACTGGCAAACCAAACGACAGCAGCAGTTTATCCAAAGCTTCTGCCTGAGCTAGCGTATCGGGAAATCCCGCTAACACCCAGCCATTGAGCATCACATCTGGCTGCTCAAACCGCTGGCGTAACAGCTTAATCAGCAGCTCATCTGGAATCGGCTCAGCGTTCTCTCGATACGTCCGCACGTCAATGCCTATGGCAGATTCTTTTACAATCGCCTGCCGGATCAGACCTGTCATTGATACAGGCGGGACCTGCCACTGCTTCGCTAGCGCGATCGCCTGCGTTTCTACATCCGCACCCGGTGGTCCCAAAAGAATAAGCTGCTTAGATTCCATAGCCTAAAAACCAACTCTCCGACAAGACCTGAGCAGATAACTGAGCAGATGACTGGGCAAACATCAAAAACGTTACATCCAGCGAGCGACAGCCGCCTGAAAAACAGGGTAAGGCTTCACGCCAGCCATAGACTCCAACAGCTCACCCTCCTTCAAAAACATCACTAAAGGAACTCCCTTTACTTTAAATCGCGTCGCGACCGCTTTATGCGCATCGACATCTAGCTTAAAAACATTCACCC
The DNA here is from genome assembly GCA_937911865.1 of uncultured Synechococcus sp. GTDB lineage: Bacteria > Cyanobacteriota > Cyanobacteriia > Phormidesmidales > Phormidesmidaceae > Phormidesmis. The sequence goes on from CALDSK010000075.1 coordinate 49,202, forward strand.
GATCGCCATACTCAGCAGCCAGCCGATCCATCATCGGGGCCACCAGCTTACAGGGACCGCACCAGGTTGCCGTGCAGTCCACCACCAGCAGCTGAGCTTGTGCCAACAGACCTTCAAACTCCGCTTCATCAGTAATAAAGCTAGCCGTTACGCTGACTTCTGCATGCTCCAACTGCCTCAACGCATTGGCAACTTCCGCCAGTCCAAGGCTCGCATTCACAGTGGTTACGCAGTCTTGCTGCTGATAATACTCAAGCAAAGGCGTAGTCTCTTCTTGATAAACGGCAAGCCGACGGCGAATCGTAGCTACCGTATCGTCCGGACGCTTCATTCCCAGCAGCCGATCGATTAAAAGCCCTGTCATGACCTTGAAGTACACCACTTTAGGACGAGCCAATTTCAGTGTCTTCAGCAGATGATCAAACGCTTCAGCTTGAGCGAGCGATCGCGGAAACCCATCCAAAATCCAGCCATTTTCCATATCTGACTGAGCAAAGCGATCGCGCATCAAATCCAAAACCAGCTCATCATCAACCAGCTCACCAGCATCGACACAAGCTTTTGCCTGCGTTCCAAGCGGCGTCTGAGCTGTAATCGCACCTCGCAGAATATCACCCGTTGAAATATGCGGCACCTGCCAACGCGCAGCCAAAGTAGCTGCTTGCGTCCCCTTTCCCGCTCCAGGTGGCCCTAAAAAAATAAATTGCTTAGATGCCATAAAAAATCAGTCCCAGCGAGAAAATCCCTTTAACTGTAAGGCTCGCCGCCACTGCTTCACCTCAACTGACACTTAGCTTAAAGCTGAGCAGACGCTTTAAGCTAAGTCTTATTATGAGACTTAAGTGAATCAAACATAGTCTTTTTATGAGACTATTACATAAATGTGAGACCCATTCTGAGTCTTTTGTTGAGACTCATATTTATCAATTATAGTCTTTTATCTATACAAGTTAGTCTCAACGCTAGCTTCGCAAAATGTCTTTTGTTTCAACAATGTAAAGCGGACGATTACGACCGTCAATCCCATCAAAGCAGCGAAATAGCAACCGTTCTGTTTCAAAGAAAATCATATCAAGCAATTAGGTGAGTAATCTTTTCATGATGCGGTGCCCAGCACTCAAATATATATCTCGCCCACGCTTCTACAGACTGCCGATGCTGCTGAGCAGTCTGCGCTGTTAATACATCGTCTACATTAATACCGTCCAGTTCGGTTGGCGGTATCAGCCATTCATCACTGAGCTTATGTGTTGCAATTGCTTGCTTTATGCCAGCGAGCTGACTAATTGAGCGTTTCAACTCAAAGTAGCTGAAGAGGCTAGCTAAATGAATGTATGTTGACCGAGTTGCCGGGAGGCTCTTCTCGCCAGGATGCTGAAGTGCGTAAGCGTCTACGGTAAGGCCATGTACTACCATGTAATCATAATTCTCATATTCTCTAGCGAGCAGCTTGCCGTAGTGCGCCCAACACCCTGGCGTACCGCCCAAGTATCGATGAACAGGACCATCACTTTCGGGCGTTTCTAGTCCACACCACTGACATTTCTCAAGTTTCATAAGACAAAAAGATATCAACTGAGCAACTTGTTGTACTGGTAAATTCTTGGATGATTTCTCAGAGCGATCGCATGAACTTATCAATGTCATAACCGTATTCATCAATCGAGAAGATACAGGGAAGCTGACGAACAGAACTAATCTCTTCGGAGTTAGTTCTCCACGGCTTGTTGGTATGCGGCTCCAATTATTTAAATATCTGAACACAGCCTAAAAGCAGTATGGTGTGAGCATTACAGCCGCTTAAAGACTTAGTTCTATCTCATTCAAGAATGCTGATAGAGCAGGTGTAACACTTCTTTCAGCTAGAGAAGCAAAAGCAGTTCGCCTGAGCTGTTTCGGGCTCAGAGACATAGTATGTAGTTTGGAACAGTCAGCTGGAAGTGTCATCGAAGGAACAATAGTGACACCCATACTATCTTCTACCATCGCAAAAATGGTTTGCAAGCTGATTACTTCAAACTGAATCTTGGGTGCGACGTTTGCCTCGCGAAAAAGCGATTTAATGAACGGGCCACAGCCGGACTTAGATATAATAAATGGATCCTCTGAAAGCTGACGGACATCGACTTGGCTGTTGCTTGCAAGCCTATGATGTTTTGGAACAATTGCTAGAAATTCGTCTTGAGTAAGCTCAATCGTTTTAAATTCTTTATCAGTGGGTAGAGTAACGACTCCCGCATCCACCGCGCGGGTCTGAATCCACTCCCTGACCTCCTGGTCAGTTCCCTCAAGTAAAGTAATTTCAATACCAGGATAGCGTCGATGGAATCGACGTAGCAGATCAGGAAGAAACCTAACAGAGACACTTGGAAAACTACCTAAACGGATTTGTCCTGTTTCCAATCCTATCGCTGTGGCTGCGCTTTGCTGTATTTGCTCTGCAAGCACCAATATTTCTCTAGCCCGAGATAGCACCTGCTCTCCAATCTCTGTAGCAGTAACACTGCCCCGGCTGCGCTCTAACAGAGAGACCTGAAGCTCCCTTTCTAGGGCGGCAACTGCATGACTCACTGCTGATTGCGTCATACCTAACTGCTTACTTGCAAGCGTAAAACTTCCGACGTCAGCAATTGCTGAAAAAGCCTGTAGTTGCGCTAGCGTCATAGATATTTTCTTCATGTTGAATATAACTTAAATGAATTTGACTCATGCTCTCACGCTTTGTACCTTAGTGTCAGTCAACAACCAAAAGCAGGAGTAGTGCGTAGTGAAACCACTTGTTGCTATCTTGGGTGAGCATTCACCAACCTTTAAGCCTCACGCCGCGACTGACGCCGCGATCCCCCACTCTTGTCAGCAATTGTCACTGTCAGTAGATAGCAAATGGGTTTCAACAGAAGACATTAGTCGCTCACTGCTAGAGACCGTATCTGGTATCTGGGTTGCGCCTGGTAGTCCATACAAGAATATGGATAAGATGCTGGAAGCCATTCGCTACGCAAGAGAAAACCATGTGCCCTGTCTAGGAACCTGCGGAGGGTTTCAGCACATTATTCTGGAGTATGCTCGCCATGTTCTTCACTTCAAAGACGCACAAAGTCAAGAGAACGACCCATATGCCTCACAGCTATTCATCTCTCAATTAGCTTGTTCACTAGCAGGTCAAACAATGCAATTATAGCGGTTCTCACTTGAGTGAGGTACAGTAGCAGCGGTAAGCAAACCAGTGC
>CALDSK010000076.1 GCA_937911865.1 uncultured Synechococcus sp.
AACTGCTCTACCGCTTCGGTGTAGCGAATCGGCAGCACAAACTCTAAATTCTCGTGAGGACGCGCAATGATGTGAGTAGAGAGCACTTCACCTCCATTGACTCGCTTGACAGACTCAATGCCAGCAGAGACGGAAGCCTGAACTTCAGAAACATCACCACGAACAATAACCGTAACGCGGCCACTACCGATTTTCTCGTAGCCAACGAGGGTAACACGAGCGGCTTTCACCATCGCATCAGCTGCTTCAACCACTGCGGGGAAGCCTTTTGTCTCAATCATTCCTACAGCGATAGGCATTAGTCGAAATCTCCTAAATAAAAAGCTACTACAGGCCGAATTTATGATAGAAAAACCTTCGTTTGACCACGGAGATTCCAATAGGCAGTGCGTGAAAAATCAGCTGTTTCTACTTTTTAAAATTCTTTTAATCTTGCCTGAACGACTTTAGTGCGTCATAACTCAGAATAAAATGACGTTGCCCCTTTGACAATATAAGCCTCAATGATTGTCACTAATAATGAACATCATTGAAACTTATCTCAAAGGTACTTGCCACAATGACTCAATTATGGGGGTATGTAAAAAGCGACAGAAGCTCCTATAAGCCTTCTGTCAGCGATCCCAGCAGTCCTATCGACAGGCTAACTTTTATCGCGGGGCCTCTATATTGCCCCTGCGCGCTGCTGCCACATTGAGAAAATGACAACTGTGACAAATATTTAAAGCGCGGCCTTGTCTGTGGGCGATCTCAGGCCGAGATGCCCGTCATTCAGGTATTATAGAGAAATATAGAGATAACTCAATGAATCTCACTCATGTTCCCTCAGGTATTCGCTCAGCGGCAGGCTGTTGATTTTGAATCGGCGGGTTGAAAAGGTGGGTTAGCGTTAATCAACTGGCAAATGAATGTGCAAGAGAGAAGCGACCGTACGCGCAAACAGAAAACTCTTTTGAGGTGGCTGTTGAAGTTTGATATCACTCATCGGTGCTTCTGGTGCTGACCCCTAGTGCTGACTTATAGTGCTAATTCTAATTATTCTCTCTTCAACCAATTTTGTCGTGTCAAAAGCTTAGCTCGTCAGCAATGTTGGTTAACAACTTAAGTTAACAACTCCGTTCAATTTTGCCGCCTTCAATTTTATGCTCTAAAGGGGGGAGACGTCTCTAATACCCTCATCTAACACCCCTCATAATTTACGCCAAACGAGTGCGCGTCATGTGTTCAAAACTTTTTACGTAAATGTCAACAATAATGCAATTTTTGATTGATTGGAGTTGGCTAATTCCAATGTATGGGCTGGTAGGCGCGCTGCTGGCGCTTCCCTGGGCCGCTCGACTGATCCGGCAAAGTGGTCCGAGGCCAGCCATGTATATCAATGTCTTTATGACATTGCTGGCTACGCTTCACGGCTTTTTCCTCTTCCCAGCTATTTGGAACGCGGGAACGCAGGTAGTGAGTTTTGAGTGGCTACAGGTGGCCGGTTTGAATCTATCTGCCGCGCTAGATCTTTCTACCGTCAACCTAATCTTTTTGGCGTTGACTACCGGGCTGAGCTTGTTGGCCCAAATTTATGGCATGGGCTATCTCGAAAAAGACTGGGCGCTAGCTCGGTTTTTTGCGCTTATGGGATTTTTTGAGGGGGCTATTAGCGGCGTAATTTTAAGTAGTTCATTTTTTTCGAGCTACTTTTTGCTTGAGATGCTGACGCTCTCGACTTACTTAATTGTTGGGTTCTGGTACGCGCAGCCTTTGGTTATTACCGCTGCTCGCGATGCATTTTTGACTAAGCGAGTTGGGGATGTATTGCTGCTGATGGGCCTAGTGGCCCTGAGTACCTATGCTGGCAGCCTCAAGTTTGACGATTTGTACATATGGGTAAAAGACGCCGATATTACGCCGTTAGCCGCAACTTTGACGGGGTTAGCACTGATTGCGGGTCCGACCGGAAAGTGCGCTCAGTTCCCGCTTCACCTGTGGCTTGATGAAGCGATGGAAGGGCCTAGCCCAGCATCTATCCTCAGAAACTCGGTGGTTGTTACCTGCGGCGCGTTCGTCTTAATTAAGCTTCAGCCCGTTGTGGTCATTTCACCGATTGCTCTAGATGTCTTGATTGTCATTGGCGTGACAACTGCGATTGGCGCGTCTTTGGTTTCGCTGTCTCAAATTGACTTTAAGCGAACGTTCTCCTACGCAACGAGCGCTTATATCGGTCTGGTTTTTATTGCGGTGGGTACGGAATGGCCAGGGGTGGCCTTTATGCTGCTGTTTACCCATGCGGTGGGCAGAGCGCTTATTTTTATGAGCATCGGTGCCATTGTCTTTACCACCAACAATCAAGATTTGACTGAGCTAGGTGGGCTGTGGTCGCGTATGCCCGCAACGACAATCACTTTCTTGACCGGGGCTTTAGGGCTCACAGGGGTTTTGCCTTTTGGCTGCTTTTGGTCTTTTTCTCTAGGGATTGAGTTTCTGTGGGCGGAGCACCCCTTACTGGTGGGTGTATTTTTGCTGGTGAACTTTATCAGCGCGTTGAACTTAATCCGCGTGTTCAGGCTGGTGTTTTTGGGTAAGCCTCAGTCGAAAACCCGTCGTACGCCTGAAGTAGGGTGGCTGATGGCAATTCCGATGCTAACCCTGTCTGTGTTTGTGCTGCTGCTGCCGCTGGTAATGAATCGCATGTCTCTGCTGCCGCCGGTAGAGTATTTTAATTTGCCAGCGGTGCTATTACTCGTAAGCTCTGGCCTGCTGGGGGCAGGGCTAGGGTTTTACTTGCCGCTCAACCGGGCTTGGTCACGTTCTAGTATTCGTCAGGTGCGCTGGGTGCAAGACCTGTTGGGCAATGATTTCTACACTGAGAAGCTGTACGAGATGACGGTGGTTCGGCTGGTGTCTCGGCTATCAAACTGGAGCAGCTGGTTTGACCGCTATGTGGTTGATGGCGCTGTGAACCTGGTTGGCGCTGCCTCTTTGCTGGGCGGCGAGGGGTTGAAATACAGTTCGTCGGGGCGATCGCAAAACTATATCCTGACCATCGTGGTGGGGGTGGGCCTGCTGGTCCTCATGACAACTTGGGCAAGGTGGTAGGAGAAAGGCTGTGATATTAAGCGCACTGATACTAATTCCGCTGGCAGGGGCTTTGCTAATCGGTATTTGGCCAGGGACGATCGCAACCAAACAGGTTCGACGAGGCTCTCTGATTACGCTGGGGGTGAATCTAGCGGTCACGATTTACCTAATCGCTCAGTTCGATATTACAAATCCTGGATTTCAGTTTGTTGAGCAGCTGGACTGGATAGAGACGCTTGGTCTGTCTTATCGGTTAGGGGTCGATGGGGTCGCGCTGCCGCTGCTGGCGATTAACAGCTTGCTCTGCCTGGTTTCGGTATACATCAGCAGTGAGATTAAGCGGCCACGGCTGTATTACTCTATGCTGCTGCTGATTACGAGCGCGGTTGCTGGGGCCTTTTTAGCCCAGAACTTGCTGCTTTTCTTTTTGTTCTACGAGTTAGAGCTAATTCCGCTGTATTTGCTGATTGCGATTTGGGGCGGGGCTCGTCGGGGCTATGCGGCGACTAAGTTCTTGATTTACACCGCGCTTTCTGGGGCGCTGATATTAGCCGCGTTTTTAGGGCTAGCGCTGCTGTCAGGCACGGGCTCTTTTGACTACAATCCTGCTTTGGCTCAGGGGCTAACGGCCTTTCAGCAGACCTTGCTGCTCGGTTTTTTGCTGATTGGTTTTGGGGTCAAAATACCGCTGGTGCCGTTTCACACCTGGCTGCCCGATGCGCATGTGGAAGCCTCTACCCCGCTCTCGGTATTACTGGCAGGTGTCCTGCTAAAGCTGGGTACTTATGGCATTCTGCGATTTGGCCTGGGCTTATTTCCAGAAGCCTGGATGGAAGTTGCGCCGCTGCTGGCCTGGTGGGCGGTCGTGAGTGTGCTGTATGGCTCTTTGGCTGCGATCGCTCAAACAGACATGAAGAAAATGGTGGCCTACAGCTCTGTCGGGCATATGGGATATATCTTGCTGGCCGCCTCTGCTGCTAACCCGCTCAGTATCTTGGGCACCGTTATGCAGATGGTCAGCCACGGTTTGATTTCAGCTTTGATGTTCTTGCTGGTGGGCGTAGTGTACAAAAAAACTGGCACGCGCGATTTAAACGTTCTCAGAGGCCTGCTAGCCCCTGAGCGAGGGCTGCCTTTTATCGGTTCCTTGATGGTGCTAGGTGCAATGGCCAGTGCGGGTATTCCGGGTATGGCTGGCTTTATTTCAGAGTTTATTGTTTTTCGCGGCAGCTTTGAGCGTCACGCACTGCAAACTCTGCTGTGTATGGTCGGGTCCGGCTTGACGGCTGTATACTTTTTGCTGATGATTAACCGTGTCTTCTTTGGTCGGTTGACCTCCGCTGACGACAGCGTGGGTGGCTCTATCGTCGTGACCCTGCCAGGCGTTAGCTGGCGCGATCGCGCTCCTGCGATCGCCCTTGTTCTCATCATTTTTGCCTTTGGCCTACAGCCAGAGTGGATGACCCGATGGATAGAATCTACGACCACTGCCTTTGTCCCGAACGCACTACGTGCAGCTACACTTGTCTCTCAGCCTGCTGAAACGCCCCTACAGACGTTAGAGATACAGCCGCCAGAGATACAGACTTCCGGGTTGTCGCCAACTGTCACTTCATTGATTCATAGCCCCTCAATCGATATCAATGCAGCGCCAGGTTCAATTGATTGGTTGTCCTACGCACCTTCGCTATGACCACAACATTTTCTACTATTGAGCAGCTGCAACCGGCTCCTGCTTATTCTCAGGCTGAGTATGTTGCTCGGCTGCTCTCAGGCCGTACCCTGCTGCCCGACACCGCTGAAAACCTGAAAGAAGTCGTGGGCGTACTCAAAGCCTATGGCGTCGTTCTCGATGCCTACGCCATCAACTTGCAGTACATCGCTAATCATCAGTTCTTAAACCTGATTCCACTGTTTAAGTACTTTGACGGCAATGTCACGCCCAAAAAAATGGCCAAACACATTTGGCATAACCGCATCAACTACGAGTACGCCGAGTACGTGATGCGCACAATGATGTGGCACGGGGGCGGTGGTCTAGATACCTACCTCGACTCTGACGATTTTTGGGCCTGCTGCAGTCCGGCGATTCATGCCAAGGCAAGACGCAATCCTGTCCTGTTTGTCTTCAACAAGATTTTTCCAGAGTTTTTGCCTGAGCAGGTCCGTCAGCTCGCTTATTACTCAGGGCTAGGTCAGTTCTGGCGGGTGATGAGCGATATTTTCATAAATTTGTCCGAACAGTACGACCAAGGCAATATCAAATCAATCGACAGCGTCGTTGAGTTTGTTAAAGCTGGCCTAGTTGCGGATGCCTCTAGACCGATTACCTACTCAGTAACCATCGGTGGCACTCGGTATGACATCATTCCGAAGTCAGTTGGGCTGACCTTTTTGCCCGATACGGCGGTGCCTTATGTCGAGTCCATTTTCTTTCGAGGAACGCCATTTTTTGGCACGGTTTCTTACAACGCTCAGGCGCATCAAATTCCGATTGACCAGGCTCAATTTGGCTATGGCGCGCTGTTTGCAGACCCACTGCCAATTGGGGGAGCCGGTATTCCGCCGACCCTGCTTATGCAGGATATGCGCCACTATGTACCCGATTATTTAGCCAAAATGTACGGCAGATCGGTGCGCGGCCAAGACGATGTGCGCGTTCAGCTCAGTCAAAGCTTTCAAAAGTCTATGTTTTGTGTGACGGAAGCGGCCGTTAGAGGACTGATGCCCTATCCCACCAATACAACAGATCCTAAAGAGCAGGTGCTGAATGAGGATTATTTGAATGGCTGGATGAAACGGCTGTTGGAATCTCGTCTGGATATCGTTCAGAGCGCGTAGACTTTCTGGTCAGTGCACAGCCTGGCAAGTGCACAGCCTGGCAAGTGCACAGCATTCTGTAAGACATTTGCGGTTGATGAAGAATCCGCACGCCAGTAGCATCTAAAGCTTGCCAATGACTAATCTACGGATGATCTCTGTGACTTCGGCTGCCATAAGTGCATCGACAAAGCGAGCTTCCTGATTACCATCGCCCGTCCTTTGCGCTGCAATCAGGGTGAGTCCGAAAGAATAGTGCTGGTGACTTGCTGTTGGGTCAGTTGCCCTGGATCGCGGCAAGCTGAATTGGACCAGTGCGCAGTAGGTGAGTTCTGTGCGATCGCGCTGATCGCTTCGGCCAAATCCACTTTTAGACAAAATAACGGGCGATTTAACCACGCCAGCAAGGCCCAAGGTTTCTAAGGCGACATCTACATACCTTGCGGTATCGACTCCCATGGCGCGCAGTACGCTTTCTAAACTGTGCGATTGAACCTGTGGAATAATCGCCGGGCTCGGCAAACGCCAGTGCCAGCCCGCCATGGTGATCAGTCGGGTAAGGTCGTAGGTGGAGACTAGATTTTGCCCCTGGTGCGCTTCTCCAGGCGATTTAATCAGGACTCTTTTCGTTTTGCTATCCCACAGCTCAGGGGTTTGGATAAAGGGCACTTCTCCGTAGCGACCTTGGAACGATAGCTGCTGATTGCCGGTCATTTGCCGGGTCCATTTCTCCAACCCGGCGGGTGTGTTGAAGTGCTTAAACATCGCGGCTAGCGAGTTTGACGTGGCAATGCGATTGTCGTAAGACATAATCCCTGAGGCGAGCGCATTGAACGCGAAGCCACCCTGTCCTCCGGCGCGGCGAATCCGGCACTGATCAATATCGGTTAGGGCGGCAGTGCCGTTAGCCCTATCAATCAGATTCAGCAAGGAAATGAATTTAGTTGAGCTCCACATCTGCCGGTTTGTTAGAGCGTCGCGGCCTAGCCACCTGGCCTTGAGCTCACCTTGAGAGCTGGTCGCCACACACAAGCAGCCTGAGAGAATCTCGGGCGATAGAAAATCGAGCCCGCTGCCGTCGATTGCCGGACGCTCGCCTCGATGAGGATAGGGCGCGCTGTTATCTAAATTAAGGGGAACGCCGTCTGGCGATTGCAGGCGAACGGCGACCTGCTTAATATCATTACGGTAGGGCGATTGCTGAATCTTTTTGTCTAAAAATGCTAGCTCAGCAGCATCAAACCCGGTCTCTTGACGAAACAGCGTCTGAAAAATACTGCGCTTATCTTGAGCTAAACCGGGTCTTTTGCCTGTAAGTTCTGATGCTGGAATGGCCAACACTTTGCACAGCAAGGCGGCCACTTCACCTCGGCTAATGGATTGACTCGGCAGCAGCGGTCGAGGTTCAGGCAGTGTCTCTAAAACGCCCCGCTGAATAGCCTTCCCGATCGCTTCTTGCGCGTAGGCTGGAATCGTGTCGGCATCGCTAAATATTTGCTTAGTTTGTTGTGTTAGCGCCTGCTCTACTTCGGTCGCTTCGGGGGCGCTGACAGCCTCGCTCGACTGCTCTGCCGATACTCCGGCCATCAGAACGACCAAAGCCTGCACCCTTGAAAGGGTCTTGTTGGGCAAGAAGCGGTTGTCTTCGTAGCCGCTGAAAAGACCTCTTTCACTGGCCCAAGCGATCGCACCGCTAGCCCAGAACTCAGGCAGGACGTCTCGAAAGGCGATCACACCTTTTTTACTGGGAGCCTCTGGAAAAACTCGCTGCATCAGCGCTGCAAACTCGGCGCGGCTGACGACGGCTTTGGGTCGAAACGTCCCGTTGGGATAGCCTTGAATAATGTTCCGCTTGGCCAGTGCCACAATACATTCACTGGCCCAATGCTGCGCAATATCTGAAAACATACCACCGACACCGCCTATTCATCGATCACTGCTATCATCGCACCGCTTGCAATCTCATTAAGTATCGACAGCTATGCAGGTGTTACTCAGCGTATCGTTTGGGTGCATCGTCCTTTGTTGTGTGTGCCACCTCTACTTAACGTCAACCCCAAAGAAAACGTATAGATTCAGTCCTTTCTAGCGGTGGATGGATAACAGAAAAGTATTCTTGTCGTAGGATCAAAGCCAATAGTTCCAACCTAGAGCTACCATTTACCACTGATTGCTGTTTATTTCATGAGCCAGCTTGCATCGCCTGCTCTCCCGCTAAATTCGCCTAACCACCCATCCGACCCGGTCGGATCTGCCGATCGATCTAGCAATCCTTCTACGCATCTTTCCACGCAAGAGATAGCCCAAACTGTGGTGCTAGATGTAGAAGGCATGATGTGTGCGGGCTGCGTGAGCACCGTCGAAAAAAAGCTGATGCAGCAAACAGGTGTCTTGCATGCGACCGTGAACCTGCTCACAGAGGTGGCTGCGGTAGAGTGCTCGCCGAGTGCAAGTCCGCAGGCGATCGCCAATCAGCTGACGGCAGCAGGCTATCCCAGCCACGTCAGAGGTAAGGATGCGGCTCCTACGTTGGGCCAAGATTCCCAGTCGGACTGGGTGAGCCGTAAGCGAAAAGAACAGCAGGCGCAGACGACTCAAGCTGCGATCGCCAGCCTGTTGCTATTGCTCTCAACCTTTGGCCATCTGAAACATCTAGGGTTTGCGCAGTACGATTTTCTCCAGCCGTGGTTGACCATTCCTGTTATCAGCACGCTTTGGTTTCACGGACTGCTAGCAACGCTAACGCTGCTTTTCCCTGCTCGCGACATTCTAGTAGAAGGCTTCCAGGGGGCTCGTCGGGGGGCACCTAATATGAACACGCTGGTGAGCTTGGGGGCCATTAGTGCCTACGCCACCAGTCTGGCTGCTTTTTTGTTCCCAAGTCTCGGCTGGGCCTGCTTTTTCGATGAGCCCGTTATGCTGCTCAGCTTTATTTTGATTGGGCGTACTTTGGAACATCGCGCTCGATTTAATGCAGCGAAATCATTGCGATCGCTGATTGCGCTGCAACCTGCAAAGGCCCGGCTCATTCCTTCTGCGCAAGCTGCATCCGCTGACGATGCCACCTCCTTAATCGAATCAGACGATATTCAAATCCCTGCCAATCAGGTCAAGATTGGCGAACAGCTGAGAGTACTGCCCGGTGAAAAAATTCCAGTTGACGGCAAGATTATCCACGGGCAAACCACGCTAGACGAATCCATGATCACTGGAGAATCGCTGCCAGTTGTTCGGCAGGTCGGGGACGAGGTGGTTGCCGGCACGCTCAATCAGTCGGGCGTAGTTATATTGCAGGTGGCACGGACCGGTGCAGATACCACCCTGGGCCAGATGATCCAGCTGGTAGAAACAGCACAAACCCGCAAGGCGCCCATTCAGGGAATTGCCGATCTGATTTCTGGCTACTTCACTTACGGCGTGTTGGCCTGTGCGGCGCTGACCTTTTGCTTTTGGTACTTCGTTGGAACTGCGCTGTGGCCAGAGGCGGCGATCGCCGCGATGGGACATCTTCATCAAGCGGCTGCTCACCACAGCCACCTGTTGCCAGATGCGACCGCAGTGTCCACGTCTGCTCAATCATCTGCTCAATCGACTATGGCCACAGCGCTGACTGGCTCGCTACGATTGCTGGTCAGCCTAAAGCTAGCCATTTCAGTGGTGGTGGTAGCCTGCCCTTGTGCCTTGGGCTTGGCTACGCCCACGGCTATTTTGGTGGGTTCGGGAATTGGTGCACAGCAAGGGCTGCTGATTCGTGGCGGCGATGTTTTAGAAGCGACCCATCATTTGAATGTTCTGGTGTTCGATAAAACAGGCACGTTGACCTCGGGTGTCCCTAGCGTAACGGACATCTTGCCTTTGGGTGAGACCCCTTGCTCAACCGATCGTCTATTGCAAATTGCTCATAGCGTAGAGAAAGGAACTCAGCATCCTTTAGCGGTTGCTATTCAGCAGGCGGCCAAGGATAGAGCGCTAGCACCGCTGAGGGCCGAAGCGTTCTATACGCAGGCGGGGCTGGGCGTTAGCGCAATCCTTGTAGAAAGCGACCAGATAGAAAGTGATCAATCGATCGATTGCGAGAGAAATCTATTCGAGACTCTACCCTCTTCTCAGAGCTTGCTCGGCAACCTGGCATGGATGGAAATGAACCATTGCAGCATTGACAATGCTGATGTCGAACGGGCTAAAAACTTGGCTCAGCAGGGCAAAACGGCTGTGTTTATTGCGCAAGACCAGCGGCTGATAGGCATTATTGGCGTCAGTGACACCCTGAGGCCAGAAGCGGTAGAGACGATTTCTCGGCTTCGTCAGCTAGGCATTGAGAGCCGAATATTGAGTGGCGATAGTGTGGAAGCAGCTAGTGCGATCGCCGAGCAGCTCTCGCTTTCTCCTTCACAGGTTCAAGCAAGCGTCTCGCCTGAAGGCAAAGTCGACGCGATTAGTCAGCTGCAAAAGGCAGGCAAGCAAGTTGGATTTGTGGGTGACGGCATCAACGATGCCCCTGCGCTGGCGCAAGCCAATGTCGGGATTGCGCTTAACTCTGGTACTGAAGTAGCTATGGGCACTGCTGATATTGTTCTAATGGGTGACGCGCTTACAGATGTTCTAAGCGCTATCTCCTTGAGTCGAAACACCTTCAACAAAATTCGCCAGAATCTAACTTGGGCCTTCGCCTATAATCTCATTTGCATTCCATTTGCAGCCGGTCTTTTTCTCCCTGCTTTTGGGCTTTCTCTCAGTCCCGGCTTCGCAGGTGCCCTGATGGCACTCAGTTCAGTGACCGTTGTACTCAATTCTCTGCTGCTGCGGTTCTACCCCATTGATGCTCCCTCATCAAGGCATATGGCAAGTCTGCACTAAGCCAGCCAGGACTAATAAGTCAAGCCGCTAGGCCAGACAAAAGAAAGAGCCCTGTGCAACGTACGCACAGGGCTCTTTCTACTATGAGGAAGCATACTAGTTTTGCTTTTTCCAATTAGCGCTATGAGGGATACAAATCAAATTCTCACCGTAGCTTTGAATCATGCCACCCTGCCGCAGCTTTCCCATCAAACGAGTGACGGTAACCCGGGTAGAGCCAATTGCACTACCGATTTGCGCATGCGTAAGTGGGAAAGGCAAATAGTAGCCCTGCTCACAATACTCGCCATGTTCATCGATCAGCAGCGTTAAAAAGCCCAACAGTCGATCAATTGTTCGACGCTGTCCCAACGTGCTCAGCCACAGCAGCTTACGCTGATGCTGACGACGAAAAGCGTCCAGCACCTCTTTTTGGAAATGAGGCCATGTGTCAAGATCGTTCCAATAGAGCCAGATAACGGTGGTCTGATCGACGTGGGCAAAGCTTTGCAGTGTGAAAGGTGGTTGAGCCACCACTTCAAACGGTTGACCCGCACCGACAAAACCGAGAAAGGCTTCTTCAGAAGCTACTAAGGGCATACGAGCAGACGCACTATTTTTCTTAGTGGTAGCGCTCACTTGCGCATTGCCCAAGAGACGTACAGAACCCTTTTGAACCAGATATAGAAGCCCAGGACGTGCTGGAATTTTCTCGTCCTTATTAAAGGTCCGGCACCGATAGTGTTCGCTTGCCCAGTCAGAAATACGCTGCCAGGCCAAAAACGGGCGTGCATTATCTGGTTGAGGGGAAGACATGTTAGCAGTATTGGGATTGTGTTTGACCGTTGTGGATAACGTCATCTAAATGTAATGAGTAATGACATAGCTTTGAAAATTTCGACATTGAAAATACTCGGCATTCAAAAATTGCGTGTTTCCACGGAGAGATTAGAGTATCGTCTGTCAACATAGGGGCAATTTTAGGTGTAATCTCGGATGTCCACTGATAAGGGGGCATATAAGTGGAGGGTATTCGTGACGAGGTATAAGCAATCACCTTGCATTAACTCACACAAGACTAAGCCATAACGTCTCGAATACTGCTAGTACATTAATATAAATTGTTAGGTTTTGTATGCGTAAATTCTCTTCTTTATCACTACTTCAGCATTTCCCGAAAGCATCAGTCGGAAAACCTTGAACATGCCAAGTAGAAACCAGGATGAATTTGTTTGTCAAGGTGCTTCAACCCCTCACAATGCAATAAACGTTTTTTCCATAAAAGGCATCTTGCTAAATTGCTTAGATGACTTCATCTTGGCCAAATATAAAGAAGAACAAGGTAGCTTCATCTGCTTTTCACATAACAGAAAAGCAGATCTGCCTAAAGAATCAACGCCTTGTCAGAAGAGCGCTATAGCCTGGAATGAGATTCCGCTAAAGCAAAAAATAATCGATAATTCTTGCTTGTATATTTCTCCGCTGCCTCAGATATTAGTGTCTAGAGGGTATCTAAATTCAGCTAGATCGCTTACATCCGAAACGCATCAAATCGTCGAAAAATTGAATCAATTTCAGTTAACAACAGATCGTCCGCAGTGTAATTACGTAGGTAATGCATCTAATTTCTTATCTAATCTCTGGAAAGAAGTAGAAATTACATCAGAGCGACCCGGATGGATTGTATTCCAACTATCTGAGCGAGGGATGCATTATTGGCTGGAGCAGTTTCAAATAAGTGTGTATTCGACAAGACCAATCCATACATTAGTTATTGAAGCGGGGCGGTCTCGCGATCGCAAATATTCAGCTATATCTCGTAGCGTAAATGCGGAGACCCACAGGTACTCAAAAGCACATGCTGAATTCCCAGAATCTCCAGTAGCCGTTTCCCCAACACAGGAGATCCCTCCTGATTCAGGGGGCTCTACAGCAGATAGCTCTGTAGCAGACATGGGCGGTGATAGCCGTCTGTGGCGAGTGCAGCACGCCTTTGCCCGCTGCTGTTCTTACACGAAGACAGTCAGAACGACAGCTATCAAGACAGATCCTTTGAAGGCCGACTTGGCTAGGCAGTCTTCTGCTCAGCCTTTTCCCCAGCCTTTTCCCCAGTGCAGTAGCGACCTATCTTTACCGGCTACGAACCTTGTCTATACCCTGATAGAAACTGTAGACGCGATGTTTTGGACGCCTTACCAAAACCCTATTCATAGAAAAGAGCTGCTACTGAAACAAGCAGACCGACTCTGCCAGTCTTTTGATCGGTTGAGTCGTCTATATTTACGCGTTGGCATAGCGACCTCAACACCTGAGACAACCGTAGAACCTTTATCAAATGAGTATCAGCTGAAGGCCCATATTGATTTGGTCCAAGCAGTTCAAATCACGCTCAAAACTTTGTTGCGCTGCTACCTGCTAGAAGCCGCGCCCGAAACGCTGTAGTCAGCTGCCTGGTACTGGAGTCGTGACTGGGATGAATTTGAGACTGAGATGAACTAGAGACTAAATACCCTTGCAACAAAGCCAGAGAGTGTGACAGTTTTTCAAAAAGTATAAAAACGTCCACTCGACATGACAAATCAATTTGCATCCCGTATATTGGATGAGTGTGAGGAGCGAACCAGCAAGAGCACCGAGACGAAACACGGCCAGTCGTCGGTGCTCTTTCTGATTTTAAATATTGCTAAACACCTGGCTTGACTTAGCAAGGGTTACAGCCTTCGAGGGTGCTGTAAGCTAGGTGCAGATATTACTACATGCAGATAGTTCCAGCTCTTCTGGGCTATCGGAGTCTTTTAGACACACCGTTTGCTAGCTTTCTCTACATGGCTGACAGGCGACAAAAGTAGATCAGAGCGCTGATGCAAGATCTGGAAAGTGCTCTGGAATGCGAGATGCGCAATTCTACGGAAGCCTTTTGTGCAGACCGTTTTCCCGTCTAAAACTTAGGTAAAACCCTCAAGCTTCTAGCTCATTATTTCGGTCTTCTTCGTGCTAGCCTATCGGCTATGAATGGAAGCGGATACCAACGGCAGATAAGCTATCGCCTATTGCTAATGATATTGTGGCTAGCTTTGGTGGTGTTTGCTGTTGAGTTGGCTGCCGGATGGATTAGCCATTCCTTGTGTTTGCTGGCTGAGGCTTTGCATACGCTGATTGATATTTTCAGTACGTTGCTTAGCCTGATTGCAGTGGCTTCTCCTCAGCGAACGCTGGGTAAAGAAATTTGGGGCCACGGTCGGGGAGAAGCTGCGGGCGCCTTGCTTTTGTCCGCACTGGTAGGATTTGCCGGAATTTCTATATTGCTGATTGCTTTTGACCAGGCAAGACTGTTCTTGCAATCGCAGCAGGGCGCCTTTCCCGTCTCAGTGACATGGCCGCTCATCGTATTGATGGGGGTGATGGTAACGACCCTAACGGGGACTGCGTGGTTTGCGGCTCAGCAAAGCAATCGAAATAGTAGCCTAGCGCTGAAGCTGAATACTCAACATATACTGAATAGCGCTTGGCTCAGTTGTGTTTTGCTGCTTGCTTTGATCGCGATTTCTCGGGGGTACTACTGGCTAGATCCGTTGCTGGCAACGCTATGGGTTTGCTTGGCGGTTGTTAGCCTATGGGAAATGTTGCACCAGCAGCTGCCGATGTTGCTAAAGCCGACAGCGATCGCACCTGAAGCTATTGACCAAATCGTTTGTCGCATAGAAGGGGTCACCCGCTGCACCCGAATTTTATCGAGAGGAATGGTCGGCCGTCAGGTTTGGATAGAGCTACACATTGCCCTACATCCAGAATATATGGTGATTGCTAATAGCATTGGGGAAAAAGTTGAGCGATCGCTCCGTGAGCACTACGGTCCTATCCGCGCCCAAATCTGGTTAGACTCTACCCGGTCTCATTAGTGCAGGAAAACAACTCAGAAAACCAGCTCAGAAAAACACTCAAAGCCCGCAGGAGAAGTATGTCAAGGCCCGCAGGACAAATATGTCCTACACCGATCCCATCGGTCCCAAATATCGAATTAAATAGGGCGAAAACACCTCATAGATCAGCGTGAGCGGCTTTCCATGGTGCCAAAATAAATAGTGCCGTCCCCAGAAAGGTCCCTTTTGTGCAAAGGCTTTTTCGAGTGCTGCCGAATGTCCAAACTCTATGCCTTGAATATCTCGGTACAGCTCGGTACGTAGCTTCGCCAGGCTGGCCCAAATCGGTAGCTCTCTATTTTCTAAATACTCATCTACATGGCTAGCTTCCCACCAAGACGTCGCATAGGCTAACCGCTGCCCTGACGCTGTCCGTAGCCAGACCTGCCGCCGCAGATGAGGCCCTGGAACTTCCTCAATCTGACTGGGCGCTGCATCTCCTTTAGAGCCTACCGGAGACATATCAATCACATCAACTTCTGTCGGTTCACGGGTCAGCAGCTGCAAATGTCGAGTGGGCGAGCCATCTCCTAGCATCAGAATCTGCCAAGCTGGCGACAGCTGATCATGAGGGAGACCCTGCTGAACCACCGCCTTGTCTCCCTGCCAGAGAGGGGTTAAAGAATGCCAATGAGTCTGCTGAGAAATCGGAAGGACAGAAGGAGCTGAAGCCAAAGCGTTCACAAAAGTTTACGAACCACTTCATTATCATAACGAAGAAGGTGAGCCGATAACGAACAACGCGAGATAGCCGACACAGAATAGTGCTTACAAGGCCCACATAAAAACAGACTCAAAAGCAGTTTAAAGCCACAGGCACGCGCTACACCAAAGTAACGCGTGCCTGTGAAAGTATGCGGATGGCGAGACTCGAACTCGCAAGGCGTGAGCCACACGCCCCTCAAGCGTGCGTGTCTACCAATTCCACCACATCCGCGATGGCGATGTACAGCTTACCTAACGTCAGGTTTGACACCTGAACTGGACAGAGCTAGCTAGCTAAGGAAAAAAGACCAGCGAACCGCTTGCCAGGCACATCGATTTATAACAATACGGCATAACGTGCACTTTGCCACGATTTTCTTGAGGCAGTTTTTCCCCTACGGCTTGGCACTGCTTCAGTCCATTTGTTCCAATATTCAGTCTGCTCACCTGCCATTCTATAAACCCTTGCCAAGAGCAAAATCCAAAGCACGTTTCTCCCTACGGTAGGCCGAAGATAGCGTGATACGATCATCATCTTGATCACTCAGTGCGAAGATGCTAGCCGCCAGATGAGTTTTTCCAAAATTTTGATTGCCAATCGGGGTGAAATTGCACTGCGGATCATTCGCAGCTGTGAAGAGATGGGGATCGCAACCGTTGCTGTCCATTCCACCGTTGACCGCAGCGCCCTACATGTGCAGCTGGCAGACGAGGCTGTTTGTATCGGTGAGGCCTCCAGTAGCAAAAGCTACCTCAACATTCCAAATATTATTGCCGCTGCGTTAACCCGTGGTGCCACGGCTATTCATCCCGGCTATGGCTTTCTAGCTGAAAACGCCCGCTTTGCTGAAATTTGCGCCGACCACAACCTGACGTTTATTGGCCCAACTGCCGAAGCAATGCTGGCAATGGGTGATAAATCTACCGCCAAAGCGACGATGCAGCGCGTAAAGGTGCCCACTGTGCCTGGGAGTGAGGGGCTTTTGAACAGCCCTGAAGAAGCAGCCAAACTAGCTGCTGATATTGGCTATCCAGTTATCATCAAAGCGACTGCCGGTGGGGGTGGGCGAGGGATGCGGCTGGTCCGTAACCCCGAAGAGCTTAGCAAGATGTTTTTGGCAGCGCAGGGCGAAGCCGAGGCCTCTTTTGGTAATCCCGGCGTTTACTTAGAAAAATTCGTTGAAAACCCACGCCATATTGAATTTCAGATTTTGGCGGATAGTCATGGCAATGTGGTGCATTTGGGCGAACGAGACTGTTCTATTCAACGGCGTCATCAAAAGCTGCTAGAAGAGGCCCCTAGTGCGGCTCTGGACGATAGCTTGCGTCAGCAGATGGGAGAGGCTGCCGTGCGGGCGGCTCAATCAATTAGCTACGTAGGGGCTGGGACGATAGAGTTCCTCGTTGACCGAAATGGCGACTTTTACTTTATGGAGATGAATACTCGTATTCAGGTAGAGCACCCTGTGACTGAAATGGTGACGGGTGTAGACTTGATTGCCGAGCAGATTAGAGTGGCCCAAGGCGATCATCTGTCGTTCACTCAAGACGATATTCAGCTGAGAGGGCACGCCATAGAATGCCGTATCAATGCTGAAGATCCAGACCATAACTTCAGGCCGAATCCTGGCAAAATCAGCGGCTACCTAGCGCCCGGAGGACTGGGCGTCAGAATGGATTCTCATGTGTATACCGACTATGAAATTCCGCCCTATTACGATTCTTTGATTGGCAAGCTAATTGTATGGGGACCGGACCGGGCAACAGCCGTTCGTCGGATGCAAAGGGCTTTGCGAGAGTGTGCCATTACTGGCCTGCCGACGACCATTGGCTTTCACCAAAAGGTGATGGCCCACCCTCAGTTTTTGCAGGGCGAGGTTTACACAGACTTTGTCGCTAAAATGCTAGAACCAGCTGCATAGCCGCGGCTCAGAGAATGCTGGCCCAGAACAAGCCAGCTTAGAGGAAAAAGCCTTGGACGAGAGCGCCGCTTTCTTCGCTTTAAATTTTTCTAAGCTGTTTTTCTAGGCTGCAATTTCTTCCGAAACGAGGCAATCTTCTTCGGTAAATCTCATCCGATAAATTTCGACTAGGGCCGCACCTTCAACTTTGATGGCCAGTGTGACTAAGCGGTTGAGCAATGCCCGAGATGAAACTTTCCCCGTCAGAATAACTACACAGCCACGCTGACCGACTTTAAGCTGACTAATATCCTCGCTAACGGACTGCTCAAAGCAGTACTCAACCCGCTTAGCTAATCCGTTGTAGTCATACTCTCCAAAGATGCCAATGCGTTCTGGTGGACTGGCCCCAAACCCCCTGATTGGAGAGAATTCTTGTGTGACTGCGCCAAACGGCTTATGTACCGCTGGGATTAACACTACTGAGGATTCGCCTAATACACCCACAGACCTACACTCCACATCCAAATAATCATTACCAAGACAAAATCAATATCTAGCTATCTCTAGCTGTGCACTCTAGCTGTGCAGCGATATTGACTGTCAGTAGCCGGTTGCTCCTAACGGAGCTTTTCAACACTGGACCCTTCAATAGTTCCAGTACCTGTCGGCTACCTGCTGTGTACGCTTTGACCGAATCAATAACTCATCTGGCTCCTAGTGAGTAGGGGCGCTATTGATTCTTTCTTCTATGTACGTTATTCAAAACACGTAAACCCTTGATGAGTCTTTACAAATTGCTTCAGCAACTTTTCTAAAGCAGAAAAGCGGAGTTTACGTGTCCCTTCTTCATAATTAACAAAGATTGTATAAATAATACAAGGATATTTGCGTATATTTCGATACCCTGCCTGTATTTTTGCTTCATAATTAAGTGATGCAACGGAAAATAGCTCGCTTTTGCAACGAATATCGATCTCTTAGTTAAAAGTCCTGTAAAGTGTCCGGGTCGATGATGCGGTACGTGACAGTATTGCTGTCTGGCACAGTGGATTTTCCCGTCTGTTCCCATTTACTTCTGAAGCAGCACCACCGCATAGGCCGCAATGCCTTCTTCTTGACCCAGCGGGCCTAGCTTTTCGTGAGTGGTGGCCTTGATACCGATTTGATCGGATTGAATACTGAGTGTGGTTGCTAAGCGATCGCGCATTGCGTGAATATGCGGCTTTAGTTTGGGTTGCTCAGCGATGACGACGCTGTCAACATTGCTGATATGCCAGCCGCGATCGCTTAGCAGCTGATTGACCTGTGCTAGCAATCGCTGACTGTCGGCTCCGGCCCACTGCGGATCGCTAGGTGGAAAGTAAAGCCCAATGTCTCCAAGGCTAAGGGCTCCGAGCATAGCGTCCATAATTGCGTGCGTTAGGGCATCGGCATCGCTATGGCCCAGTAGCCCTTTTGTATGGGGAATATCAACGCCACCTAGAATGAGCTTGCGGCCTGCCTGCAACCGGTGGATATCGTATCCGTTACCAATGCGAATATTCATCGAAGCGCTACCTTAAATCTCTTTTGCCTCTGCAACTGTACCGGTTAAGTTCTTTCAAAGCGCAGGCGTTACGGAATATGAAACTAGTCCGTCTGCTTTTCTTGCCAGCGTGCAAATAGGTCAGGACGGCGCAGGCGGGTGCGCTCAATTTGCTGCTGCGATCGCCACTGAGCGATCGCACCGTGATTCCCAGACATTAAAACATCCGGGACTGCCCACTCTCGAAACTTTGCAGGCCGGGTGTACTGCGGGTAGTCGAGTAGGTCGCTCTCAAAGCTTTCGTATTTTAGCGAGTCTGTTTTACCCACCGTTCCCGGCAGCAGTCGCAAGACGCCATTGAGTAACGTCAGGGCCGGAATCTCACCGCAGGTCAGCACAAAATCGCCGAGAGAAACTTCTTTCGTGACCAGGTTTAGCACCCGTTCATCTACGCCTTCATAATGTCCACAGACGAGAACGAGCTGGTCGTAATCCGTCGCCAGTGATTTGAAGAGCGGCTGGTCCATAGTCTGGCCCTGAGGCGTCATCAAAATCACCTCACGCCGGGGCAGCTGTGGCAGGGACTCTATGGCCGCAAACAAAGGCTCTGGCTTCATCAGCATGCCTACACCGCCGCCATAGGGGATGTCGTCGACCTTGTGATGCTTATCGGTTGTAAAGTCGCGAGGATTGGTGATGTGGACGGACGCAATGTCACGCTGAAGCGCCTTGCCAACTAATCCTGAGCTGAGTGGGGACTCAAAAAAGTCTGGAAAGAGGCTGACAATATCAAACCGCACAGAGGCAGACGGCGAGTTGGCAGAAGCGTTCATAGACGTCAGGCGTCGAACCTTTAAAAAGATGAATCAACCCTGACTATATAGCATCTGCCCTATTGCTAATCGTCTAGCTCAGAAGAGAGCCAGAGCAGGCGGTTGGTCAGTTCGGCCTGTACCTGTTTGCGATCTAGCAGTTGAGCGAGATCTAATGCAAGATTGAAGGCATTTTGGGCAGCGAGCAGATCGCCTTGCTGCTGATGGATTTCGCCCAGGGTGCGCAGGGTGAGCAGGCGCTGCCAGTCGTCGCCTGTTTGCACGGTAAGGGCGATGCGTTCGTTGATGTAGTTGGAGAGTTCAGCGGGTTCGTTGCGATCGCGATAAATAGCAATTAGCCCATCTAGTGCACGCAGCTGCAAATACGGATCGCTTACCTCGCGCGCGAGCGACAGTGACAAGCGGTAAGCGCCAATCGCCTCTGTGATTTGTCCGCTGGCTAAATAGGCATCGCCTAAATTGCTATCCGTATTGGCCTGTCCAGCGTAGTCGCGAGCCCGCGCTCGGTAGCTCGCCGCGACTTCATAGTATTTACGAGCGTCGTTAATTTGGCCTTGCGCTGCCGCAATCAGGCCCAGATTGCTGAGCGACAGCCCAATGCCACTATCGCTTGCAATCTCTTCAGAGACCGTTAGCGCCGATTGAAAAGCTTCATGCGCGGCCTCTAAATCGCCTGACTGGAGCCGAATCGTGCCCAGGTTGTTGAGGGCTAGAACCTGGTCGCTAAAGTTTTGGTTGCTGTGTGCGATCGCCAGCTGTTGACGCACCACCCGTTCTGCTGCATCGAACTGACCTAAGGTGCTGTGTGCTTTAACCAGCTGCTCAAAGGCTTCACCCATCCCAACAAAGTCACCCAGATAGTGATAGGCGTTAGCTGCTTCTTGTAGCGCGGTAATGGCCGCTGTCATCTCCCCTAAAAGCAACTGCTCTTTACCCATACGTAAAAACTGGTCAGCAACGTCTCGCTGCTGTCTCCTGGATTCTTGAGGTGGGGTGTGTAGCTGCTCGGTTAGGCTGCGGACTGCGAGTGCAGGAGACGCTGTAATCGTGCCAGAAAAGAGGAGGGCGAGCACTGGCAATGTAACGATTGGTCGTGAGCGTCGCTTCCAGAGCCGCAGCACCACAGACTGTCGTTTTAACTGTGGTTGCATTTGACGAACCGTATCCCAAGAGCCCATGAAATTTTCCTCGCGTCCTGCCACGCAGGCACGCCCCGTCAGCTAAAGACGGTCAGAACGATGATGGGCCTAAGATACCCAACTTAGTTGATGCGCAATCGAGCGCTAGGCCAAGGTTAAGGACATATAGCCGCTTTGATGACTCTCTCAAGTAAGCCAACTGATTCCACCGCTAGATTTGTAGATCGAGCTCATCAAACTCAATGGTCATTAGTCCGGCTTCTTCGGGTGAGGGCACGACGACCGGCGAATGCTGAAGATAAACCGTGCGCATATCTTCGGGCATAGACCGTTCTAGTTCCTGGTAGGCCGTCTGGAGCTCGGCCTGTACGTCTTGAGGCGACATCTGTTCGCCTTCTGCCTGCAGGTAGGCTGAAATGCGGGTATCGCTCCACTCAAACGTTTGGGCCATCAAGACAATCAGTCGATGCCGAGGGGGGAGTCTATCCAACGCGCGTTCGGTGTAGCACCACAGCGGCGGTGGTGCCGATTGAAGGACGTAGTGAATCGACTCAACCTCGGGCATTTTGACCTGGTTGATGTAGGCTGCCGTGAGATTGATTAACCAGCCCTGTAATGAAAATTCTGCGGTATCTGTGGCCTTGGACTCATTGTCAGCGGCGGCTGTTTGACTGATTGCTGTTTGACTGACTGCTGTTTGACTGACTTTAGGACTGAAGGTGCTTAAGTCAATTCCGTTCAGCTCGTTTAAGATGTGTCGCCAGGTCAGTGCAAATAAATAGTCAGCCTGCACCGGAGAACGAGCGGAGTGACGAATGAGCGAATACACAACGGGGCTGTAGCGACAAAAAAGCGCAGTGAAATACTTTCCTTCCATAGGCGATTGCTGCAAACTATCCACCAGCGCGTAGTCGCTCTGATGAATTAATGCCTTGATCAGGTCATGGTCACATTCAGGAAAAGAAGGAATTTGCACAGGGTTAAACCAGCGTTGAACCAGACGTTAACAAAAGAGGTTACAACAATTTTTGTTGATAACGGTCTACATCGTTCCCAGAAACTCGCAGAAAGTCTCCGTAAAGTCAACAGAGTCAGTTGATAAACTATAGCTATAGCCGCTTTTAATACGATAGAAACGCGATAGATTAGTTCATTATTTCCCAGAGGTTACTTTGCCACTTAGTCCCCTATCTATCACATTGATTGGCAGCGTCTTTCAGGGCCTGCCGCTCGATAGCCTGGTCTCGACGCAAGGCATTATGGTCATGCTGTTGGTGGCCTATGCCGGGGCGATGTGGGCTTTTTTGAGCAGTGCGCCCAAGGTGCACACCATGATGGTTTCTGATATAGACACAGCTCGCCGGTTTTATGAAGGCGTGCTTAGTCTGTCTGCTGCGGACGTTCCTTTGCACTACTACTACAACTACGAGCAAACCCTAGGAACAGGGGGAATGGATCCGATGTTTGGTGCCGGGCTCGGCGGAACCGGGATGAGCCGTCCGGGGGGTGACTATAGCAGTCCAGACGGTCTGTGGTATCAGCTGAAAAAAAATACTCAGCTGCATGTGATTGGTGGGGCAAGCCTGGGCAATAAAAACCGGCAAAGGCATGTGTGCTTTGACCATGACTGCCTGGAATATTTATTTATGCAGGTGCAAACCAGAGGGATTCGGCACAAGCTGAGACGCGATCGCCCGCTCAATTTTTTGGTCAAAGACTTTGACGGTGAAGTGATTGAAATGGCCGAGGTGGAAGGCTAGCTCAAGTTTTAGTTGAACAGCCCGGTTGAACAGAATTGATGTGAACAGAGTGAATGGGTTGAACAAAATCTATATCAACGCGCTGGAAAAGCTTTGGAAACCCAAGAATTTAGAAACGCTTAGTCTGTAATCAGATTCATCTGTAGAATCACTGGCACAATAGATAGGTGATTTAGCAGGTATAACCATGTATGGCTTGATTGCTCCCTTGATTGGGAACTTCCAGTCACCCGGACCGGACATTGTCAGCATCGGACCGATTACCCTCAGGTGGTATGGCCTACTGATTGCTTCTGCCGTACTAATCGGCGTTACGCTATCGCAATACCTGGCGAAGAAGCGCGACGTCGATCCCGAAAAAATCGGCGACATGGTGATTTGGCTAGTGATAGCTGCGATCCCCTGCGCTCGTCTGTACTACGTTTTATTTGAGTGGCAATCGTATGCCAGCCGTCCGGCCGACATATTTGCGATATGGCAAGGTGGCATTGCGATTCATGGCGCAGTTTTAGGCGGTACGCTGGCCACCTACGTGTTTGCTAAGTTAAGCCGGCTTTCGTTCTGGCAGCTCGCAGACTTGATCTCGCCCTCGTTAATTTTGGGTCAGGCGATTGGCCGCTGGGGTAACTTTTTCAATTCAGAAGCGTTTGGCCGCCCGACCGATTTACCCTGGAAGCTCTACATTCCCCTCGCTAATCGCCCGGTCTCACTAAGAGATTTTGAGTACTTTCACCCTACGTTTTTGTACGAATCGCTCTGGAATTTGGGCGTGTTCGCGCTGTTGTTGGGCCTGTTCTTTTGGGGGCTAAAACGACCTGGCAAGTTAAGAGCCGGAACGCTGTTTCTGATATATCTGATTGCTTACAGCACTGGCAGACTGTGGATTGAAGGTCTACGCATTGATAGCTTGATGCTAGGGCCTCTGCGAATTGCCCAGGTAATTAGTCTGACTGGCATTGCGCTGGGCTGGCTAGGTTTGATTTGGACCTATGGTCTGGGCAAGCGATTACCCGATACGGTAGCGCCTGAAAAGCGGATGCCAGAGCAGCTGTAATAGGCGAGTCCACAAGAAAAGCCCCGAAGGCCAAAAAGACCTTCGGGGCTTGGAATCAGGGTGCATCTACATACCAAGATGCAGTATTTTTTAGCCCTATCCCAAGTTTGAGCCCGGCCTTTATTCACTCTTCAAAAAATTGACAGTGATAATAGTGAGTTTGTGAACATTGGAAATAGATATCAACTTTATTTAATTTGTTTTATGGCCGACTCACTAACCTTTAGTATTTTTTTAGACCCGACGCTACGCGTGTTTGCATGAATTCTTCGAAAATTACGTCTGAAATATTACCAGCTGTTTATATCGTTGGTGCAGGCCCAGGAGATCCAGAATTATTAACAGTAAAAGCGCAGAAACTTATTGAAAGAGCGGACGTTTTGGTCTACGCCAATTCGCTGGTACCCACACAAATACTGGCTGCCGTTCGGCCAACGGCTGAGAAAATTGCGACGGCCAATATGACACTAGAAGACATCGTTCCGCTGATGATTCAGCGAGTACGTGCCGGTAAGTCGGTTGTCAGACTTCATTCTGGCGATCCGAGCCTGTATAGTGCGATTCATGAGCAGATGCTAAGGCTGAGTGAGGCAGATGTGCCGTTTGAGGTGATTCCAGGTATCAGCGCCTTTCAGGCAGCGGCAGCGAAGCTACAGGTGGAGCTGACGATTCCAGCACAGGTGCAAAGCATTATTTTGACTCGCATCAGTGGCCGAACTCAGGTTCCCAAAACTGAGGAACTCGCCGGGTTGGCCGCGCACCAGGCAAGTCTGTGTCTCTACTTGAGCGCGCGCCATGTAGCGGACGCTCAAACTCAGCTACTAGAGCACTATGCGTCGGATACACCGGTTGCGATTTGCTTTCGAGTTGGCTGGCCGGATGAACACATTCAGGTTGTTCCCCTCTCGGAGATGGCGCAGGTGAGTGAGGCGGATAATTTGGTGCGCACAACGCTATACATTATTTCCCCGGCGCTGGCTCGATTCGCGTCGATGGAAGCGTCGCGATCGCGGCTTTACAACCCTACGCACACTCA
Organism: uncultured Synechococcus sp.; assembly: GCA_937911865.1. Classification (GTDB taxonomy): domain Bacteria; phylum Cyanobacteriota; class Cyanobacteriia; order Phormidesmidales; family Phormidesmidaceae; genus Phormidesmis. The sequence continues at coordinate 24,602 of CALDSK010000076.1, forward strand.
TCTTTTTCGACCCAAACAAAGCGTGAATCAGTCAGCTGAAGATCGCAACGCTAAAGACCGCAACGCCGAAGATCTCAACAAAGAGCAGGAGAGCGCTAAGAAATGAACTATTTAGTCGCTGTGTTGAGCGATCGCATCAAGGCCGAAGAAGTCTACACCGCGCTCGAAAGCGCCAAGATTAGTATGGACAAGGTAGACATTCTGGGCCCAGGCTTCAAATCAGCCGATGAGTACGGTTTGATCGATCCTAAAGACGAAGCCTGGAAACAAATTAAGCGCATGGCCGTCTGGATCATTCCATTCGGCTTTGTCGGAGGCTTTACATTTAATGCAATCACCGGGCTCAATACTTTCCCCTGGGCTGGAACGCTGGGCAACCAAATTATTGGCGGCTTCCTGGGTTCTATCGGCGGGGCTATGGGCAGCTTCTTTATCGGTGGTGGCGTTGGAGCTAGCGTGGGGAGCGGCGATGCCCTCTCTTATCGCAACCGTATCAGTGCAGGCAACTATCTAATTGTGGTTAAGGGCTCAGACGGACTGATTGCTCAGTCGAGTCGGATCATTCGCTCTTTTCGTCCGGATAGCCTGCAGGGCTATACAGAGCCTGGGGTTTAGGGGTATGATGTGGAGTAAACTCATAACGACTATGAGTATGGCGAGCTGTACGGCGAACTATGCGTATGGCGAGGCGTGCAGCCGTCCGGTCAAGTCCGTTGCTCAAGCCATCTAGCGTCATCCACCCATCCCACCGATTGATATATGAGCGTTGTGCCTTCTCCTGCTAAAGCGTCTATTGAACAAGCGAGCAAGCCTGAACAAGCGAACAAGCCTTTGAGCAATCCTTTATTGATTGGCAAAGGATTACCCCCTTTTCGTAAAATAGAGCCGAGCCATGTCATTCCCGGTATCGAACAGCTGCTGAAAAATCTGGCCCAGGAGCTGGAATCACTCGAAGCTGCACTAGCGCAGAAGATTGAACATTCATCAGGAAGCTCATCAAGAAGTCCATCGGGCGTGATCGCTTGGTCAGACTTGATCGATCCGCTGACGGCGATCACCGAACGCTTGGGTTGGAGCTGGGGTATTATTGGCCATCTGATGGGCGTAAAAAATAGCCCAGAGCTGCGGGCTGCTTACGAGAAAGTGCAGCCTTCTCTGGTGCAATTCGCCAATCGAATCGGGCAAAGTCAGGCGATTTATAAGGCTCTAAAGCAGCTGAAGGCTAGCGATGAGTGGTCTCGGCTAGAGCCCGCTCAGCAGCGAATTGTTGAGGCGACGCTACGGGACGCAGAGCTTTCAGGTGTGGGACTCTCTGGCGAACAAAAAGAGCAGTTTAACCACATTCAACAAACGCTCGCAGAGCTGTCTACTCAGTTCTCGAATCACGTGCTGGACGCAACCAAAGCCTTTAGCCTGACGCTTGAGCAAAAAGAGGATGTGGTTGGCCTGCCGCCGAGTTTGCTGAGCCTGCTGGCGCAGGCCGCCCGCGACGCTGCTGAAGACGACGCTCAAAAAAACGCTACCGCTGAAGCTGGTCCATGGCGGCTTACCCTCGATATGCCCAGCTACATTCCTTTCTTGCGCCATAGTCAACGGCGAGATCTGCGAGAGCAGCTGTACCGTGCCTTTATCACCCGTGCCTCGACAGGAGAGCTTAACAACGCGCCGCTAATTGAACAGATTTTAGATTTGCGCCGTCAGCAGGCAAATTTGCTGGGGTTTGAAAACTACGCTGAGCTGAGCCTGGCGCGGAAGATGGCTCCTTCAGTAGCCGCTGTTGAAACGCTGATGGAAGAGCTGCGAGCAGCCAGCTATGACGCCGCTAAAAAGGAGCTGGCCGAGATTCAGACCTTTGCCAGTCAAAAAAATAATGAGGAAGCGAGCCAAAGTCCTCACGACGGCTCAACGAACGATCAGCCTGAATCCGGCTTCGCGCTGATGCAGTGGGACGTCCCTTTCTGGACGGAGCGTATGCGAGAGGAGCAGTTCGACTTGAACGACGAGGCACTGCGCCCCTATTTCCCTTTGCCCAGCGTTTTAGAGGGCCTGTTTGGATTAGCAGAGCGCCTGTTTGGCATTGCTATCACCCCGGCGGATGGTGAAGCGCCTGTTTGGCAGGATGATGTCCGCTACTTTCAAGTGACAGACGCCCAGACTCACCAGCCCATTGCGCACTTTTATCTCGACCCTTACAGCCGTCCGGCTGAGAAGCGAGGCGGTGCTTGGATGGATGAGTGCATTGTCCGTGCAAAGATGCAACCAGAGACCCAGCCAGAAGAGGCTGCGGTTTCCAAGACGGCTCATATTCGATTGCCCGTGGCTTATTTGGTGTGTAATCAGTCGCCACCAGTTGATGGCAAGCCTAGCCTCATGACCTTTCGCGAGGTTGAAACGCTGTTTCATGAGTTTGGTCACGGGTTACAGCATATGCTGACAGCCGTTGACTATCCCGGAGCGGCTGGTATTAACAACGTGGAATGGGATGCGGTGGAACTGCCCAGTCAGTTTATGGAGAACTGGTGCTATGACCGCGATACGCTATTTGGCATGGCGCGGCACTACCAGACGGGTGAGCCTTTGCCCGAGGCGGATTACCAAAAGCTTCTGGCGGCCCGCCACTTTATGACGGGCAATGCAATCTTGCGTCAGGTAAACTTTGGCTCGATTGATATTGCGCTACATGCGGACTACCGGCCCGGCGGTGAGGAAACGGTTTGGGAGGTGCGCGATCGCATTGCTGAAAAAGCAACCGTCATGCCGCCGCTGCCAGAAGACGCCTTTCTCTGCAGCTTTGGCCATATTTTTTCAGGTGGGTATGCCGCCGGCTACTACAGCTATTTCTGGGCAGAGGTTCTCAGTGCGGATGCTTTTTCTGCTTTTGAAGAAGCCGGCTTAGATGATAAAAAACAGATCGCAAAAATCGGTAGACGATTTAGAGAAACGGTTTTAGCCCTAGGCGGTAGTCAGCACCCTATGGACGTCTTCAAAGCCTTTAGAGGCCGCGAGCCCAGTACTCAAGCGCTGCTAAGGCACCGTGGGTTGGTTGCTAAATCGGCATAGTGCTAGATCGGCACAGCAAAAGACTTGCCTAGTGTTGGCATCAGGCGTTAATGCTGGATGTTGGCACTGGGTATTGGCATTGGTGCTGGCACTGGGTATTGGCATTGGGAGAGTCCGCACGGGCATGACTGGCTCAACTTCCGTCAGCCTTTCTGCCTGGCTTTTTCATCTCAGTTTTAATATAAATTTATATCGATTTAACGGAAATTTACATCCTTTAGACATCCGTAAGATTGCGGAAGCGATCTATCAGCTTGCTCAAGCTATAGCCGGATTTCAGTCAAAATAGCTGCTTATCTTTACCTGGAGTATGGAAGTTTCTGCTGATGAGAATCGTATTTGTACGGAACCCTATATCAAAGCAGATTGGTAGATTTGTGGAAAGCAACTACACGCAGTAAGTATGGTCGCTCCCAACATCCGCTGATGGCGTTTGTCCCATCGCCAGTCTATGAACACTTTCCTCCCGTCTTCTGCAACAGGAACCGCTGTCGTTTGGCACCATCGAGACGATCGGGATGCACAGCTGATTCAGATGACCTCTACGCTTAATTGCAACGGCTATCAGACGCTGTTTCTTGAAAGCCAGTATCAGGTTGCTAAAAGCGTTGCCAGCCAGCAGGTTGATTTGCTCATTATTCATTTGCAGACATCGGGTCAAAGCGGCTATGACCTCTGCAAAATTCTAAGAGCACAGGCAGTGACTAGATACCTCCCGGTCGTTTTTGTCGGCTATAGAGAAGATTCTAGTGAACGGGTTAATGCGCTGCGCTGCGGTGGAAATGAGTACATTAGGCTGCCTATTGATGCGGAAGAAAGCTGGCTACGGATAGAGCAGCATTTGAACGTTGCCTATCTGGTGCGTCAGCTTCAGGCAGACAGAATGAGCCTGAGCCAAAAAATCGGCGAGTATAGCTCTATTCTGGCTCAGCAAGAGCAGCTTAAAGTGTCCTTGGCTGAAGAGAACCGAGAACTACAAAAATTAGCTTTTGTGGATGGGCTCACGCAGGTTGCGAACCGACGTAGCTTTAATCAAAACATTGCTCGGCTTTGGCAAGATGCCGCTAGGCGTCAACAGCCGCTTTCCCTGTTGCTATGTGATATCGATTATTTCAAGCGGTACAACGACACCTATGGTCATACCAGTGGGGATGGTTGCCTAAAAGCCGTCGCTGCGGCGCTCTCTCGCGGGGCGCATCGGCATCAAGATCAGGTGTCACGCTATGGCGGTGAGGAGTTTGCTATTTTACTACCAGGTACAGATTCGCTGGGTGCACAACAGGTGGCACTGGCTGTGCAATCAGAGCTGGCTCAGATGCAGCTTCCCCATAGAGCTTCGCTTGTGAAACCCTGGGTAAGTTTGAGCATTGGGATTTGTACTATGGTGCCAGAAAGCGGAGCACAAAGGGTCCCAGAGTGTAGGATGCTGCCTTGCGAAGCGCTGATTCAAAAAGCCGATGAAGCGCTGTACACAGCTAAGCTGAGAGGACGCGATCGCACCGTAATCAGCACCCCAACAGAGCTGCTCTCGGTAGAGCGAAGCTATTGCCTGTGCGACTATACCGCTCATTCTGATGCATTCAATCAATATCGGGGCCAGTCAGAAAGGGCGACTCAACCCGTTAAGCACGTCCACAATTCCTCACAAGCTGCCCGTCGCAAGCGTCTCTTTCCCACATCTTTCTAGGTGTTTCTTTTCTAGATGCTTCTTTTCTAGGTGCTTCTTCTGTTCTCATTGGCTTGTACGCCGTTGTTTCTTCGGCTGTTCGAGGCGAAGAGACGCTGATGTGCGTTTCTTACAGTACTTTGTATTTACCGTAAACTTAGCTGATAAGCCATCTTCACACGTGGACTAGATTGTCTGCGGTAAACTGGGACGCTGCACCAGTAGACTGAAAGCGTCGTTGGGGGGTCTGATTTTGACAGATAGCGAACTGACAGCTAAATCTCAGAACGTCTCTCGCCAAGAACTCAGGGAGTTGGTGCGATCGCAGCTCCAAGCCTTACTAGAACAAGAGAACTTTCGAGGTGCCAAGGCGCTGCTTGTGCCGGTTCAGCCTGCTGACATCGCAGAAGCAATAGAAGGGTTGCCTGAGACAATGCAGGCGATCGCCTTTCGTTTGCTCTCTAAAAATGAAGCCATCGAAGTCTACGAGAATTTGGACTCGGTGGTGCAGCAGGCGCTGATTGAAGAATTTAAGCGACAAGACCTGATTGACATTGTCGATAAAATGTCGCCCGATGACCGGGCCCGTCTGTTTGACGAACTCCCGGCTAAAATCGTCCGTCGTTTGCTAGAGCAGCTGAGTATTCAAGAGCGTCAGAGTACGGCGTTGCTGCTGGGTTACGAAGCCGAGACCGCCGGTCGAATTATGACGCCGGAGTATGTAGCACTCAAAGAAAACTGGACGGTTGAAAGAGCGCTAAACCATATTCGCGCTCAGGCCGAACTGAGTGAAACGGTTTACTACCTATTTGTGACGAACTTTGCTCGGCAGCTAACCGGCATTTTGTCACTACGGCAGCTGGTACTGGGTCAAGCCGAGCAGACAATTGGCGAAATTATGACCCGAGAGGTCGTTTCTGCCCAGACGAGCGACGACCAGGAAGAGGTCGCTCGGATGATTCAGCGCTACGATTTTTTGGCAGTGCCGGTTGTTGATACTGAAGATCGACTGGTGGGGATTATCACGTTTGATGACGTCCTCGACATTTTAGAAGAAGAAGCCACTGAGGATATCTATACGCTAGGCGGTGTGCAGTCTGGCGGTGATAACTATTTCCAGAGCAACCTACTAGATGTGGCCCGTAAGCGTGTGGTGTGGCTATCGGTATTGCTGGTAACGAATACTGTCACCGCTGCGGTCATCCGCTCCCAGCAAGATATCTTGCAAGAGGTTGTGGTGTTGGCCGCTTTTATTCCACTGCTGATTGGTACTGGCGGTAACGTCGGCGCACAGTCTTCTACGGTGGTTATTCGGGGTCTCAATACGGATGAGCTAAAGATTAAAAATGCTATAGAAGTGATTCGCAGAGAGGCGATCGCCGGTGCCTTTCTTGGCCTGATGCTGGGCATTGTGGTGACCGGATGGGCCTATTTTTTGCAGGGGGGAATAGAATCTGCGCTCTCTGTGGCAGTAACAGTCGGCATCTCTCTGGTTGGCATTTCCGTGCTTGCTTCTAGTGCGGGCGCGGCGCTGCCGTTTTTGTTTCAGTCGCTAGGACTAGATCCTGCTCTAATGTCAGCGCCTTTTATTACGACAGTCGTTGATGTACTCGGTGTCTTAATTTATCTATCTTTGGCTCGCTATATTCTGGTCCTCTAGGCGTCTGTAATAACGAGCGTTCTGCATGTAATTGGCTAAACCGGTAGCTATATGGGTGAATTCGCGGCAGGGATCATCAGTGATTTACAATGCATTTTGAGGCTGGCGAGTTTTGATATAGTTCATAGAGAGACTCTCTTTGGCAATATGTTTTAGGCATATATTTTGCTTTAGGCAGATATCTTCTGGGCCTCGGACAGCCATTGAAAGAAAAGCGTCACTGCTTAATTGCAAAGAATTGTTTAGAATGGACACGTACTGACCGGTATGTGCTGGCAAGTTAGGTATTCCGTGCTTCAGAAATTCAAACAAGACATCAAAAATGACCTAATTGCCGGTCTGGTAGTGGTAATTCCACTGGCAACCACCATCTGGCTGACAATTAACGTTGCTACTTGGGTCATTCGGTTCATCACTCGTTTTCCCAAGCAGCTCAATCCCTTCACGGGGCTCAATCCATTTTTAGTGGCGCTGATCAATATTGGTATCGGCTTTGCCGTGCCACTGCTGGCTTTGCTTTTGATCGGGCTGATGGCCCGAAACTTTGCAGGTCGCTGGCTGCTAGATGTGGGCGAACGGATCGTGCAGTCTATTCCGCTGGCAGGGTCGGTATACAAGACCGTTCAACAGCTGCTGCAAACCGTTTTTCAAGATTCTAAAAGTCGCTTTCGTCGGGTGGTGCTGATTGAGTATCCGCGCCGAGGACTGTGGGCGATCGCATTTGTTACAGGCGCGGCCGTAACTAGCAGCCCCAGCAAAATGCTCAGCGTCTTTATCCCTACAACGCCAAACCCCACCAGCGGCTGGTACTCAGTCGTATCAGAAGACGACATTCTCAATCTGTCTATTTCTGTAGAAGATGCCTTTAAGGTGCTCCTGTCTGGTGGCATTGTTGGTCCTAACCTAGCCGCAGAGATTCCACCGCAGCGCATAGGCCGCCAGCAACCAGCAGCCAGTGCGCTGACAGATATGCGCTCAGATGCCCGCTCAGAAGTTCCAGAGAACGCTGCCTCTACGCTTCCGGCTGAAACAACGATGGATCAACCTCAGCCCCTATCTCAAGGGCATTCGCCAGGGCACCCATCAGGTAACGGCTCCATTCAAGAGTCGGTTTAGTTCCAGCGTTGGTTTAGTCGTACAGGCGATATAGCGCCCTCAAAACAGTACGACTCGCATGCGCCTCTAAAAAGGCTGATAAAATAGCTGAACCCAAGCTCAATGGTATTGCATGAAGGCGCGCTCTATTGCCCGTGAACTAGCCCTTTTGGGGGTCAGTCAGCTCACCGATAATCTCTCTAACAGCGCCGCAACCAGCCGGAGTGCCAGTCGGCTTTCAGCGGGCTCAAGCCGTCAAACGGTCACTCAAGCGATTGCCAAGGACCCTTCAACTGAAGCGTTAGATTCACTGCTGCTAAAGGCGTTGACTGCCTTAGGCGCTGATGCAAGAGAGTCGATTGAGACAGCTGAAGGTGAAATGCAGCGGGGCGCTCAGCTGGTGTTAGAGAGCGAGACGCGGACAACGGAATCTGGAGAGGTGCGCGATCGCATTCAGCCAGCCATTCCGCTTGTAGAAGCGGCCATTAACCGAGTCGGTGAAACCTTGGAGCTGCTGATGTTTGTTCAGCAGGAAGATCGAAAAGGTATGAAAGCCGCCAAGCAAGCGCTCAAAGATGCGGCGACTAGCTTGGAAGCTGCCGATAAATTGATGGGTGAGCATGCGCAAAAGATTGTGGATATTGATCGGGTGCGATCGCAGATCAAAACTGCCATTAGCACCGTCAAAACTGCGCTGATCAGCATCAAAAAAACGCTCGTCCCTGAATACCTCTCTGACCTCATCAGTAACGAAGACATCCGCAACCACGCCTGTAGCCTTCTGTTTAACTGGATTCGACACGAAGAAAGTATCGATAATCAGCTCAACAGCGCCATGGAAAAATGGACCATCCGACGTCTGGCGAGAGTTGATAGAGATATTTTGCGCCTAGCGATGATTGAAATTGTGTACTTGAACATCCCCAAAAAAGTAGCCATTGACGAAGCGGTAGAAATGGCTAAGCGATACAGCGACGAAGACGGCTATCGCTTTATTAATGGGGTACTTCGCCGCACGACTGATAAGCTAGGAGCAAGCGAAGTCGCGCAAGATAATAGTAGTCAAAGTTAGGTAGTGAGTTAGGGCAATGGCAGCTTTCAACTGGTTCGAGCGGAGTTACGAAGCGCCAAAGGAAGACGCGAAAGAGACCGATGCAACCGCTGAAGGCGAAAAGAAAGAAGGCGAAGACTCAACCCCTGTGAGCTCAGAGGATTACCTTAACTGGGCAAAAGCTGCCTATCAGAACATTCAGGCGCGTCAGGCTGATACTGAGATAACTGACCCTGAGACAGCTGAGACAGAAGAAGACGCAGATGAAGAAGTCTCTGATTCAGACGCAGACTCGCCAGAGCCCGCATCAGAAGAAAGTCAGACGAATGACAGTGCGCCTGTAGACCCATCGTCAGCGGTTACTGAAGCGTCTGCAACCGAAGAATCGACGCCTGAAGAATTGGCAGAAGGTGCTCAAGCGTCAGGGCCTGCGGGTACTGACACAGCAGAGTCTAAAATAGCAGAGACTGAAACAACAGAGTCAGAAGAAGATAGTACTGAAGAGTCAGAAGAAGATAGTACTGAAGCCGCCAGTGAACCCACAGCCGCTGCTCAAGCGTTTTGGGCAAAAGCTGAGCAAGCAAAAGCTGAGCGAGAAGAGCGACTTCAGCGTCTAGAAGCCGAAGCGATTCTAGAGCCCGAGCCCGAGCCCGAGCCTGCACCACCAGAGACTCAGTTTGTCCCCCTAGACATTGACCTTGACGAAGCTTTCCTCTGGTCTGCTGAAGTCCTCGCTTCTCAGGGCCGCCGCCCAGACCAAATTTCAATCGAAGAAATTACCTGGCTCAACAAGCTGCGACAGGGACTGGATAAAACCCGACGCGGCCTGGTTAATCAGCTAAAGTCCATCGTGGGCCAGGGGCCTTTAAATGACGAAGCGGTCGATGAGATTGAATCGCTGCTGCTACAGGCCGATGTCGGTGTGGCTGCAACCGACAAAATTATCACTGCCCTACAAAACAAGCTTCGCGAAGAAACACTGCCGCCTGAGCAAGCCATCAACTATCTCAAAACGCTGCTGCGCGACATGCTAGAAGCGCCATTAGACGGTGGTCATAACCTCACCTTTACGCCTGAAAAAGACAAGCTCAGCATCTGGCTAATGACCGGCGTTAACGGCGCGGGTAAAACCACCACCATCGGCAAGCTGGCTCATATTGCCACCAAGTCCAACTTTAAGTGTTTAATCGGCGCTGCCGATACATTTCGCGCCGCTGCTGTAGAGCAAGTTAAGGTTTGGGGCGCGCGTAGCGGTGTAGATGTCATTGCTAACCCGGGTCAAAATACTGACCCGGCTTCTGTTGTTTTCGATGCGATTAGCGCTGCAAACTCGCGCGATATTGAACTATTGCTGATTGATACAGCTGGTCGCCTGCAAAACAAAAAGAACCTGATGGACGAGCTATCTAAGGTTCGCAAAATTATTGATAAAAAAGCCCCTGGTGCTAGCGTAGAATCGCTGCTGGTGCTCGATGCCACCCTTGGTCAAAACGGTCTACGGCAGGCTCAGGTATTTGCTGAGGCCGCTCAGCTCAGCGGCGTAGTGCTTACTAAGCTAGATGGCACCGCCCGAGGCGGCGTGGCCCTCGCTGTGGTAGAACAGCTTGGCTTGCCCATCCGCTTTATCGGTGCAGGTGAAGGAATAGAGGACTTGCGACCGTTCTCCAGCTACGAATTTATTGAAGCGCTGCTCAGTGGTTGATCGATTCGATTGATTGCGGCCTGATAATTTTGTGGCCTTACAATGGAACTAGGTGGCCTCAAGTAGCCCCAAAAAGCAGTCCCGAAGAAAGCCTGCCACGAGAGGCGTTTTCCTATGCTTCCATCTTCTGTTACTAAAGCTTTACCCAGTACTGCCGAGCTTCCTTGCTCTGACGATACCCCCGTGGATAATGAAGACCAGAACCTTCTGCCTAATCTACTTCTCATATTGCTGATCTATCTGTGGTCAGACCGTATGGACTGGTACTTTGGTGTGGACATGGGTGTTTATCACACAACGGGTCTGAGCCCTTATGTGCCTGTGGTGCCTGACGGCTTTTTGAGCTTGGGCGTAGAGCGTAAGAAAAACGGTAAGTCGCGCAGTAGCTATGCCGTCTGGGAAGAACAAGGCATTGTTCCAACGATGACATTAGAAATGGTGTCGCACAAACCGGGCGGTGAGTACGATAAGAAGCTAGCGCTATATGCAAAGCTGGGCGTGCTGTATTACGTGATTTACAATCCAGAATTTTGGCAGCGCGATCGCCATCAGCCTTTTGAGGTGTACAAGCTAGAAGCTGGCGAGTATAAGCTGCAAATCGGAGAGCCTTACTGGATGCCAGAAGTTGGGTTAGGTATTGGCCGTACCCAGGCAGAATTGGGTGGTCTAACTCAAGAAATACTGACCTGGTACGACGAAAACGGCAGGCGTCATCTCAACGAAGCAGAGCAAGAAAAAGCCAGAGCAGAGCAGGAAAAAGCCAGAGCAGAGCAAGAAAAAGCCAGAGCAGAGCAAGCGCAAGAAAAACGTGAGCGGCTAGAAGCCTTTCTGCGCTCTCAAGGATTTGACCCAGATGATTTACCTAGCTCATAGAACAGTTTGGTCTATGAGCTAGGCAGCCAGCCGATATCACTTCTGCGTCGTTGCAATGCGCGTTGCGGCATATGAACTAAAAGACCTGGTTCCATTCATAGACAGCGTAGTCAGTCCAGATGCCGTTCTTCCAATAGGGGTCGCCTTCGACCAGTTCACGCACAGCGGTCTCACTATCTGCCTCGTAGGTCCCAAACACCTTAGTGTTGTCGGTTGTTGGCCCTAATGAAGTCAAAAGCCCTTTTTCTTTTTGCTCGCTCAGGCCAGCCAAATGCGCTTCGCGGTAGGGCGTACGCTTTTCTAATGCGTTCTCACAGTAGCTGCCCCACATCACAAATTTTGCCATGATGTCCTCTTTATAGATGTCGTTGCTAGCAACCATCAAATCACATATGAGGGCTCTCACGTGGCCCATGCCTTCGCACAAGAAAACAACCTGTGAAAGTGAAGTTAAGACGTGATTTTAATTTCTGTGTTGTAGGTCTCTAACAGGTCGCAGGTGGTGTGGTCAACGACGTTAGTATCGCTAAGCTCCAGGTTGTAAAAATTGACGGTATCAGCATCAAAATATGGGCCTGCATGCCAGGTGCCCACTTCTAGCTTGACGAAGCAGTTGCCTGGAATTGAAAAGACTTGGATGTCTTCTATTTTGGGCTGGGGCGCGGGGCTAGGTGGCGCTACGCCCAGGAACCAGGTTTTGCCTTCGAGTGAACCCAGGCATTGGGTGCAGCCACTGTGGCGAGTGATGGTGTGGAACCGGCGGCCGCGCTGATGGAGCGCCATAATGTAAAACCGTGGAATGCCGTCTGATAGCTGAAGCTGGGCGTCTTGCAGGTTGAAAGCAACGTTGTCGGGCTGTGGCAGAATAAGCTGGCCAAAGGGTTGAAATGCTTTGGCGGTGATGGGAATTGCGCTTAGCGTATGAAGGGTAGCGATCGCAGACATATCAGAAGAGCCAGTAGGAGCAACCATAAGCGTCGAAGGTCTGAGTGAGTAGAACGCGAAGAGGCAGAGCGTAAAAAGCGGATATCTATATAAGTTTACAAGCGTCGCCAGAAATGCTGTCACCTGTATTATTTTAGGGAACGTAGCCTGTGAACAGATGGGGCTACTTACTATCTCCTCAACCTCGCGATTGCATATGGATGACAAATTAATGCTGATGATTCCGGGACCTACACCGGTTCCTGAAAAAGTTCTGCTGGCGATGGCGAAGCACCCAATAGGGCATCGCAGTGGTGAATTTAGTCAGCTGATCGCGGAAACTAATGAGCATCTGAAATGGCTGTTTCAGACAAAAAATAATGTGATGACACTGGCGGCCAGTGGCACCGGTACGGTCGAAGCAGCGATTATTAACTTTTTGAGTGCGGGCGATCGCATCCTAGTTGGTAGCAATGGCAAGTTTGGCGATCGCTGGGCCCAAATTGCTAAAGCCTACGGTTTAGATGTCACCGTTATCAAGGCTGAATGGGGCACGCCGCTAAACCCAGATGACTTTGCAAAAGAGCTAGAGGCCGACAGCGACAAGAAAATTAAAGCGGTCATGATCACCCATAGCGAGACCTCCACAGGGGTACTAAATGATCTAGAAGCGATTAATAAGCTGGTCAAAGCGCATGGTGAAGCGCTGATTATTGTCGATGCAGTCACCAGCTTGGGCTCTTACAACATTCCTGTGGATGAATGGGGAATTGATGTGATTGCTTCGGGCTCTCAAAAAGGGTTTATGCTGCCGCCAGGCTTAGGTTTTGTGACCGCGAGCGACAAAGCCTGGGACGCTTACAAAACGGCTACGCTGCCTAAGTTTTACCTAGATCTAGGTAAGTACAACAAATCAGCCGATAAAAACAGCACGCCCTTTACGCCGCCTGTAACGCTCTACTTTGGCATGAAAGTTGCCCTAGAGATGATGAAGGCAGAAGGGCTAGACAGTATTTTTGCGCGTCATACGCGCCATAAGGAAGCGGCCCGCGCAGCGATGAAAGCGCTTGGCCTACCTTTATTTGCACCAGATACTCATGCGAGCCCAGCGGTGACTTCTGTTGTGCCAGATGGCATTGACGCGGAGAAGATTCGCTCGGTGATGAAGAACAGTTTTGACATTGCCCTAGCTGGCGGTCAGGATCATATGAAAGGCAAGATGTTCCGCATGGGACATTTGGGTTTCGTGAGCGATCGCGACGTACTTTGCGCAGTGAGTGCCCTAGAAGCGACACTTTCAGAACTCGGCCACAAGGCACCTGAGAGCGGGGTCGCGGCAGCAAGCGCCAGGCTTCAAAAGGGATAGAGCAAAAGGGATAGAGTCTCTGTGTCGAAATAGAGCGGTCGCTATATCTAAAACTATGGATACAGCGACCGCTCTTTTATGGCTGAAATCTACCCAGTAATCTACACAATTGGATAGGACTGAAGTCCGCTGGTTTCTAGCGGTAAGAAGACTGTCCATGTAGTGCCCTGATTAGACCTTTCCCGCACGGTGAGCTTGGCACCTAGCGCGTGAAAGAGATTTTTGGTGGCTTCTAAGTTAAGGCTAAGACCGCCTGTTTCTGGCTGAAACATTAATAGATGACCGAGTGACTGTAGCGGCGGTGAACAGTCTGGCTGAGGATTGGGTTGATTGGGATCCGCTTGAGACTGGAACTGTAGCTTTAGCTGTTCTCCGGCATGAAGTACATGAAGTTGAATGTGGCTACCGGGTGAAACGCTGTGGGTGAACAATTCTACAAGCCCAGTCAAAACGTGCTGGAGCATGGTGGGATCGCTCGCTACCATTGGCAAGTTTGGCGGTAGCCCTACTTCTAACGAGAGATTTCTGCGCCGGGCAGCCTGCTGCCACTGCGGGATCGCTTCCTGAAAGACCTGGTGAAGGGCGATCGCACTCAACGGCGAGCGCAAAGACTGACTGGCTGCCTCTAGTTCCACCGCTTTAAATATTAGGCTAAAACGATCGATCTGCTGTGTGCACTCCCGGTCAATACTATTGAGCCGTTTGATGAGCTGTTCATCCAAATCGTCTCGTTTGAGCAAGCCTCGGGTGTAGGTGCGAATCGTCGTTAGTGGCGTGCGAATCTCATGGGCCATTGCCTTGAGAAAATCGCTGTCGGTAACGTCTGAGGACGTGGCGTCATCTGAGTCTGCTTGTGGTTGTGATGCCACTTGCATTGGCTGCGTTGTAGGCTGCGGTAAACAGGCCAGCATCCAGCGATTGAACTGACTAACAATGCGGTAGTTCGGATCTTTTGGCTTAAACTGCTCAACCAGGGTTTCAACAAATTCGAGCTGCTGTGGGCGGATCATCATAATGCGCGATCGCAGCATTCTCCACACCGAATTCACCACCTGCGGCATAAACGAAAACTGAAAGCTCAGCTCGCCATCCGCGTCTTCTCCGAGCACCAAAATCAAGGAAAAATCAGCGGTGAGCACTAGAGCGAACTGCTCTTGCGACAGGGGATCATCTTCTAACAGCGGCAGCAGCCGGGGTGCGTAAGCCTGCTTGTATCCAAACGCTTTTTGAGTCTGTTGAATGATTCGCTCAACAGGAGAGAGCGCACTAAATGCCGAAGCAAACGCGTCGGACGAGCTGGGTACAAACGTCCAGTTAGAGGCCCTTTGCTGTAGCTGTTCTATATTGGTGAGCATAGGAACCGGTCCCGATAGAACCAGTGCCTGAGGCCCTTTCCGGCGGTTTCTTTTGGACGTGCGTCCGCTGGTTTTGTTACTTTTGGGTTTACTGCTTTTTTGCGGGAGGCTAGTCTGCTGAACGAGTAGCTGATTGAGCGCGGCGATCGCACCTTGCCATTCTCTTTTCGCTCGCTGCTGCTTTGCCTCGGCGGTTAGTTCGTCGTTCACCGTCTGAAGTATCTGAGGATCGCTAGCAACTAGCTCATCCTGAGAAAATTCACCCAGGGCAACCAGTGCGCTAATCGTTGGTAATAGCTGCTCGCTTGTGCTTGCACTCGCCTGATATTGACCCATAAAACTTGCGGTGGCATCTGCGCCAGCTAAGATTTTCTCTAAACCGTTTTTGACGCCGTTTTGGAACGCTGCTTTCGACGCGGTGTCGTTATAAATCCTTCTCTATAACCTTACGGCGAAGCCCTCTATCCTGGCTATGGGTAGAACCGAACGTTAGGCTTCGGTTTTGAGATAAAAACTTACGATCAAAGAATAACCTCCCAGTACAGGGCTCTCCAGCACGATAAGTGCGACCGACTTATGACTTCTCATCCTGCCGATTCTGCTCAGCTGCCTGTGGTGATTGTGCCGGGCTTTCATGCGCTTGAGCTAACAGACCAATGGGTGCGATCACTCCCTAGCTTTATTCGGCCTATCCTCTGCGATGCCTTCCCGGCTTCCGTGCCTGCGGTGTATGAATGGCTGCGATCGCACTGTGATTATGCCGCAAAAGAAACTCGTAAATCTGCTATCCCGCTCGTCGGCATTGGCTTTAGTGCAGGCGTGGTTGGTCTGTCAGGCGCGCTGACGCTATGGAATCAGCAGCACAGAAACGTCAATAGACTGATTGCGGTAGACGGCTGGGGCGTGCCCGTTGTGGGTTTGCCGGTTACTCGCATGAGTCACGACCGCTTCACGCACGCCAGCTCACTGCCGTTAGGTGCTGGGGATGTGAATTTTTATGCTGATCCAGCTGTGCCTCATTTGCAGCTTTGGGGTGAGCCTGCCTCTGCTGTGGGGCTAGAAGTGAAAGGGTGGCAGATGGGGCACGGCGTGTCAATGACGGCAGCTGAGTTTTTGAGGCGATCTCTGCATGCAGAATGGAATGCGGTCTTTAGCTGGCGAGCCAATACGTACAGGTAAACACGGCACAGGGAAACACGGCGTATTCACAGACGTTCAGTCTGGCTGTAGTCTGGCCGCAGTCTGGCCGCAGTTTGGCCGCAGTCTGGCTGCAATCTACAAATAGGCAGATCTTGTTGTTGTCTATGAGACAACCTAAACTGATGAGGTCTGTATTTTCATCAAAAATTACTCAGCGATCGATTTATCTGTGATGACGTACTGAAACGACGCATTAGAGATGACATCTGAGGTTGCACCTTTCTCAGTGGATATTTTCTTTTATGGCCTCTCCTATCACTTTGGAATCTTCGACGGCTACCCAGCGGGTCAGTGGTGCCTACGCGCTGATTGATAGTTTGGTACGCCACGGTGTAAAACACATTTTTGGCTATCCGGGTGGCGCAGTTCTACCCATTTACGACGAGCTGTATAAAGCCGAAGCCGAGGGTAAAATTCACCACGTTCTGGTCCGTCATGAGCAGGCGGCCTCCCATGCGGCAGACGGCTATGCGCGGGCAACGGGTGACGTCGGCGTTTGCTTTGCGACCTCTGGCCCGGGCGCGACTAACCTGGTCACAGGCATTGCGACTGCGCACATGGATTCGATCCCGATGGTGGTGGTAACTGGGCAGGTGACCCGGGCGGCAATTGGAACCGACGCGTTTCAAGAGACTGACATTCACGGGATTACCCTACCGATTGTGAAGCACTCCTATGTAGTGCGTGATCCTAACCAGATGTCGCAGATTGTGGCCGAAGCTTTTTACATTGCTAGAACTGGTAGACCAGGGCCTGTTTTGATTGACGTACCCAAAGACGTTGGTAATGAAGAGATTGATTACATCCCAGTGAACCCGGGCGATGTGACCCTGCCAGGGTATAACCCAGAGATGCCCATCAGTTCTGAGCGAGTGGATGAGGCGATCGCACTTTTACGTGCTTCTGAGCGGCCTTTGTTCTATGTCGGTGGGGGCGCGATCGCTTCTGGTGCCCATGCTGAAATCAACGCCCTGGCTGAAACCTTTGCGGCCCCAATGACCAACACCCTAATGGGTAAAGGTGCTGTCGATGAGCACAGCCCGCTAGCGGTTGGTATGTTGGGCATGCATGGCACAGCTTACGCCAACTTTGCGGTGAGCGAATGTGACTTACTGGTTGCCATTGGCGCTCGTTTTGATGACCGGGTCGCAGGCAACCTGGAGCGGTTTGCCAGTAAGGCTCAGGTCATTCATATCGATATTGACCCGGCAGAAGTCGGCAAAAACCGCGTGCCTGATGTGCCCGTGGTGGGCGACGTGAAAGCGGTGGTCAAGGAGATCCTGTCTCGGCTGGACGATCAGGCTGCGCCGGATAAAAATCAGACCAAAGCCTGGCGCGATCGCATCGACAATTGGAAAACAGACTTTCCGCTTGTGGCCCCGCAGTATGCCGAAGACATTTCACCCCAGTCGGTGATTGCAGCACTGACTGAAAAAGCACCAGACGCTTACTACACAACGGACGTAGGTCAGCATCAGATGTGGGCCGCGCAGTTCTTGAAAAATGGACCGCGCCAGTGGATTTCTAGTGCTGGGCTGGGCACGATGGGTTTTGGCCTACCGGCTGCGATGGGCGTACAGGTTGCGCTACCTGAGCAGCAGGTGGTGTGTATTAGCGGCGACGCTAGCTTTCAAATGTGTTTGCAAGAGCTGGCTACCCTGGCGCAGTACGGCATTGCGGTAAAAACCGTCATTTTGAACAACGGCTGGCAGGGCATGGTCCGTCAGTGGCAGCAAACCTTCTTTGGTGAGCGATATTCTTCTTCTAATATGGCAGTCGGCATGCCGAACTTTGAGCTGCTGGCTCAAGCCTTTGGCGTGAAAGGCATGGTGGTGAGCGATCCGAAAGATCTTTCCGCTGCGCTCGACCAGATGCTGGCCCACGAAGGGCCTGTACTGATGGATGTGCATGTACGCCGAGATGAAAACTGCTATCCCATGATTCCACCTGGCGCTAGCAACGAAGACATGGTGGGATTACCTGATAAGCCTAGACCGTAAAGCGTTAGAGCGTATTTCTCTAAGCAACAAGTATTGATGTCTACCGTGAAAACCACGGTTTGTAACTCGCATCTTCCGAGAGAATTCGGAGCATGCGAGTACTTTTTTAAAGGTTCGATAAGGGCATGCTGAGACTGTGAGAGGAGTATTTTATCCATCCTTTATATAGGCTATAGCCGTCTGCTGAATCCACACTCTGCGAGAAGGCAAAGTCGACAGCAGATTGCTACAAGTGTGACGCTCTTAAGGCAGCAGTTCCAAAAGAAAATCTAAGAAAGTTGGGAAGGGGCCTTGTTCTTCTTCCGGCATCGGGGTAGTATGCGCCTAATTTGATAAAGGCAGCACAGTCTCCTATCTGAAAGTCTTTATATACAAGACCTGTAGCGCCTAAGTAAATTCACACAAACTTCATAGAATAGATACTTCTTTCTTGCAATTGCATGGTTTTTGCCACCGATTTTGATCCTATCGATTCATCTGCAAGCCGTTCTAAGCCCTCTGAGGCTAGCTCAGCAAATCTGGCAAACAGATCGGTCAGTAGATCTGTTGATATTAGTCCGCTGCATCAAACCAATCGTTTGATTGCTCAGGCCAGTCATCCTCAATCGGTGCGCCAATCGGCCCAGCAGTCGGCTCAACAGTTGGCCCAGCAGCGACGCGCTAAAGACTTTGTCGCGAATAAAGTGCAAATGGATGGAGATGATATCGCGGTCATCCAAAGAGGTGGTGCTGCGATCGCATTGCATGCGTTATCCAGCGATCTCGACAGTGATTTCTCTGAG
Source organism: uncultured Synechococcus sp. (assembly GCA_937911865.1). Lineage (GTDB taxonomy): Bacteria > Cyanobacteriota > Cyanobacteriia > Phormidesmidales > Phormidesmidaceae > Phormidesmis. Next base: position 43,336 of record CALDSK010000076.1, read on the forward strand.
TCCACGTCCGATCCGACTGTATTGGCTCCGCTTTCGCTGCCGGTAAAGCCGACGCTGCCGCTGGGCCTTCGTATCCTTAACCGGGTTCAGCATGGCTCAACCATACTCACCACAATGCTGATTACTGGCGCACTGGTGCTGTACGGATCGAGTGTGTATGTCGATAAGTCTGCTAACCGTGCCATGGCCGAGCTCAATCATTTGCAGAATGAGTCACAGCAGTTGACGACTGCCAACGAAGCCATTAAGCAAAGCCTGGCTGAACAAGCCGCTCAAGAGAATTCTGGCTTGGAGCCTTATGACTCAGACGATGTCTTGTTTGTTGCGCCAGAGCCCCCAAGACCCTCAGTAGACGTTGAAGAGACCACGCCTGAGCGCCTCAAGCCGCTAGGCTATTAGAGCCGCCAGAACAGCAGTTGCCAGAACAGCAGTTGCCAGAACAACAGGCGCGGTCATTCTCTCTTTTCTCTTCGGTTTTCCAAAGCTGACTTCAAAGCTGACTGCAGTCGCAATCTGCTTGTTTTTGCCGCATCTTCTCCTCTCTTGCTATGGCTGCATCTACTCGTCCGCGTCGGCGTAAACCGTCGCGCAAGCTAAATATTCCAGCTCCCCGCTCTACGCCCGAAGCGATTCAGGAATTTCGGCGAAAATCTCCTCGTCTGAGGTTAATCAGCGTTTGGCTGGTGCTGATTGCCGGCATGTTTGGCCTAACCGTTCGCCTGGCGTTTCTACAGCTGGTCATCGGTTCGGATCTAAAAACGATGGCCGCAGAGCAACAGGCGATTCAGACCACACCTAGAGCGTCGCGGCGGCAGATGGTCGATCGTCAGGGCAATGTTGTGGCGATGGACCGGGTTCTGTACACCTTGTACGTACATCCGATGCTATTCAAAAGTCCGCCGGAAGCCGTCGCCGCTTCTTTGGACAACGTATTGAAAGGGGAAGGCTGGACGAATACGCCGCAGTCTTTGGTAAAACGCTTTAGTGAGCAAGAAAGCGGTATCAAGCTCTCTTCAGAAATTACGGAAGAAACAGCGAAGCGGCTGCGAGCTTTGGGTTTGGATGGTTTAGACCTGCTGCCATCACCCCAGCGGGTGTATCCCCAAGGTGAGCTGTTTTCTCAGGTGACGGGCTACGCCGATTTGGAAGGCGTACCAAAGGAGGGCATTGAGCTGAGTCTGGCAGAGCAGCTGGCGTATCCTAAGCTGACATCGGCTGAGGCGGCTTCTTTACAGCTGGCGACCCGTGATAATTCGCAAATGCAGCTGACGATTGACAGCCGTTTGCAGCGAATTGCTCAAGAGAATTTGGCGGCGACTGTGGCTGAATACAATGCCAAGCGTGGCGCGTTGATTGTGATGGATAGCCGCACCGGGGAGCTGTTAACCCTGGCCGTAGCGCCCACTTACGATCCCAACAAGTATTACGATGCGGAGATTGAATACTTTAAGAACTGGGCGGTGAGCGATCTATATGAACCCGGTTCGACCTTTAAGCCGATCAATGTAGCGATCGCACTTGAAAATGGCGCTATTAGCCCTGATGCCACGATTTATGACGAAGGCAAAATTCAGGTCGGCGAGTGGCCTATCCAAAACGTGGACTTTAAGTACGTTGGCGGTCGCGGTTCTATTTCGATTACCGACGTTCTGCGCTATTCGAGCAATGTAGGTATGGTGCACATTATGGATACCCTACAGCGCTCTACATACTACGAATGGTTAGAAAAGCTGGGCTTAGGCGGCAAGACCGGCATTGGGCTACCTGGTGAAGTCAGCGGTCAAATTAAAAATCGAGATCAGTTCGTCAATAGCGCCGTTGAAGCGGCCACGACTGCTTTTGGCCAGGGCTTTTCTCTGACGCCTTTGCAGCTAGTGCAGCTACATGGCGCTCTTGCGAATGGCGGCAACCTGGTTACCCCTCACGTTGTACGTGGCATGGTCAATAGCGAGGGCGAGCTGACTTGGACGCCTCACGCACAGACAGAACCGGAGCGCGTATTTTCAACTGAAACCACTCAGCAGGTGCTGAGCATGATGCAAGAAGTGGTGGATGACGGGACTGGCGCAGCCGCCAAGGTAGACGGATACCAGATCGCGGGTAAGACAGGGACCGCGCAGAAGGCGACGGAGTATGGCACCTACGGCGATCAGCGAATTACTAGCTTTGTGAGTATCGCGCCTGTGAGCGCTCCTCGCTACGTGATTTTGGCGGTGGTCGATGAGCCGCAGGGCGAGAATGCCTATGGGGGAACGGTCGCGGCCCCGCTGGTGAAAAAGATGCTAGAAGCGCTGGTAGTGCTAGAAGGTGTAGAACCTGACCAGGCAATCTCTCCAAATTCGGCAGCGCCTGATCTGGCGGAGGCTTTACCTATCGAAGCGCCACAGTAGACAATTGATGCAGTAGACAGTTAGCGCGCTAGACAATTGATGCAGTAATGATGCATTAGAAGATCGATGCATTAATCCAGCTCGTCAGTGCAATAGCGTCAGTGCAATAACAAGGTGCAATAAGAATTAGAGGCGTCGTTGCGTTTATGCGCTATGTCATAGGTGTAGACATTGGGACTAGCAGTACCAAGTCCGTTTTGTTCGATAGGCACGGGCGACAGGTCGATCGCTGTTCGCAGGGCTATGAATTGCGATCGCCTGAACCCGGCGCGGCAGAACAAAATCCTGATGACATTTTGAACGCCTGCACTCAAACGGTCGCGGCGGTAGTTAAAAGCAGCGGCATCGATCCGAGCGATTTGATTGGGCTTTCTTTTAGCGCGGCGATGCATACGCTGCTGCTGATCGACCAAGAGAATCAGCCGATTACGCCGATGTTTACCTGGGCTGATAATCGCAGTGATCGCACCATAGACACCGTAACCGCCCAGGACACGCAGTCTGACCCGACGCTTTACAAGAGAACCAGCCTGCCTGTTCACCCCATGTCGCCCGTAGTCAAGCTGGTATGGCTAAAGCAACAGCAGCCCGAGATCTTTCACCGGGCCGCGCGCATTGTTTCAATTAAAGAATACGTGCTGTACCACTGGTGCGGTGAGTGGGTGATTGATGAATCTATTGCCTCTACAACAGGATTGTTCAATCTAGAATCGCGAGATTGGGACACAGAAGCGTTAAGAATTGCCGGAATTTCATCGAAGCAGCTTTCCAAGATAGTCCCAACGATGCATCAGCTAGAACTTAAAGCGCGCGTTGCAGACAGCATGAAGATTGCCTCCTCAACCCCTGTGATTGTAGGTGCGAGCGATGGTGTCCTTTCTAATCTGGGCGTTGGGGCGATTACGGCGGGAGAAGCGGCGATTACCCTGGGCACTAGTGGTGCCATCCGGCAGGTGATTGATCGGCCTAAGACAGCGGAAGCCGCCCAGCTATTTTGCTACGCGCTCGACGAATCGCGCTGGGTCATGGGTGGCGCGGTCAACAACGGTGGCATTGCCTTGCAATGGACCCGCGATAGCCTGGTGCCTTACTCTGTGCCCCCCGATGAACAGACCCCATCGACCTCTGAACCTAGTCGCTCAACCTACGAGCGATTGACCAAAATGGCCCAAAAAATCTCTCCTGGCTCAGACGGTTTGATTTTTCACCCGCACATTTTGGGCGAGCGAGCGCCCCTGTGGAATGCTCAGGCTCGGGGAAATTTCTTTGGCTTAGGGCGTCACCATACGCAGGGCCATCTGGTGCGCGCCGTGATGGAAGGCGTGCTGTACAACATGGCCACTGTGTTTGATTCCTTGGAGGCTGCGGGCGGTCAGGTCAAGACGCTAAGGGCTTCGGGTGGATTTGCGCACTCTACGCTGTGGCAGCAAATGCTGGCTGACATTGTGGAGCGCGAGGTGGTAATTCCCACCGTAATTGAAAGTTCTGCGCTGGGTGCGGCAGTGCTGGCGCTGGTCTCAGTCGGCGAATGGTCTGAGCTAGAGCAGGTGCAATCTTGCGTTGAAATTGCGCACTCCCGTCAGCCTATTGCTGAGAATGTAAAACGCTATCGGCAGATTTTACCGATTTACTCGGAACTGCTGATTGGATTTTGTCAGCAGTATGCCAGGTTGCAGGCAGCAATAGGTTGAGGAAAACCCAGTGTGGAAGAAGCCAGTGGAAGAAACCGGTGGAACAGACTAGCTATTAGCCGCACACAGCTGGTGGCGCAACCGTGCCTGCGTTGATGCGCGTAAAGCCACTGAGGTCTAGCGTCGCGTCGCTGTAGCGATTGAGATTGGCGGTGTCTCCAAGCTGTAGGTCCAGGCGATCGCCCAAATAATTGCGACCCAAGACGCGGTTAGTGGTGCTATTAGTGCTCGCTTCACCCACTACGGTGTTGCCCTCTAGAGTGCCGCTAATGCAGGCTTTAGGGCCGTCGTTGCCTAAATATTCCAGATTGCCTGTGATCGTATCGCCCAGTTTGCGGAAGAGAAACTGTGTGACAGCTGTATCTGGGCTGTCGTTATCGGCGTATGGATCGGAGGTAAGCCGATAGTTGCCGTCAGGGAGGGCGGCGATGGGTGTTTCTTGGCGGCTGGTTTGTCCATTCGGAAATTGAGCGGCAGCGGTGAGGGTTTCGTTGTAGAGGCCGCAGGTGAACTGAGGGGCGATCGCACTAAAGCCAGCTCTCACAATCGGATCGCTAGGTGATAGCCCTAAAAGACTGGCGTACTCGTCGGGGCGATTGATCAACCGTCGTCCGGCCTGATTGGCAGAGGTATTGGTAAAGGTGAGCGTACGACTGACCGTGTCGTTGACTGAAACTCTAAGCGGCGTGGTGGTGGGCAGTAACCGTTCGTAGCGAAAGGTGCTGTTGCCCTGTAGTTCTACCAGTGTGATTAAGGCGCGATCGCCCAGGCTATCTGCGGTGACATCGTCAGGTGAATAGCTACAGAAAATGTCTGAGTTGGGCGATGGAAAGCGGCGAGCTGTCGGTAGCTGAAACGGCTGCGATGAGTGATTAACCGGTTCAATCAAGACTGTTCCGGCTAGAGCCGATGATGTAGTGAGTGCAAAGGCAGCTGAAACGGCTACCGCAGAAAAGACATGTGGCAGGGGCATATTTTTCATGGTGGCGAGCACAGGCTTCGACGTGAGTAGATTGTGTGTATTGAATAACACCCCGTTCTATAGCTGTTCTACGACTTCTACTACAGGGCTTTCGCCGCGCTTGGAGTCTTGAAGATCTTGCTTGAAGATCTTGCTTGAAGACCCTGGAAGACCCTGAAAGAACAAAACTATTTGATAGAGAGCAGCTACGTATATTTAGCTACTCTCTATCCTTGATTATACTGAGAGCTGATCGCGCTATATGTGTTTTTTCTGTAGGTTTGCTGCGCTGGTTACCGACAAATTTCTACAGGCAAATTTCTACAGGCAGGTTTCTACAGGCAGTACAGTGCCAGCGTTAATGCGAGAGAACTCTGCTAGGCTAAAGACAATCTGAACGGTCCCGTCTTCTTGCACCGTGGTCTCTGGAAAGTCTCCGGCTCCCTCACCTGAAATGCTTCCGGTTACAGTGTCGCCTTCTACGGTTCCAGTGACACAAAAGCCCTCGCTTTCACTACCAATAGCGCTAATTACGCCCGTTACCCGGTCGCCAAACTTTCGAAAGAGAAAGATATTTCCTTCGGCTTCTGCTAGCTCTTCATCCGTCACTACCTGAGTCTCAAAATCAGCAGAGACAAATCGATAGTTGCCATTGGGTAAGTCGGCTGCCGTCGGTTCAGGTTCTTCAGGTGTGGGCTCTGTTGTTTCAGGTTCCGTTTCCGTTGTTTCAGGTTCTGTTGCTTCGGGTTCTGTTGTTTCAGATTCGATTCCAGGTTCGGCCCCAGGGTCAGTCTCAGATTCTGTTGCTTCCGGCTCCGCCGCGACCTGTCCGCAGCCGAGCGTTTGGTCGATGGCTGCAAAGCCTTCACCTATGTCATCAACGTCTGTTTCTAACAGGTGGGCGTAGTAAAACGGCTGGTCGATCATCAGCTGGCGGGCTGCGTCGATGGGTAGGTTGTAAAGGGTGAGCGATCGCGTGTCTGATACATCTGCTCTTTGTGCGACGTTCTCAGGATTAAAAACGAAAGATGGAAACCGCTCTAAGGTGACTGTTGTATTGCCTTCTGCTTCAGTCAGCGTAATATAGGTCCGCATTCCTAACACATTATCGAAGCCACTTTCTGGGTCATAGCGACAGATCGTTTGCTGCTGTGCTTCTGGTGCCGAAGCATCGGGTTGTGCGGTGGCGGATGTGCTACTCAGCACTGCTGTGAAAGGGAGCAGGGCAGCAGCTGTTGTCAGAACAGATGTTTTAATGGTTTTTATCATGTAGGATGCCTAACAGATAAGGAGCTTTATCTGGAGATGTATCGATGCATACACCCCCAAATAATACTGAAGCCGAACAGCGCACTTGTCAGCTTCTATAATCCTTTCTTCCACAGTTTTAGCCAGTTTTAACACGGTGGCTGAATAAGACAGGCCTGTTAGGACAGGTTTGTGATGGCTATTCAGCCTCCACCTCCGCTTCGACTTCTGTCGTTTCAGTGTCTGTTGCCGGGATGTTGCATTCTGTTGGCGCGATCGCACTTCCCGCATTAATCCGAGAGTATTCGCTCAAATCAAGCACCACGTCGTCATAGACCATGCGATCTGCTACAGTCCGGCCTTTGCGAACCTGCAATGCGCTAATGCTGTAAGGCTCATAGGCCTCCGACGCATCGGGAAACTTACGCTCTTCTGCCTCCGCTTCTGGCACTGCCTCTATTTCTACTTCTGGCTCTTCAGAGCCAGCTTCTGCGGCTGCATCAGGCGATTCTGTTGTCTGTGACACCATAGCGTAGGCTGCACCTTCTATGGTGTTGTCTGTTACAGTGCCTGTCACGCAAATGCCTGGCTGATCTACCCGAGGCAGCAAATGCCCTGTCACCTGATTCCCAACTTTAGTGAGTAGGAAAATAGAGCCGCCGTTAGCGATGAGCTGTTCGTCTGTGTAAACGCCGTATTCGTAGTTGCCAGACAGATAGCGGTAGCTGCCATCGGGCAGTGCTGATAGAGTCGGAATGACAATGCCATCGAAAGGGGCAGGGGCGTCTGTTGTAGGCGTGAAGTTGCGTGGATCTACGCTTGGGTCGCTAGGCGGCGTTGCCGTAGGCCGAGCTGGAATCGCTGCTGGCGGATCTTGTGTGGTCGTTGTGGCGGGTGAAGGGTCAGCAGACGTCTCTTCGGAGGGGGCGGCTGTATCAACGGTGTCAGCTGTGTCGGCGGTGCTATCAGTTGGGCTGTCTGAGCTGTCTGATGGTAAAGCTGATGGTGTCTCGGACGGCGGATCAGAGAGTACGGAAGGATCTAAATTTGGAATTTCTGTTGGAAATTCTTCTGTTGCTGTTTCTCCTTCTTCCTCCACTGAATCTGCTGCGGGCTCTTCTTTGTAGTTGCAGTGATTTTGAGCGGGCGTTTCAGCAGTAGTATTAAAGGCTTGGTACTCTTGATCGAAGGTTTGAAACTCTTGCGCTGAGGTGACGAGCGCTTGCAGGGCACTGGAAACAGGTTGAACAATGTACCCCTGTTGTTCAACGGTTGTATCTATTGGAACAGTATCACTAATGCCAAGCTTGCAAGATATCTGCGCAGTATTAGGATCGGTCGGCTCCGCCGCACTAATGAGCAGTGGCGAAGTGGCAAGTACGATAGGTAGAAACGATTTTAAGGATGAAGACATCGGTAGACGGTTGGCTATCAGAACTTTTGGGGCTAGGCAATCTTATTTTACAGGTTTTATCTGGAACTTCATGAAATGTCTAAGTAGTATTACTTATGTTAAGTGCAATTAAAGTAGATGGAAAAGTGCTGGGTCGGCGTCGGCCTGTTTTTACAGATTGGCCCGTGCCATTGCCGAAAAACACAGGTGGCGAAGGCAGTTCATTGACGCTGCGCGATTTGATCATTTGCGTAGTGCGTCACGAAGCAGGTGCTTTTAAAGACCGTCAGGAGACGCGGCGCTTGCAGAAAATATTAAGCCCTGCTGACATTCGTCAGGGCTTGGATCAGGGAAAAGTAACCATGAGCGATTCGGCCCTCGATCAGCCGATAGATATTGAGGCTGCCGTTGAGATTGCCCTGATGGGGTTCATCGACGGGCTCTACTACGTTTTTTTAGACGATGTACAGCAGGAAAATCTGGATGAGCGGGTGTATCTAAAACCGAATAGTCGGCTGACCTTTTTGCGGTTGGTGGCTTTGGCTGGTGGATAGTTGCAAGTAAACGGAGAATACTCGCGTGCTGAAAAGAGAGGAGGCGCAAGCTGCCCTTAAAGCGTTTCAGGTGGCTGACTGGGAAGCACGGCGATTGTCGGAACTAGAACAGCTGCCACCGCTGTTGGGCGCGTGGGGTAAAGCGCTGCTTCAGCTAGAAGGCAGTCGATACGAAGATGTAGGCAAAGCGGTTCGAGCGATGGATAGCTGGGCTGTGGAGGTGCGATCGCAGCTTCTAGACGTCGCCTTTGGCCCCATCAGTAGCTGGGTCGCCAAAACTTACGATCTCTTGCTAGAGCTCCCCTATCAGCAGGGCTGTGCCCGACGCTCTTTTCGCTCTTCTAACAGTCGTCATTATGCAGCTCGTCGACATAGCTGGCTAATGTCAATGCTGACCATAACGCGAGGATATGAACAGCCCGTGGAATGGTACGCCGCTTGGGCACCTTTTCTGGGATATCGGGCGGATGCTCTGGGGCTAATGTTTGCCGCGGCTATCAATGAAGGCGGAAAAGTAGGCGATCAAGTTTTTGAGATTATTTGTGATTCGGCTAGGGGTGAGCACGATATTGGCAGTATGGGACGCCATGTGACTAGAGCGTTGCTGGTTGCCAATAGGCCCGAGGGCTGGCAGC
>CALDSK010000077.1 GCA_937911865.1 uncultured Synechococcus sp.
CGACTGAACTAGATCGCCAAATTAATCGCCAAATTAATCGCCAAATTAATCGCCGAACTGTGACATGAGAGCAGGTGCTTATAGCTCAGCAAGAATTTCAGTGGGATTACTGATGCAACGACATATCTTCTAATTTTTCATCACATAATTCCGGATCAGCATGAAACGATGACAGTGTATGGCGTTTGCATAAAATGACGGCCTTAGCTTCATTGAATCTTTGATGAAATTGGTTCATATGGAAACATACTGAGGTTAGATAGCGACTTAAGTTAATAGGTAAGCTGCGTAATTTTACGGATGCCCCCGTGCTTTTAACTGTCAGGCAACGATGAACATTCGACTACTCGCCTCCAAATCCCTTCGACAAGCAACCCGGCAGTCTACCCAGCTATCTAACCCCGTTTCTAAATCAGCTGTCTCTACACCGCTCGTTTCTAAATCGCCCGTTTCTAAATCGCCCGTTTCTACGCCAGTCTCTTCACAGGCATCATCACGATCGGACTCAACAGTCCCTGTGCAGCATTCTATTCAGCGTTTAAAGAACAAGCTGCCGCGCTCTACTCAGTCATCCACGCAGCCGACAGCGTCTGAAACGACAGTGTCTGAAACGACGAAAGCCCATTTCGCTATTCTGCAAATGGGCGTTTCTATTTGGAATCGATGGCGCTCGGAAGAACCGCAGGTTGTTCCAAACTTGCAAAACGTAGATCTCAGCGGTATGAAGCTGGAGAATATCAATTTCTGTGGTACTAACTTGCGCGGTGCCAAGCTTGACGGTGCTTATCTATTTGATGCTGATTTTCAAAGAGCAAATCTCTGCGGCGCTAGCTTAGTACGCGCAACAATGATCGGGGCTAGTCTTTACAAAGCGAATTTGTCTGAAGCCGTACTAGAGAGTGCTTATCTAACTCACTGCGATTTTAGTAACGCTAACCTAACAGGCGCCTGCTTCTACGCAGCGGACCTAAGGTTTGCCCTGCTTACTGAGGCTATTTTTGTAAATGCCAGGCTGGCCGCCGCAGAAATGGCTGAAGCCTACGAGTTGACGGCTCATCAACTAAAAACAGCTAAGGATGCGCGGCTAGCGTTTGTGCCTGAGGCCGTGCAAGCTGCCTTCAATGCCGATACGAGCCAGCCATTTTTGCCGCCACCAACCCGTAAAGCCTTGCGAGAAGAGCAAACGGTCGTTCTGCCGAGGAAAGCCGCTGCGATCGCGGCCACGGTAGCCTCTGAAGTCGTTCCTTCTGTAGAAATTAGCTGTCAACCCAGGTTGGCCGTCTAGAGCGTTTTAGTTAAAAGCGCTCTACTCAAACACTGGCAGGCACGCTGCTGTACCGAATGCCCGCCTGCTTGAAGCGTTCAACGGCCTCGCCCAGGCGATCGCACTCAGCAATCAGACTGATTCTGACGTAGCCTTCTCCGCCTTCTCCAAAGGCGGTTCCGGGGGTGACAACCACGCCTGTTTTTTGCAGCAATAAGAAGGCAAAGTCCGCTGCGCTAATTTCTGATGGACAGGGTACCCATAGGTACATTGTTGCCTCTGGCTTGGTCACCTCCCAACCTAACGTTGCCAGCGCCTTTACCAAAAAGTCTCGGCGCGTTAGGTAGCGCTGCTGAACCTCTTCTAGGTACTGATCGGGCAGGTTTAGAGCTGTTTCCGCTGCCGTTTGAAGCGCCGAGAAAATGCCGTAGTCTAGATTAGTTTTTAGCGTGCGCAGCCCTTGAATAACGTGACGGTTGCCGACGACGAAACCCACGCGCCAGCCCGCCATGTTATAGGTTTTGGAGAGGGTGTGGAACTCAACGCTAATGTCTTTTGCGCCGGGTATTTCTAGTAAGCTAGTGGGCTGATAGCCCTCAAACGCTAGCTCTGCATAGCAAAGGTCATGAATCAGCAGAATCTGATGCTTTCGGCCAAAGGCAACAACTTCCTCAAAAAAGGACCTTGGTGCGGTTGCGCCTGTCGGATTGTTGGGATAGTTGAAGTAAAGAACCTTAGCGCGTTTGGCCAGTTCTTCTGGAATGTCGTTGAAGTCTAGAACCCAGTCATTTTCTGCCTTTAGCTGAATAGTATGGATGTCTGCGCCCGCGATCGCCGGGCCCCTAAAGTGTGCTGGATACGACGGCGTAGGCACTAGCACAACATCGCCTGGGTTGATGTAGGCCATCGCCAAATGGCCCAAGCCTTCTTTAGACCCCATAAGCGGCAGCGCTTCGCCGTCAGGATCAAGGGTGACGCCATAGCGGCGATAGTACCAGTCTGTGATGGTGCTGCGAAAGCCTGCGGTGCCTTCAAACGGCGGGTAGCCGTGATTGTTTTTATCTTTGATAGCAGCGATCGCAGCTTCTACAACCGGCGCGGGCGTTGGCCCACCCGGATTTCCCATGCCTAAATCAATCAGGTCTACCCCTTTTGCTCTCGCCCCAGCCTTTAGCTCATCTAGCCTAGCAAACACATAGGGAGGGAGCGAACCTAACCGGTCAGCGGGTCTCAACCAATCCAAACTCATTAGAGGCTACCTCTCTTATCGTGCAGGGGCACTGTGTTCGTGCAGAAGATTCTTAGAATACCTGCTTTAGTCAACTCACAGCCAGTACAGTCATAGTCCGCTCGCCTTGAGCATGACCATAACTGTTGCTATTACGTATAGTACCCACCCTAGTTTTGACAATTGTTCAGCTCACATCGACTAGGTGAACATAAAACGCTCAGCTTAACCGGACGAGCGTCGACTTTTGAGCTTCGGTTTAGAAGGTTTGGAAGGCTTAGAAGGCTTTGCACTAGAGCGCGATGAGCGCGGATGGCGATCGTTCCCACTTCTTCCTCGGCGACCGCCCCGGCCACCACCACGAGAATTGTTGCGTCCGTTGGGAATCGGCTCGGGCGGGATCGAAGGATCTGGCTCGTAGCCTGGAATAATCTCTTTGGGAATCTCTCGCTTCAACAGCCTTTCGATCCCTTTGAGCAAGAACTTTTCATCGACACAGACAAGAGAAACGGCCTGCCCTTCATTCCCGGCTCTACCCGTACGGCCAATGCGGTGTACATAGTCTTCTGCAACGTTCGGCAGCTCAAAATTCACAACGTGGGGCAGCAGATCAATATCTAGCCCACGCGCGGCAATGTCAGTGGCTACCAGTATGCGTACATCGCCAGATTTAAAGGCTGCTAGGGCACGGGTCCGTGCCCCCTGGCTTTTGTTGCCATGAATGGCAGCGGCGGTGAGGCCGTCTTTTTGTAGGTGCTTGGTGAGGCGGTTAGCACCGTGCTTGGTACGGGTAAATACGAGTACCTGCCGCCAGTTACGCGAGCCAATAATAAAGGAGAGCAGCTCGCTTTTGCGAACGCGGTCTACCGGGTAGACAACCTGATCGACCGTTTCAGCGGCGGAGTTACTGCGGGCAACTTCGATGAGTTCGGGCGATCGCAAAAAACTATCTGCTAGCTTCTTAATCTCGCGAGAAAACGTCGCCGAAAACAGCAGCGTCTGTCGGTCTTCAGCAACCAACGTCAAAATCTTACGAATATCGTGGATAAAGCCCATATCCAACATGCGGTCGGCTTCATCCAAAATCAGCACGTCTACCTGCGATAGGTCAACCGTTTGCTGATTGACATGGTCCAGCAGGCGCCCAGGCGTAGCGACTAAAATATCAACACCCTGTCGCAGCTTGGAGATTTGAGGGTTAATCTTAACGCCACCAAAAATCACCGTGGAGCGAATAGGCAGGTACTTGCTGTAAGTATTGACGCTTTCTCCGACTTGGGCAGCCAATTCCCTGGTCGGCGTCACGATCAAGGCGCGAATGGCTCTTCTGCCGCTTGAAGGCTTACCGTTAGCACCTCGATGCTTTCGTAAGATAGGCTTGCTGCGGCCTTTTGCTTTTGGTTCTGCAGGCTGGCTTTCAACAATGTCCTGCGGTGGTAAATCTTCGCACAGTCTTTGTAGCAGCGGCAGGGTAAAGCTGGCCGTTTTACCGGTGCCGGTTTGAGCACTCGCCATCACATCGTGGCCTTTGATGACTATCGGAATAGACTGCTGCTGAATGGGTGTAGGCGCGGCGTAACCCTGGGCGGCGATCGCTCGCAAAATATCGGCCCGCAGACCGAGAGATTCAAAAGACATAGTTC
>CALDSK010000078.1 GCA_937911865.1 uncultured Synechococcus sp.
GGTGGCATGGGTGGCATGGGCATGATGTAGTCCACCGCTTAGGCGCTGCTCTATAAGCTGCTGCTCATTCAATAGCGGCTTAGCTGACTGAGCTTAGCTAACTGAATAGTCTCAAAAGGGGCACAGCTCTCATAGGGCTGCGTCCCTTTTTGTTAAAGTCAAATCAACTCAACAAATCCATGACTAGAGACGATATATAGCAATCGCTGGATTTCGTGATCTCGTCATACATGAATATTTTCGAGTAGATATGGATATGGTTTGGGATGTTATGTCCAATGACATACCGCAATTAAAACCCCAGCTCGAAAGGATAGTAACCGAAAAGATAGTAACCGATTTGAATTAGAACGCTGTTCTTACTATGCACGCTCGACAAAGATATAGTTCTTGCGTACTATTAAATTCAGACAACGGGTGAGGAAATGACCAAAGCAATAGTCGCTACACTCTCCATGAATGAGCTGACCGGGCGCATTTTGGACATGGCACAAACGGGTGTGTACCGCGAGTCATTGTTTGAGGCCTTCAAGCCCGTTGCGACTAAAAAGCAAATTAAAGAAGCGATCGCACTTGCCAAACAATTCGGCCTTCATACCGACCCTGCCCTACGCGACACAGAACTAGGCACCTACTACCAGGCCGACATAGACAAAGTCGCCTCTTTTCAAACTACGATTCAAAACTCAGTCATCCTCTCGGCGGGCGATGATATGGCCCAAAAGCTGCTGATCGCGACACGTACCGTCAAGCTGATGAACGTTGAGTAGGGCGGTGGGGCGATCGCACTTCTCCTGCTTGGCACTAGCTACCTACTCGCAGGTAAATCCGAAACTGCGGCCCTCTGGTGGACCAGCGCGATCTGCGCAGGCGGCATCTGGCTCTGGCAAAAAAACGTAGCCAAACCATTGCTGTAACGACTTCTGCATTATCTGCACCACAGCGTCTGTATCGCAACATCTACACCGAAGGAAACTGCCACTGCTAAGTTCGGCTACGTTGACCTGACGCCCCAGAACTCTACCCAAATTACGGCCTGATACTTAGTAGACTCGTCCTTTTCAGCTAAACGCCCTGCCATTTTATCGACCTTGAAAGTCGTATCAGCGCTACAGCAGTCTTCTAAAATAATCGTTGTCACAACGAACAAATACTGACCGTGGGGAATAACGTCCCCCAACCTTGGCAATACAGCCGAGCGCATAAACCAGTTTAGCTGGCCAGTAGGAGCGTGAGGAGATTTATCAGGATTATTGCCCGGAAAGTAGAGAACCTTAGAGAGGTGAGGAAAGCGTCTTTCTAGGGCCGCTGTTCTAGTGATGTTTTTCATACGTTATTCTGCTTTGTACAGCGTACCTGCGTAAATGCGCTTAAACTGGCTACACAAAATTCACACTTTCTAAGTAAAAGGCTTCATACATACGTAAAATATCGTGCGCTGGTTTGCTATACACACACATAATTTAGAACTGTTTTCATGTTCCTACTCATCGAGGGCGTTAATCCGGTTAATCCACTGGCTGACACCGTCCTACGCAATAGACTAATCGCATCAGCGGTGATGATCTTTGCGATTAGCGCGCTGCGAATCGGTGCCACTCGAATCGTTAACCAGCAGGTCAAAGATTTAGGGCACCGCTATACCTGGAGAAAGTGGCTTGGCTACGTTTCTTTCGCCTTATATGGCATCACGCTGGTAGTCTTATGGCTACCAGACATGCAGGGATTCTCTACCTTTTTAGGTCTGTTTGCAGCCGGTGTTGCCGTCGTCTTACGCGATCCTTTAATCAATGTCGTGAGCTGGCTGTATATCTTATGGCGTCAGCCTTTTCGGATGGGCGAGCGCATTCAAATCGGAGCCCATTCAGGCGACGTTATCGACATCGCTGTCTTCAAATTTACCCTCATGGAAATCGGTGAATGGGTAGAAAGCGATCAAAGCACCGGGCGCATCATCCACATCCCCAACGGCAGAGTCTTCCAAGAGACCATCGCAAATTACTCCCAGGGCTTCAAGTACATCTGGCACGAAATTCCTGTTCTCATTACCTTCGAAAGTAACTGGGAGGCCGCCAAAGCCATTCTATTTACCCAGGTCAACAACCATGCCGAACACCTCAGCGGCTCAGCGGAAGAACATCTGCGCAAGGCCGGACAAAAGTACATGATCTCCTATTCCAAACTCACGCCCACGGTATACACAAACGTACGAGACAGTGGCATTTTGCTCACTATGCGCTACCTGTGCGAACCTCGCAGACGCAGAGGCTCAGAGCAAGTTCTCTGGGAGAACATCCTCAGAGAATTTTCTAAAAATGACGAAATCTCTCTGGCCTATCCAACCCATCGCTTCTACACGACTGCTGTTGATATGGCAGCCCCCCTTTTACCCAAGCACAGTAGCCCTTCGTTACCCAAACACAGCAGCCCTTCGGATTAAGCCGTGAGCACACAGAAGTAAGAACATAGACTTTATGGCGCGGAATTTGGTGAAATAATAGTGAATAGACCTACCTGAAACGTAGGCCGTTCCTGAATGCGTACAAGGCAACCGACTATATGATCCTCCCCCCAAAATTAGGACGATATCTATTCACCACTGCGGTCGTCTCCCTGATCAGCGTTGCCTGCTCTAACGAACTCAGAGACTACACTCAGCTAGAGCTCAAGGTCGTAGAGCCCGAAAGCGTAGCAACAGAGAAAGAAGTAGCCGAAGAAGATAGCTCAGCAGAAACAGCCAGTCCAGAAGAAACTAGTCCAGAAGAAACTAGTCCAGAAGAAACCAATCCAGAAACAGAAGCCGAAACTTCTTCAGAAAGCACCACCGATGACAACACTACAGGCGATGCAGCTGACAGCGGCGAAACAGCAGCTAACGAAGACAGTGAAGCAGCTAACGAAGACCTACTCTCACAGACTAAAACAGCACTTGAAAAGCGCTTGACCAGTCTAAGTATTGACACCGCAGAAGTCGCTACGCAAGCGCCTGATCAGATTATCGTTCGTCTACCTCAAGAAGTTGAAGCAGACGCTATTACCACACAGCTCATTAGTCCCAACCAGCTCACGCTGCGCAGCCAAAAGCCGGAAACAGACGAAGATCTCTCAGAAAATATCGCAACACTACAGAGACTACTCATAGAGCAAAACAACTTCTTACTGGTAGATCAGCAGGCAGAAGCCAATGCTCTACAGCCCGAAATCGACGAAACCCGGGCCGCCATTCTAGCTCTCTTCGAACCGGCCAGCGTTACAGGAGACCAGCTGATAAAAGCACAAGCTATCCAGCTAAGCGGGTTTAATATCTGGGAAGTTCATGTCTGGTTTGATAGCGAGGGCAGCAACAAATTCGCAGAGCAGACCAAAGTCCTCGCAGGAACCGGGCGATCGCTTGGCATATTTTTAGACGACGTACTGCTCAGCTCTCCAGTGATCGGTGTTGACTATGCCGAATCCGGCATTTTGGGTGGAGAAGCCTCTATCTCAGGTGACTTTACCGCCGAAGCAGCCAGAACCCTAGAGCGCCAGCTCAACAGTGGTATGCTACCCGTTCAACTAGAGCTTGTGGCTATCACATCGTCTAACGAACCAGAAGACTCAGACTCAGAAGACTCAGACCCAGTAGAGACGAAAACAGAGGAAGATCCCGGCAGCGAACAGCCAGAGGACTCTTCCGAAGATGAATAGTCTCCTTGAAAGCAAGGCGCTGTTCAGTGTGACGAGAAAAACAGCGCCGGACATTTTTATGTCGAGATTGTTGATACAGACCCACCGTCTACCCGCCAGTTCGAGCCCACAACATAGCTCGCATGGGTAGAACACAAAAATGCGATAACAGCGGCCACCTCTTCTACGCGACCTCTGCGACCGACCTCAATGCCAGGACGGTTTTCAGCCAGAAAGCTTTTTACCGCCTCATCCATGCTGATATCTCTTTCTTCCGCGCGCGATCGCATCATTGCGTTGGTCATCGCCGTCTCCACAAACGCAGGCGACACCATATTTGTCAGCACCCCATCTTTGGCATAGGCCTTAGACAAATTCTTCGTCAAATTCAACGTCCCAGCTTTGCAAGCACAGTAGGGCATATCTTCTATATAGGGCTGCACCGCATCTTCAGAACCTAACAACACAACTCGGCCCCAGCCTGCTTTGCGCATTGCCGGAATAAACGTGCGGCAAATCCGCACCGTTCCCATCAAATTGACATTGATTGTATGCAGCCAACCTTCATCGTCAATATCATCTAAAAAGTCACCCACTGCGCCAGTAATGCCTGCTGAGTGCACTACGATTTCTGGCGGGCCAAAGTGTTCGGTAATTTTGTCGCGGGCGGCTTCTACCTGTTCCAAGCTGGTGATATCCGCTTTTACCGGAAACGGATCGCCAAATGCCTTCAAGTCCTCAATCTCATCAAAAGAGCGATTGAGGATCGCGACCTTCGCTCCTTCTTTCAGCAAGATTTCAGCAGTGGCTTTACCAATTCCAGAGTCACCTCCAGTGACCACCGCAACCTTACCTTCTAACCCTAAATCCATGAAAATTGCTTCCTCGAATGAGCATATCCAGCCTTTAACTTATGGCGCAACGAGAGATGCGTTCGCAAATGAAACAAAAGCTTAAACAAAAAAGGTAAACAGCTCGACTTATCTCTTCAAATTCAGTTAAGAAGGTTAATAATGATCACAAACGTGTGTGCGATCGCAGCCAAAGCCAGTCTCAACTGTCAATTTACAGCTGAGGGCTTACAATCTTGCTGGGTTCCTCCAAATCTTTCTGGCTTCTTAAAAAAATGCCCAAGTGGAAATTGTCAACAGAGTTCTCCTTCGATGCCGCGCACTTTATTCGAGACTATGATGGCCCCTGCGGACGTATGCATGGCCACACCTATCGCGTACGGGTAGAAGCCTCAGCCACTAAACTGCTGCCAACAGAATACTGTCCTCATCCCGCGATGGTTGCAGACTACAGAACGCTACGCTGGGCAAAAAAAGACGTTCTACAAGGCGGCCTCGACCACTGCGTATTGAACGACGTCATGCCTGAAGGCTATGAGACAACCGCCGAAATGATCGCTCAATACATTTACGAAAAAACAGCCGAGCGGCTGCCCAAAGAAGTAAAACTCAAAATCGCTGTCTCCGAAACGCCCAACTCCTGGGCAGAATACGAGGCCGACGACTAAGCTTAATCTTAGAAATCTGGTCTCAGAACCACGCAGAAGCCTCTAGACTCAGGCGTTTTTAGTAACTAAATCTTTATGGAATTCGGAGCCGTCTGCGGGGCTAGAGCCAGTTGTCATCCAACAGGTTCACTTTTAGGATGAAGGAATCATCCTTTGTGAGGCATCCCAGTTGCTGGTAAAACCCCGTGTGGCCACACTCCCAGTCGTAGAAACCTTTCACTCCGTTCAAGGAGAAGGCTTCTGGAGTGGGACAAATGCCTTCTTCATTCGCTTAGCAGGCTGCGATGTAGGCTGCCCCTGGTGTGATACAAAGCATTCTTGGCCAATGGCGCACCATCCCAAAAGGGAGATTAGCGAGCTCGTCTTTGAAGCCGCAGCTAAACGCCCCTTTATGGTAGTCATTACAGGGGGTGAACCCCTTATACACAACCTCACCACCCTAACGAGCGAACTTCGTAAAGCGAATCTTAGAATTCATCTAGAAACTTCTGGCTCACACCCGCTCAGCGGAGAGTTCGACTGGATTTCGCTATCTCCTAAAATATTTAAACCGCCTTTAGATACTCCCAAAAACAACATATATCGCCAAGCCGACGAGCTTAAAGTTGTTATCAGTGAGCCGAGAGACTTAGTCTGGGCAGAAAATCAGTCGCAGAAAGTTTCCGCGCAAACAGTTAGACTGTTGCAGCCACAATGGACTAGTAAACTGGGACAACAGCTTGTCTGTAAACATGTGCTCGCTCATCCTGAATGGCGCGTCGGCTTACAAACTCACAAATATCTCAGGGTAAGATGACCAACAAGACAACGCCTACCGGCAAATCTGCCAGCAAATCTACAAGCAAAAGAGCCATTGTCCTGCTGTCAGGTGGGCTAGATTCGGCAACCTGCGCAGCACAAGCGATAAAAGATGGCTACGAAGTCACAGCGCTATCTTTTAACTACGGCCAGCGACATGATCGTGAGCTAATGGCAGCTCAAGACATTGTCAAAGCGCTACAGATCTCAGACCATCGAGTCATCAAAATCAACCTTGCTCAGTGGGGCGGCTCATCGTTAACTGACGCGACCATGAGCATTCCAACAGACGGTGCAGAGCTAGAAGGTAGCGGCATTCCTTCTACCTATGTCCCGGGGCGGAACACAGTCTTTATTGCGATCGCCCTCTCACTGGCAGAAGCGCAAAACGCCAGCGCCATCTACCTAGGAATCAACGCTGTCGATTACTCTGGCTACCCAGACTGTCGGCCCGAGTACCTTAGCGCCTTTCAAAACCTATCTACCCTTTCTTCTAAGGCCGGGTTAGAAGGCCGGGCCCCCGAACTAGTTGCGCCGCTTGTCTTAGACTCTAAAGCCGACATTGCCCGCCGGGCGATCAAACTAGGTGTTCCTATCGAAAAAACCTGGTCTTGCTACAGCGGAAGCGAGATTCCCTGCGGCCGATGCGACGCCTGTCGCATTCGAGATGCCGCCCTTATTCGTATTGGCCGCGCCGACCTAGCCACGCCGACTGCTCAGGCAAGGCTGAGCCAGGCATCAATTAGTCACACGCCAGCTAGTCAGCCGCCAAACAGTCTGTCTACCCAAAATAGCAGACTCAAAACCAGCAGCAGGAACGGCTCTGAAGTGATAGTTTGAAGCCGCTTTTGGAGCCGCTTTTAAAGCCGATGGTGAGATTCGAACTCACGACCTACTCATTACGAATGAGTTGCTCTACCCCTGAGCCACATCGGCATTTCTGAATGAAGATTATAGCAGTCAAACTGCATAAGTTGTCGCGCCGCCTGTCACAATAGAGCATATTAGTGCAAACGCAAAATAGACAGGTTGGTTATCGACTATGCCGAAGGGAAAAAAGCCAAACGGGAAGGGGAAGCGTGCCAAACAGGCCAAGGCCACGCCATCTCAAGGCACAAGACCTCAGGGCATGAGTCAGGCGCGCTACGAAAAGCTCGTCGCAGAAGCCAACGCACCTTTCAAAGGATTTCGAAAGTTCATATATGCTTCTCTCGGCGCGTCAGGGGCAATCGGCGGATTCGTCTTTTTCACCAAAATCTTAGCGGGCCGAGATATTGCCCAGTCCGTACCTAACCTAGCGCTACAGCTTGGCGTTGTGGCGCTCATGGTCTTCCTATTTCGCTGGGAAGATCGCGAGAAATCAGACAATTGATGACGACAGCACAGTCAATTCAATCACCGTCAGACAGTAGCGACGACCAGCGGAAAAATCCAGTTGTGCTTGTTCATGGTATCTGGAACACAGCGCAAATCTTTAATCCGCTAAAGTCCTATCTAGAATCAGCAGGATGGTCAGTACACACCTTTAGCATGACACCCTGCAACGGCGATGCACCCATAGAAGTACTGGCACAACAGGTTGCTCAGTTTGTTGATGACTCATTCAGCGTTCACCAGACCTTTGACCTTGTTGGATTCAGCATGGGTGGGCTCATCAGTCGCTACTATCTTCAACGCCTGGGTGGTCTCCAGCGAGTCGAAAAATTTGTTGCGGTATGTGCCCCTCACTATGGAACGCTCTTAGCTATGGGTAGCCAGCGTCTTGGCGTACGGCAGATGAGACCTCTAAGTCCCTTTATTACCGAATTAAATCGAGATGCACATCGCCTAAACAAGATTCAGGTCTCATCGCTTTGGACACTCTTCGATTGGCTCATCTTACCGCCCTGGAGTTCTAGGCTAGCCTTCGGACACACAGCGCGACTGACCGTAGCTGGCCACAACCTCATGTTAAAAGACCCGACTGGACTAAACGCCATAGCGCGTGCATTAAGCCAGACAAATCGAGCCGGATAAAAACAGCTAAGCTCTGGCATCGCCAACTTGAGAGTACTGCGTTTCTCCAAACACTGCACTTGGATAAACATAGTGCTTAAATTCTAGAAAATTGTGGAAGGGATCTTCTAGGAAGAAAGTGCGATGTTCTATCCGTTCTCCTTTAAACCGATGCTTAGGCTGTTGATAAAATGTCAGGCTGTTAGACTGAGCTCGCTCTAGCAGGTGCGTCCACTCATCTGCACTGGCAAAAGTCAAACCAAAGTGAGACGGATAGATACTGGGCTGGCGAGGACCGAGCATCTCTACAACATGCGCAACAATCTGATGACCGCCCAAGTTCAAAATTAAAGATCTTGGGCTTTCTCGCCCTGCCTCACAGCCCAGTCCATCGACATAAAAACGCTTCGCCTCAGGAATATTTCCTATTGGAAAAGACAAATGAAATACAGTACTCATTAGCACCTCTCATACAAGCTTCAAACCAACGCTGCGATCGCTCGGCTCGATCAGCCAAGCTTATGCAATCAAGCTTGCTCAATCAAGCTTATTCCGCTGACTAATCGACGCTTATCGCACAATTACCGCTATTTACACACTTTGTAGTGCGTGCTACAGCCAATACCATAAACAAACAGTTAGATCTAACATAGCGCCATTTCTATTGTTTTTAATAGAGATAGCACCTGTTACTGATAGCTAAACTCTAGAAATAGTCTAGAGATGCCTTATGTCAATCTACGTTGGAAACCTGTCTTTTGACGCCACTCAAGACGACATCAACCAGGTCTTTGCAGAATACGGTACCGTCAGATCCGTCAAAGTACCAACCGACCGCGAGACGGGCCGAGTTAGAGGATTTGCTTTTGTAGAAATGTCTGCCGAAACAGAAGAAGAAGCAGCTATCGGTGCTCTAGACGGCGCAGAGTGGATGGGACGCACGCTGAAGGTAAACAAAGCAAGACCACGAACGTAATTTAGAACATAGCTAAAAAAATATAGCTCCAAAAAACATAGTTCCAAGAGCATAGCTCCAAAAAACATAGTCCAAAAACAGAGTTCAAGCTGAAAAGTAATTTTCATAGCGCTTGCACTTCTCTCAAAACGTAAACAAACCAAAAGCACACAAACGGCCTTATCGCAGTCTGTGTGCTTTTTTAGTGTATCCACCGAACTTCGCGATCGCGCCTTTCAAACGCCCGACCTTGGGGCCGACCTCGGGAATACTAGAAGCACGCCTTCAACCAGTTCTAGGTGCACTTATAGCGTCTGTCGAGTTGCTTAGAACACTTCTGAAGGCTATAGCCCATAGCAGATCAAGCAACTCAACTGGCAAATGCCTTAATGCATTAGGGCATTTGCCATACACCCTGTGCATCCTCTTGAAATTTAACCCGAAGCAACGCAAACAACTTCATCGTCCACGTCCTCTCTTATTCTTTGCAGTTATAGGCACGCTTTGCTTACCCTGGCTATTTTTATTGGGTGCAAACGGCTACTTACGCCACCAGCAGAAGCTTATAGACGCTGAAGCGGAGCGCTTTTTCACGCAAATTTCAACACATTCAGGCAATGCATCGGGGCAAACATTCGATGCGCTGAGCGCCAAGATTGGTCTGTCACCCAATGCGACCTATAGCCAACCTATTTTTATAAATGGCCCAAATGCTCTGGCATTCCAGCGTATAGAGTCCATGCTCAGCCATTTTATTGAACAGCAGTCAAACAAAGTTACAGGGCCGTTGGATCCTCTGCCACCATTACTACAGCAGTACCTAGTCACTCAACAAGCAGATATCGATCGTATCCAAGCTCACTTGTTAACCAGTCCGCCACCTCTATGGAATATGGACATTAAGCAGCTGACAGATGCGAGCTATTTAGCGCCTGGTTTTTTCAACGTTCGCAGTGTGCAGAAACTGCTGTTGCTGGCAGTTATTGATGCACATCACAGAGGTCAATCAGCAGAAGTCATAGCTACACTAGACGCTATCTGGCAGCTCAATCAGGCGATCGCACAGCGCTCAGACTTATCTTCTCAAGTCTCGGTTTCGGTCATATCCGCACAGCAGGCAGGCCTCTTGCGTCACCTGCCGAACGTCCCTGTCTATTGGCAAAATCGTCTGGTAGAACAGTCTCATCATCAGCCGGTCATGAAAGGCGTTCGGTTCGAAGCCTGGCTACGCTACGAGACTCTAAAGGCAGGCTGGATTCCGACCGCTGCACCATCAAAAACAGCCAGCGTCAGTGAGAAAATGCAGACCGGCTTATCCAATAGATTTTCATTTCAGACCTTTTTCAAGCTCCTATCAATAGATAGTGCGCAAACCCTGCACAGAGCCCTAGACCAGCTGGAAGAGCTAAACGTTTGTACGACGTCTCAAGCCGGCGCAGAGGCAATGCTTAGCGATATTCAGACAGCGTTTTGGAACAGTGGAACAGCCCTATCACCCGAGGTTATGGGAAGAAGATGGCAAACAGCAGGCGATCGCGCCCTCTCTCTAGAGCTATCGCAATACATTCTACAAATTAAGCAGCAGCAGGAGAAAACGGGGCAATGGCCTAACACTGTCAAATCGAAGCGATCGCAGGTTTGCCCTGGAGAACAGTGGCGTTACCAGCGAAATCATGACAATGCAATTTCCATCTCTCTCAGTAAGCAGCTGCTCTCGCCTACAGCGATCCCGCACCTTTATCGCAGCGCAAGTCCATCAGGTCCTGCATCGCCTGTGCCTGTTTCACACAGGCACAATCCATAGTCCAAACAATAATTCATAGGCCCAAACAATCCACAGCTCAAACAACCTATAGCGCCTCGAACCAACAGAGAAAGCCGTCAACCTACCAGCACGCACTAAAAGTCCCTCGGCAGAAAATAGCTACCGAGGGACTTTTAGTGCTTACACACAGCTCTATGAGGCGTTCAGAAGAACCTATTTGTGACGGCCCATAAAAGCAACTACTAGCTCGCCTTGATGGCCTTCTCTGACATGCTATAAGTACCGCCTCTGCCGCGATACCACACGCCATCACGTGCACCCGCCGACAAGATGTTCGAGATTCGATTGCGCGCCTTCAAAAAGTGGTTTTTAGGCATATCTTCTTTAAACACCGCGTTCATCACATCGGCAATCTTAAAGACATTAGTAGGTTGGGCCTGTAAAACACCCACGATGACATCAGGCAACGGAGACTTACGATAGTTTTCCTGAACATAGCGCTGCCAATTTGCAGTTCTACCGCTGCGCTTCGTGGCAGTCTTCTTCTCTTTAGCCGCTGGCGCTGCTGCAGCTTTCGCCTTAGCAGGACGACCTCTTGTAGCTTTTTTGGTGGTTTTAGTAGCGGCCTTGGTAGTCTTAGTTTTAGTAGCAGCAGCTTTTGTCTTACGCTTAGTCGCTGTCTTTGTTGCCTTCGTCGCCTTTTTGGGCGTTGCTTTGGTTGTACTAGCAGCACTGGTAACAGCTGAAATATCAGCAGCATCAGGTGTTGCACCTGACTCAAACATAGCAATAACAGTTTGAATACCTTTGCGCTTCTCTTGCAGCTCATTGAGTTGAGCTTCCAGGGTAATCGCCTGTTCAGAAAGCTCAGAATCAACAGCGAGAAGCTGTGGCAAAACAGATGTAGACATACAATGCCTTCTCCTTTAAAGAATAGATAGTTACGTTAAAAACGCTGAAGTTGAAATGGAACCGTTTGCCGAGCACACTCGGCCGACACCACGCCAATAAGTCTCATCAGCCTTGCCAAGATAAAGCAAAGCAATCAAAACTGGGTAGCGTGAAATTTTGTCTGCTGTTATTTGACAATAGCCTCAGCACTCTTTTCGTCCGACTCTTGCAGTCACACAGCGGCTTTAGAGAAGTGGCAACACCTCTCAAAGCCTTTCTCAAAGCTCTTCAAGGAAACAAGCCACGCTTCTTCAGCTAACGCTGCTCTATCAAACTGCTCTATATCTATCAAACTGCTCTATAGAATAGACCGCTCAAAATAGAGAGTTCAAATTCGAATTTGACCAAAATTCAGAGGTTACCTAGCAATAGGTTTACCTAATAGCCAGCTAATAGATAAGCTTGCCTGAGCTTTGGCCCACCGAATCTAGAATCACTAGCTAGACTCAAGACAAAAAGAAGACCTGATCTAAAACACTATTCAAAACACTCTGTACAAAATATCTCTTTTGAGAATAACACTATTTAAACACTTTCTTCTTCCAGGTCAAGACTTTTCTGACTTTTTTTTGAGATTTAGGGGAGATTACGGGTAAACCATCTCGAAATTAGTAGCATTTCTCTAATAGTTCAAGCGACTTTTCATCTTTCTAAAAAGCTATCAACAATGCCTCTAACCCCTTTCACAGAGGTAGGTTCATCTATTCAACAGCTATCTACGCGTCGGCATCAGCTGAGACAGTTGGCAGAACCACATATTTAATAAGCAAAAAAATAACGACGAGAAACATTACCCCCGACGCCAGCCATACTCGAATCTCGGCCATAGACCAGAATGCCAAAAGAGTCACACCCACGGTGTTTGCGATTAAAACAGGCAATCGCTCAGCGATGCCAAATGCCACAATAGACGTCGTTTTCTGAGGATAAAGCTGAATCTTCGCTAACAGATTGAACCAAAGCTGGCTGAAGAGAACTACTCGCGCTCCCCAAACAAGAGAGGACAGCGCAACATAAAATCCCAACAACTCTAGAACAATAGTACTAAAAACAATTTTATGAAGCTGGACCAAACGAGAATCTTCTTGCTGCTCAGAGACAGCCGAGAGCATTTCCAGATCAATCCAGGCCATTCGAGAAAGTTCCGGACAAAATAGCAATAAAGCGAGAGCTAGCAAACGCTCAGCGGGTGTCTGTGCATGCAGAAATTGCATCGCTAAGCCAACAATTGCCGGAAAAAATGATAAGAGAATCAACAGCTGAGTATTAGGCATCGCTTTTTTGAAGAGGTCGTTTTTGTAGATGGAGTGTTGATAAAGCAAAAAATAGCCATCGGATAAGACATTACGCTCACAGCAGCGCGATAAAAGTTACAAGACAAAGGCTACAGGACGACAGACGACGTAGGACAAAGTTTCTGGTCTAAGACAAAAGTGCTAAGACAAGGGGGTTTAAGACAAAAGTTCTAAGACAAGGGATCTAGGACAAAGGGTCATAGGACAGAAAACGCAGAAAAGCGATAGGTTGAGACATCACAGGATTACATCGAAGCAGCAAGTGACAGAAGCTATCGGTGATTTGTAGCGGCATGTATCAAACCGCAAGTTGTCTTACCCACTGTTGCGCAAGCCTCTAAACCAAAGCTCACAGTCTCATTAAAGTGACCACAGTTGTAGGGGTCGAAGCTATAGTAATCTGTGCTCGCCTGTTGAAAATAGGAAATGCCAAGCTTATGACTTCTGCGCGACGATATATTCTGACCCTCTCTTGCCCTGATCGTGTCGGCGTTGTTGCCGCAGTTAGTTCGCTCATTGCGGCACACGGTGGGTGGATTAGTGAGGCGCATCACCATTCGGACCAATCAGCGCAGCGTTTTTTTATGAGGCAAGAGCTGTTAGCAGACTCTCTTCCTTTTTCCTTAGAGACGCTGAAGGCGCATTTCTTACCAATTGCTGACAAGTTCGAGATGACTTGGCGCATACGAGACTCCGCCCAAAAGCAAAGAGTGGTTCTCTTGGTCTCGAAAGGAGGACATTGCTTGTACGATTTGCTCTCCCGGTGGCGCGCTCAAGAATTAGATATCGAGATTGCTTGTGTTATCTCTAATCACAATATATTTAGAGGACTCGTCGAATGGCACGATATTCCTTACTTTCATATTCCAATCACTCGCGAAAACAAGGCGGCAGCAGCCGAACAGATGATGGCTCAATTTGAAGCTGTTAGAGGAGATGTGATGGTGCTTGCCCGGTACATGCAAATTTTGCCGCCAGCAATGTGCGATCGCTATCCCGGCAAAATCATTAACATCCACCACTCCTTTCTACCCTCATTTATTGGTGCGAAACCCTATCATCAAGCCTATGCTAGGGGCGTCAAGCTTATCGGGGCTACCTGTCACTATGTCACCGAAGATCTAGACTGTGGTCCCATCATCGATCAAGACGTACTGCGAGTAGACCACTCCGACTCACCAGGCGATCTGGTGCGCTATGGAAAAGACATTGAAAAAACCGTTCTAGCCAGAGGATTGCGATACCACATCGAAGATCGTGTCATGCTTCACGAAAATAAAACGATCGTGTTCCGCTAGTTCGGCTTATCCGTTCATTACAAGATTCTTCAAGCTGCGAGCGATCGCCACACAAAGCGCTACACTCACTGTGTACAGAGCTTCTTACGCAAGACTACACAATCAGAGACTCTCACATTTCTAGGCGAAGAAATCTGTAATCTCATTTCTGTAATCTCATGGGGACCCTTTAATATGACTGATCCTGTCCTTTCACAGCTTGTTTCTGTCGAGTCTGACCTAGCTGAGCAAATCGAACAGTTAGAAGGTCAGCTCACACACCTACAAACCAAACGTCAGGGTTTATTGACGGTTATCGATCTGTTCGGAGAAAACAGCGATACGTTGACAGAAACAACTGCTAAATCTGAGAAAGCTGCCACAGCAAGCACTGCTAACGGTCGTCAAGCATCCAGCAAAGCAAAAACCAAAAGCGCCTCGTCGTCCAAGATTGCCAAAGCAGCCACCCGAGGAACAACCAAAGGGACAACTAAGACATCGACCAAAGCCACTACGACCAAAACGACTAAAACAAAGGCTAAGTCAGGGCGAAAACCAAAACAACAGACGCCCGGACGCAAAAAGAAAGACGGGAGAGCCGCCAGCTGGCAAAAGCACGTGCAGGCTGAATATAGAGACTTAGCGCTGCCCGAATCAGTGAGCAGCGTGCTGAGATCACAACCTTCAGAGATATTCACGATCGCAGATGTCATGACTGATATCTTCAAAGAAGATATGCCACGGACCGCTTACCTCAAAGCGCGAAACCGAATTTCTAATATCTTGTCAGCAGGTGCACGCGATGGCACCTGGTACAGAGGACGCAACGGACGCTACTCTCAGTCGGAAAAAGTAACAAAGATAAAGTAGGTTCTGCTTCGCTTTGTTCAGTGATTGGGGATAGTGCGATTGGGGATAGTGCGATTGGGAATCGTGTGATTGGCAATAGTGCAATAGTTCAGTGGCTAGAGTCAGTGGCTAGAGATAGTTCAGTAGCTAGAGATAAAGGATGGAGAGATAGTGGCAGACAGAAGCGGTATCTTAAAGACACCCCGCTTAGCAGCTGACGCCTTCTCTCCTCCTACGCTCCTTTATTCCTATGCCCTCCTCCCCACTGCTGACAGCACTTGTCCTCAACACCATTCTCATTGCGATCGCCCTTGTCATTCCCAAAAAGCTTCTCACCACAGCTGGATACGCCAACGCCTGGCTATTGGGTGTCATTGTTTGGACGGCTTTGGGCTGGCAGGGCTACGCAACTATCCTGTTTTACTTTTTCGTCGGTTCAGCGGTCACCAAGCTTGGTTTGGCCGAAAAAGAAGCCTATGGGATAGCCGAAGCTAGAGGCGGCGTGCGAGGTCCTGGCAACGTCTGGGGATCGGCTTTAACAGGCGCAGTTTGCTGTATCGGCATTTTAGGCTTACGGCTGCTGTCTCCAACGACACCTGCTCTAGAGACGACGCCTCTGGAAACGCCTATGAAAGTGCTAGAGACGCCGATACTGTGGCAGTCGCTACTCGCGCTAGGCTTTGTCGCTTCGCTCAGCACCAAATTATCAGACACTACCGCCACCGAAATTGGCAAAGCCTATGGTCAGCGAACGTTTTTAATTACCACGCTTCAGCCGGTCCCTCGGGGCACAGAAGGCGCGGTTAGCCTAGAAGGAACGTTAGCTGGAGTTGTAGGCTCACTGGCATTATCCCTAGCAGCCTGGGCCTTTGGACTAATATCAGTAGGGGGAATCGGAATTTGTGCGATCGCAGCGTTCTGCGCCACCACCATCGAAAGCCTGATTGGTGCAACGGTCGAAGAAAAACTGAGCTGGCTGACCCACGATTTTGTGAACATCATAAACACCACGATCGGTGCGGGTATCGCGATCGCACTTAGCGGATTACTATAGCTAGCTACCAATTAGTAGCTGGCTTATGACTATTTGCACTGAGTTTACAGCAGCACCGAAAGGGACACCCCTTGCTCGGTCAAGCCACTGGCTTAGTCATCTATCACTGAGATAGCCTGCATTCGGCTTACTAAATTCAGCAGCTGTGCATATACTCAAGACGGATATCAGCATCCCTCTAAAGGATTGCTTTATTAGCGCAGATATCCTCTTTAGAGAAGAAAATCTTCGTAATTGTTAGGAAACCATATAAAATAATGGTGTGATCCCCAGCTATGATGAGAGTCTGAGCAGTAAGATGCCCATACTTTAAGTCTAAAAGAGTTCGCTCAAGCGTAGGAAATCGCACCCTTAAAAAGCTATTTAAATGAGCCCCCTTCCTATTATGACAACGGTTACTGATGAGAATTTCATTCAAGAAGTTCTGACCTCTTCAGCCCCGGTTATTGTCCACTTTCAAGCCCCCTGGTGTGGCATCTGCCGGCTGATTACCCCAGTGCTCAACACCTTTCAAGCAGAATGGCCAGGCTTCATCCGCGTATTAGATGTCAACGCAGACGACAATTTAAAATTAGCCAACCAATACCGTCTTAAAACCCTTCCCACGCTGCTCTATATAGAGCAAGGCCAAGTTTTACATCGCATAGAAGGCTTTCGCAGCCGCGAAATACTCCGGGCCAAGCTCTACGACATCGTCCAACGTCAACGCCTAGAAAGCACGCTATCCCAGTCAGCCTAGTTGGCTCTCATTATCTCCCAGACGGCTCGTGGATTCATTAGCATTAGGCTGCTAGTCTAGCTAACTGACTCTGAAAAGTAGCCCTGTAGCAAAATATCATCCCCTACAGCTGTCAGCTCAGTGCGTTCTAACCGTCTGGCAGCTGTCATACGCTCTAACCCCAAATCTCCGATAGGCGAAGGGGCTGTTCGCCCACCAATGATTTTAGGTGCAATAAATGCCCAGATCTTCTGAACAGCATTAGCTGCGATCGCCTCAGCAGCAAGCGTTCCGCCACATTCCCACAGCACGCTCATACAGCCCCGCTGATAGAGCACATCCATCGCAAATTCAGGCGTCAACTCATCTGCACAGATCACCTCTACACTCTGCTGCCTAAGTGCTCTAGCCACATTTTTATCTGCATCCATCTGACTGAGCACTAGCGTCGGTGCGCTCGAAACATCCCATAAATTCGCTACGGTAGGTAAGTTCAGCTGACGGCTCATCACAACCCGCAACGGGTTATGCGTACCTTCACCATGACTCGTCAGGTTAGGATTATCCTTGCGTACGGTATTGCCGCCAACAATCACCGCGTCGCAGCGACTGCGCAACTGATGCACCTGCTGGCGCGACTTCGAACCGCTTATCCAGGCGCTATGCCCCGTTGTCGTAGCAATCTTGCCATCCAGGGTCATTGCGTACTTCAAAATGCCGAAGGGCCGACGATGCAAAACGCGGTGAATAAAAGCTTCGTTTAGCTGCCGGGCCCGGGCTTCTTCTACGCCTGCAGTAACTTCTATACCAGCCTCTCGCAACACCTGAATGCCGCCACTGGCCGTTGGGTTAGGATCTCGCATGCCAATGACTACCCGGCGAATCCCAGCCGCAATTATAGCCTCGCTGCAGGGTGGCGTTCGCCCTGTATGATTGCAGGGTTCTAGATTGACATACAACGTTGCCCCTTTAGCCTGCTCACCAGCTGCTTTCAGGGCGAAAATTTCGGCGTGGGGCTCACCGGCTTTAGGATGAAATCCCTCGCCTACAATGTCGTTACCCTGCACAACGACAGAACCCACTAGCGGATTGGGCGCAGTATGACCAGCCGCCCTAGCCGCCAGCTCGCAGCAGCGAATCATCCAAGCAGTATCTTTAGCAGAATCATACGGCGAAGAATTAGTTAAGGGCATAGGCTAGAACAGTGAAATTAAAGCAGTGAAAGAAAATAGAAAAATGCAACGCAAGCAGTCTGCAACTTGAGCAACCAGCAATTTGAGCAGCCAGCAACTGAGCAACCAGCAACTTGAGCAACCATCAGAACGACTCTAGGCTAATACGGTCTGAGCCCCAACTAACAGAACGTAAAAGAAACACTCCCCCGTGAAATTCAGACGACACACCGCGACCATTTCATTCCTAGCAACGTTAGCCAGCATTATCTTTCTGTGTCTGACTCCGCGTTTGGCACTTCCACAGGCCTTAGTGGCTAACCTGCCGCTATCGCAAACGCCCAGCGGCCCGACAGTCTCGCCAGAATCGCAAGAGTCTGTCACTCGTCTACTGCCTGGTGTTTGGCCCCTCACCGGGCCCAGCGATAATCCAGAGACCGAGGAAGCGATCGCCATCGCCCCTATTTACCTGGATGGCAGAACCCTATTTCACTTAGGCGCACCCGCAACAGAAGGGCAGAACGCAGCTGAACTACGTGCTCAAGAAATTCAACCTCGGCTTAACCGCATTGCGCATAATCAGCTTGAACAGCAGCAGACAGTTGCTGTCAAGATTGATCCACCCAGTCAGCTCCCGATTGTTTTAGTAGACGATGAACAGCTACTAACCGTTACTAGCTTAGACGCACAGCAAAACGGCTACGTTGCTAGAAACGAGTACGCTATAGCGCTTAGAGAAACTATAGAGACTGCCTTAAACCGTTACAGGCAAGAGCGTCAGCCCGACTTTCTCCGTAGGCAGGCCAAAGTAGCCGCTGCGAGTATTGGCGTAGCGCTACTGCTGCTTTTAGGCAGCAAGCGGATTGAAAAGCGCCTGAAACGCAGACAGACTCGCCTCATCAATGCAGATACGCAGCTGGGCAAAGCCACTGCTATCACCCGTCCCCCCATGGTCGAACAGTCTATCGCCGGGAGAGTAGACTCCGTTTTTACCCTGCTGAAGGCCCGGCTAGACAACCGCCAAAAGAGAAAGATCAATGAACTGGGCTCCGGGCTGCTGCTGCTGTTTCAAGTGGGCCTCTGTATAGGTAGCGTGCTGTGGGTGCTCTGGCTATTTCCTTACAGCCGGTGGTTAACGACACTTCTACGCTACTGGATTAGGTTCCCTGCCCAGATCTTGCTGATAGCGGGCCTAGCCTACATTGCACTTAGAATTATTAGCCTTATTGTCGATAAAACGTTTCTTGCCCTCCAAGAAGGCACACAGTGGGCACCCGAATCGTCAGAACGACTAAGTCTAAGACTCATTACGTTCTCTCAGGTCGCTAAAGGTGTCGCCGGATCGTTTATCTTTGGCGTTATGGTCTTAGCGATGCTATCGACCGCAGGCGTCGAAGTCGGACCCTTGCTAGCAGGGGCAGGAATTATTGGTGTCGGCATCTCTCTGGCCGCTCAAAGCCTGATTAAAGATATTATCAATGGCTTTCTAATTTTGATGGAAGACCAGTTCGGTGTAGGCGATGTGGTTGTCATCGGAGAGGTGGCAGGCAGCGTTGAAGCGATTAACTTGCGGATTACTCAGCTGCGTGACACAGAAGGCCGACTCATCACTATTCCCAACAGCCAAATCAGTATTGTCCAAAATCTCTCTAAAGATTGGTCTCAGGTCGATTTATCGGTAAGCGTTGAACCTGCGACCGATCTCAACGAAGCCCTACTGCTTCTGAAATCGATCGCAACCGATATGTCAGAAGAGTCGGAATGGCAAAAATCTATTTTGGAACCGCCTGATTTGCTCGGCGTAGAATCGATAGACTCTACCGGCATTACGCTGCGCTTACTGCTAAAGACACAACCGCTTAAACAGTGGCCTGTAGCTCGCGAGCTGAGAACGCGAATCAAGCAGGCGTTCGATCGAGCAGGCATCAGCACTGGAGTTCCACAGGAAAGACTAGAAATTCGGTGGGAAGAATCGCTAAATGAAATCAGCAGCCTACTCGGGTTAAGCGCGGCTCAACAAAGCAAGGATGCGCAGAAAGACGCCTATTTACAAAAAGAGACCCACCAGAAAGAGTCAGAGAAAGCCCCCGAAGAAAGCCTCCGAGAAGCCCCCAAAACAGTCTCTGATAAAACAGCTGATTAAACCGCTTACTTTTGAGGAATACCGTCTTCAGGAAACACCCACTTTGGTCCCTCGCTAGCCCTTTCTTGCTGCTTGCGACGCACTGCTTCAGCAGCCATTTCTAGCATGTCTTCTAAGGAGGTTTCTTCAATAAACTGAGAAGCTTTCTTTTGGTCGTCCTTATGTGGACACTGGTCGCCTAAAACGCAGCCGTTTTTGCAAGCTTCAGCGCAGTTGATGTCTGTCATATCGATCGAAGTAAACACAAGTAATTTCAGCTTATAGCAAAGTAAGGATGCATTCTTACTTTGCTAGTCGAGTTGCCCGTTGCCATATAACGGTTTCAGCCGATGATAGTGTCCTAAGCAACTCGACAGATACTATAGAGCTTGAAGTTAGATCTTAAAGGATTTTACTTTGCAAGATTTATTCCCCCCAGGCACAGATGTCACCCAACGTAATTAGCTGCAGCCTAACTAGCTTCTATCGCATTGAGAACCTGCTCCACAGCCTCAGCACAGCGATCTAAATGCGATCGCTCATGTGTTGCCATCACGCTCATACGCAAACGGCTCACGGGCACTGTGGGCGGCCGTACAACAGAAACAAATATGCCCTGCTGCTTGAGAGCATTTCCCAAGCGCAGCACCGTCGCCGTATCTCGCACCTGCAGGCAGATTATCGCCGAATCAGAGGGTAAGCGTTTTACTATCTGCTGTCTTTTGAGAGGTAAGTTTAGTACTGTACAGTCTAGTTTTTCAGATAGATACTGAGCGTTCTCCTGCAGTTGAGTTAATCTATTTGGTTCCTGCTTAAGGACGGCGATCGCTGCCAAAGCCGCGGCTGTATCCGCAGGTGAGAGCCCCGTCGTATAGATCCAGCTGGGCGCTCGATTACGTAAAAAATCAATCAGCTCAGCACTACCGGCCACGTACCCCCCTAAACTTGCAAACGCCTTGCTCAACGTCCCCATTTGCACCATCGGCCGGTGCCCACAGCCAAAATGCTCTGCGCAACCTGCGCCAGTTTTACCCAACACGCCTGCGCTGTGAGCCTCATCGATCATCACCATTGCCTCAAACCTTTCGGCTAGCGCCAAAATTTCTGGCAGCGGACACACATCTCCATCCATTCCAAACACACCATCTGTCAGAATTAGGCAGCGACGATACGCTGTGCGATGAGCCACCAGCTGAGTCGCCAAATCTTCTAGATCGCAGTGCCGGTACGCAATGACCGTCGCACCGCTCAAGCTAGCGCCATTCTTCAGGCTTGAATGGTTGTATTCGTCCGACAAAACGAGGTCGCGGCGGCTGGTCAAGGCAGTGACTGTGCCAATGTTTGCCAGGTAGCCACTGCTAAATACAATCGCGTCTTCGGTGCTTTTGAGCTGAGCGATCGCCTGTTCAAGCGCGTGGTGCAAAGGGCGCTGACCGCTCAGCAGCCTAGAGCCGGTTGAGCCGGTGCCGTAGGTTTTGGTCGCTGCGATCGCCTGGCGAACCAACCGATCGTCACCAGCTAGTCCCAGGTAGTCATTGCTAGCAAAATTCAACATAGAGCGCCCCGCCACAGTAATGGTAGGCCCGCTCTTGCCGCTAACCGGCTGTACTGTTCTGTGCCAGTTGGCCTTATGAATAGTCTTTAGGGACTGACGAATCCAACCGTACGGATCTGACGAGGTACACATTATCTAAAGCGTGGACGAATTGCGAACAGCAAAAGCTATTCGCAGTATCGTCTTAATCTACATTGTCTACCTGTCTATGCTATCTAGATCACGATTTGGGCAGTGGCAGCATCACCCGGCTTAGCATCCGCCCGTCTTCCATCTGTGACAGGGTAAACTCGCCGCCCAAGCGCTGCATCAACGCCTGACAAACCCACAAAGGGCTATTCTCAGGCTGCTGCAATGTGGAAACTGACAGTAGATCATCAGGGCGACCCTGTTCTAATTCTTGCAATATCTGTGGTGAAACAGACCCTTCATCCGTAATCGAAATTTCTAGCCAGTGCTCATCAACCGGACGACACCAAATGTCTATGCGATCGCCAACCGGAGAGCGATCGCACGCCTCCGCAATCAGTTCGTACAGCACGAGCTCAGTCTTGACGATATCGCCAGAAATCGTCAGGTTGGTTTCACAGTGCACCTTTGACCACAGCTGCTTCTCTTGAATCAACGGATTTGCTCGTGCCGTGGCACGCTTAATTAGGCTAACGAGTGGGATTGATTGGCAGTCAGGCTCAATCGACCAGTGCTCTTTTTCAATCGTGTGACGGGTGCGATCGCTCAACTTAGTCATCTGCTGAAGCAGCATCTGCTGCCGAGAGCTAGACGACGTTAAACTCAGCTGCGTCAAACAGTCCTGCAACCCCTGATTTAGCAATTCAATCTGGTGCTGCTTGTACCAGTTCAGCTGCGTTAGCTGCTGCTGACGGTCTAACATTTTTCCCGTCAGCTTCAAATGTCGCCGACACCAGGCCAGCTGATTGACGACAATCGCCAGCAGCGTCGTCTGCTCATCTGACCATTGCCGACTCGCACTATCTGCCAGGACAACAATGGCATTTGGCTCATGCTCTGGCGCTGTTCTCAAAGCCATCGCCAATAGCTGTGACCCCTCCGGCCCTGTAATCCAGGGCTGCGACTCTACCGGCAGGTCCTCTACCTTTAAAATTAGCAATCCTTCAGTACCGATCGCCCAGTTGACTAGCGCATCTGTTTCTACCGAGATCGAACGCTGACTATCTATCTCAAATTTACTGGTTTGAGCTAAAACGCTGCTGGCCTTCGCAAACGCAGCGTCATTTTCCCAGGTGACTAAGCCCACAATCGGTACGTGCAGTAGCTGGGAGATATGACGAATTGCCGCTTGATCTAAAGACTCAAGCTTAGACAGCCGCTGTAGGCTGCGCATTCCCCACTGGAAGGTTTCATGCAGCTGCGCCTGCTGATCCATTTGCCTCTGTAGCCACCACTGATGCAAAATCAAGCCAATTTGGCTGCTCAGCGTCTGTAACAGCTCTCGGTCGGCCTGGCTCCAGCGGCGCTCCTTTTTATCAAGCACTATGATCACGCCTTCAGGCGCGTGACCTGGAGACGTATTGCTCACCAGTAGAGACTTAGCGCCTAAAGCCTCCAAATGCGATCGCCAGGCGGAAAACTTTAGATCTTGCGATAAGATTTCTACGCTCGCAGGAGAATGAGCCCGCTGTAGCATCTTTTCATCCACGCTATCCAACGGCAGCCAGTGCTCTACACGGCCCACTCCATTTCCAATGCCTTGGCTGGTCCGATAGCACAGGTCAAACCCACCCCGCTCAGCATTGGCCCTCAGCACAATTAACTGATCGGTATCCATTCGCGCAGCGAGCTGTTCTACACAAAGACTCAGCACATGCATCCAATCGCGATCGCTATGAATGCTCCGAGTTACCCCAGCGCTCAATAGGTGATCAGAGCGCATCTGACTAATCGCCGTATCCATCTCTGCAGTCGGCATTGCCAAACCTACCAGCTGAGCGACACCTTTTACATAGGCCTTTTCGGCCTCACTCCAGATTCGAGGGCTGCTGCCTTCTACCGTGATAAAACCTTGAAGCTCATCGTGATAGGCTACCGGCGCAATCATCAAAGACTGAACCTTTAAATGCATCATAAGTCGATTAGCAATGCTGGCTTTTACCGAGCCTTCTAGTTCACCTACCGCCAGTGTTTCACCGTTGCAGAGCGCCTTATACAGGCTTTGCATCTCACTCACGGGCAAAGTTGCATTTTGCTTTCCAGCGAGCTTGCCAACCCGGCACCAAAACTGTCGCCCTCGCGACTCTAGCCAGTACACGCTTGTAGGTGAACCTACAAATTGCTGAGTTTCATCAGCCACCGCCTTCAGCCGAGCATCTAGACCAGACAAATGGCCTAGCGTTTCTAATAGGGTTAACAGCGGCTTAGCAGGCTGCTTAGTCATCTGCCGCTGGTCTTCTAACGCCAGCTGATGAATCGCTTCAGCCAACGCATTGTTGATCGCTAACAGCGTAGAATTCTCTAAAACGCCCGGCAGAACGCCCCAACGCCGAGAGCTTAGCACCATCAAACCAAAACAGATATTGCGCCGTTGAATCGGCAATATCACGGTCCCTTGCAGCTCAAAATTTTTCGCAATTCGAGCCCAAGCCCCCGCTCTAGATTCTTCGCGAATATCAGCAACAACCATTGCCTGCTGCTGAACAATCACCTGCTCTAGCAAATCACCAGGATGCAGTGCCAAAGAAGTGTGTGAAAAACGACGGGGCCCGTTGGTTAAAACTCCACGCGTATCCAGCTTATGGTTAAAGCGATCGTACAGTCCCACCCATAGCAGCGAGTAGCCGAACTCAGCACGAACAGCTTCTAAGGCCTCTTGTATAGAGCGATCTAACGTTTCAGCTTCCCAAATAGCAGGGAGTACCTGACTGAGATCTTGCTTAGTCAAATCACTGGCAGAGCGTCGATCTGAGCGCCGATCAGGATGCCGATCGGGGGAGGGGTCAGATCGATGAGCGGTGAGCTTAGCCATAGAACAAAGGAATAGCTGAGAACAGGAAAATAGTGTCAGACGGCAGGCAGCAAAAGGGCAGAAGGCTGCAACCGCTATAAAACTGGTATAAACACGGAGCTAAAAAGCGACATTTGCAGAGTCTTTATACCCGTATGGTTCCCTTCACAATTGGTTAAGCTAACGGTTCGTTTTGTTAGTCAGCTCTAAAGACTGTTTATCCCAGACTGTCTATCCCAAACTGTCTATCCCCGAAAACTGTCGCCGTTGTAGATCAAGAGCTCAAAGCTATATATTGCTGTTGCGGTCATTTTAGAGCGGCAGTTCAATGCGACTAGTCTGACGTGACTCATTCAGTTTTTAGGAGTTTCTTTTGCAACAGCTCTACCGGTTTGGCCTACGCCCGCTTCTCTTTCAAGGTTTAAAGGCCGATCCAGAAACCATGCATCGTCAAACGATTGATTTGCTGGCCTGGTTAGCAACAGAACCTACCCGTGGGGCCATGTTTCACCAGCCTATCCGTCTAGCCGCGCAGGCAGCCATGGCTAACCTGTTCAAAGTCAAGATCAAAGTTAGCTCACCTCAGTCGCAAGCACTTCGACAATCTCTGTGGGGGCTCTCTTTCGACAATCCTTTAGGGTTGGCAGCCGGATTCGATAAAGATGGTATAGCCGCGCGGGCATGGCCGTTACTAGGCTTTGGATTCACTGAATTAGGAACCGTTACCTACCACGCTCAACCTGGTAATGCCAAACCCAGAATGTTTCGCTTACCCGCCGATAGCGCCGCCCTCAATCGTATGGGCTTTAACAATTCAGGCGCAGCGGCGCTCAGCGAACGATTAAAACAGCATTGGCCAGAGAGCAACTACCCAATACCGATAGGCATTAATTTAGGTAAATCTAAAATCACAGCCTTAGCAGAAGCCGCTGAAGACTATCGTAAGAGCTTCGAACAATTGAAAACGCAGGGAAGCTATTTTGTGGTGAATGTGTCTTCACCTAATACGCCGGGACTGCGATCACTTCAAGCAAAAGAACAGCTTGCCCCTATTTTAGAAGCCTTACAAACCGCTAATCACGCCGGTAATCAGCCAGCCAAACCCCTACTAGTGAAAATTTCTCCTGACCTTGCGACTGAAGATATTCACGACATTGTTGCACTGGCTCAAGCATGCCAGCTCGCAGGCATCATTGCCACGAATACCACTATCAACAGAGAAGGACTTAAAACCCAAATAGTTAACGCCACTGGTAAAGCTGTCATAGATGAAGCAGGCGGAATTAGCGGCGCTCCTGTCACCCAACGATCTACAGAGGTCATCCGGCTAATTTACAAGCAAACCCAAGGCGCACTACCCATTATCGGAGTCGGTGGTATTTTTAATGCAAATGACGCCTGGGAAAAGATCACAGCCGGCGCCTCCCTCTTACAAACCTACACAGGGTGGGTATACGAAGGCCCTACTATGGTCAAAGAAATCTTGAACGGCCTGATTCAGAAACTAGAAGCGCACGGCCTACAAAATATCTCTGAAGCAGTCGGGCTCGACTACCACAACGATTAAGCGACACCGTTGATAGCAATCTACACACCAACAGCTACAAATTGCTTGGGTCAATCCCCAAAGACCTAAGCTTTTCTGCCAGTCTTTCTGCGGTCTCTTGAGCTTGCTGTGCTGTCTGCTGAGCCTGTTCTTTTGCCAGCCGTTCTTTTTCAGTATCGGTCAGCATCCAATTGCCGTCTGCGTCACACCAGCGCAGCCAGGGCCCTGGCAACCCTTCAAAGTAATCGTCCCAAATACCTAGCCCAATATCGAGATCGTCTAGCCACAGCGCTGGAGTTTGGTTGACATTCACTGGCTGTTCTTCAAAGCGTTGACCGTTGTGCTGAAAATACCTCAACCTACCTGTATGCTGGCTGTAAACAATGTAATAAGGTACTTTCAAATACTGTTCGTAGACAACGAACTTATCAGGAGGCGTTGTTTTGCTAGCCCTTTCTTCTTCGGTCAGCAGCTTAGGAATCCCACCTGGGTTCTGTTCTGGCTCGTTATTGTATATCTTGTCAGCGGCTCTATAGAAGCGCCCTAAATCCTGTCTCTCAGTGTTAAACGACAAAAATTCCACAACCACCGTCGGCGCTTTGCACTCTTGCCAGACCACGTAACTTCTACGCGGCTTTTGGCTTTCATCGTATATGCGTGGAACATCTACAGATAAAAACCAATCCGGACGCTTGTGCCAACCCGTATGTTCGAGGTCGTAGTAAACGTTGATATCTGTGCCTGTAAACCGGTTTTCAGCGGCGTAGTCTCTTAGCGTCAGCGTTCGGCTGAGGAGTTGAGGCTGTAAGCTGTGGAATTCGTCTGGCAAACCGGGCTCATCTGGAAATTCACTAGGCAGGTCATACATGGTCGGTAGCGTTGAAAGATCAACAACCGATGAGTCTACAAATGAATTACGATGCGAGAGAAAACGATTAGTCAGAGATGTCATGGAAGATAGCCATGGACGAATGAGTATATTCTATAAATTTATCCGCATTTTAATTCACGTATGCCTGCTTCACCATAGATCTATCTACTTCAGATCTATCTACTTCACTTCGATCTACTTCACATAGGTATCTAGCCACTGCACCATTTCCCACAGCACATGACCTACCGCCTCACGTGAGCGATAGCTATGCTCTTCGTAAGGCAAGCTAACGTAGCGAACTGTTCCGCCCAAGCCCTTCATTGCCTCATAAAGTCGCTCTGTCTGCATCGGATACGTGCCAGCGTTGTTGTCAGCTGCGCCATGGACTAAAAGCAGTGGATAATTGATTTTATTGGCGGCAAAAAAGGGAGACATTTTTGTATAAGTGCCTGCGGCTTCCCAAAAGTCACGCTGTTCACCCTGGAAACCAAAGGGTGTCAGGCTACGGTTGTAGGCACCGCTACGGGCGATGCCAGCACAGAAGAGATCGGTATGAGCTAACAGATTAGCCGTAGTGAAAGCACCATAGGAGTGACCGCCGATGGCGATTTTGGCGCGATCGCTCACACCTCTATCCACCAAATAGTCCACCGCTGCCTGTGCACTGTCGATTAGCTGTTCTAAATAACTATCGTTGGGCTCCGCATCGGCTTCACCCACAATCGGCATACTGGGCCCTGAGAGTAAAGCATAGCCTTGAGTTAGCAGAAACATCGCAGAAGAACGATTGGGACGACCAAACGTATCGGCAGCGCGAGTCACCTGGCTCGCGGTTTCTCGGCTTTTGTGTTCTTCTGGATACACCCAGAGCAAAGTTGGCAGTGAGCCATCTTTGTCTAGATTGTGATTAGGAGGCAAATATAGCGTTCCAGAAAGCTCCAATCCGTCACTGCGCTGATAGCGAACAATCTCTTTGTAGATGTCTTTGTACCAGGGCAATGGATCGCTGAAGTCAGTCAAAGCCCTGGGCTCTGCTTGATCTTCTGCCTGAGCTTTTGTTCGGGCTCTTTGGGCTTGGGCCCTAGTATGTAGCCAGTAGTTACCGGGCTCAGCCTTACTCTCTCTACGGACGATAAACTGAGTGGCTTCACTATCTAGAACCTTACTGACTCTAGAGAAACCGGTTTCAGGCGATTGCCACAGTCTTTCTTTTTGCCCTGTCTCTAAGTCCAATTGATCGAGAAATGGATACACCCCCTGGGGAGAAGCACCCCTGCCGTTGAGATAAATATCGCCCTGCGCAGAGATCAAGAGCGTCTGCCAGCTGTAGGGGCCTGGCGTCATTACCGGGTCGCCCGGATGGCTGTAGGCATCTTGAAAATTACGAGATTCTATCAGTAGAGGTGCAGTCGTCTCGTCATCAGGCGCAAGTCGCCAAGTGTTGCCCTGACGCGTGTTGTACATTGCTTCGTAGGCGATCGCAGTCTTTTCATTTCCCCAAAACAGGCTATTGAACCGCAGCTTAGACTTCCAGAATAGTCGGGGCGCTTCTTCAAAAGGTGCACAGAGCGTGTAGACGGCATCCCTGTAGTCGCACTCAATTCTGACATCGCCGCCATCTAGAGCTTCGACCCAATAGAGCGTGGCAGGCTTATCCGCACGCCAGCCGCTGGCGCGAACGCCTGCTCGAACAGAATCAAAGTTAATCGGGATCTCTTCTGCTAGCGGCAAGTCGGATACCGTGTAGACCTGTTTTCCCTGCAAGTTTAGAATCTCGGTACGCCTTGGGAATCTCCCAATCGGCACCTGATAAGAGAACGGGCGGTGAATCTTCGTCACCTTCAACCATTGTCCATCAGGAGAGAGCGACACATCTCTAAAAAGAGCAGCTTCTGTAATAGGCGTTTGCTCGCCCGTAAAAGACACTCGGATCAGTTTTGATCTGAGGTAATACTCTAACAGCGCTTCATCGTAAGGAGTCTCTAACAAATTCGTGTAGGTACGCGCGGGCGCGACCCGCCCTAAGTTCTCTTCAATTAATGGACCCACCGGCAAAACAGGCGCCTCTGGCGGCGGCCCCGTCTGATCGCGAACCTTGCATACAAAACTTCTATCGGGTAGCCACCGGGTAGCACTGCCCGAAACAGCATTTAAAATAGGCCCAGTAAGCGGCCTAGCCTCCGCGGCGTCTAAATCCAATACCCACAGACTCAGTCCACTTTTGTCTTCACTATCATCTGAATTTTCTACAGACGCTTTCTGGAGCGAGTCTGTAGTGGTATGCGTAAAGGAAAGATACTGACCGCAATACGACCATTGCAGATTGCGAATGCGAGCGTTTTCAGGCAAAGAAACCAAGCGAGATGATTTTTCATCCCGGCGACGCACTCGAATCGTTCGGTAGTGAGACGCTTTAGCAGATTCCCAAGTTCTCGGGTTTATCTGCAAACCTGCTAGAGCGACTTTTGGCTCAGCTAGCTCTTCAAGTGTGGGCAGTCCGGCCCGGCCGAGTTCAACAATCCACTCGGCATTGCGAGAAAAGGCGACTGCGGGTAGCTTAGGCCGATCGAGCATAGAGGCAATAGGCTCGGGGGGCGTTTGCCAGACATCCTGGGCGGGGTGGGGCATTATAAGACTGTGCGAAAAAAACTGTGCAAGAAAGACTATGCAAAAAAACTATGAGAAAACAGCAAACGAAAAGATAATCGAGCGCAAAAAAATAGATATTTAATCTTCGGCTGTTTCGTTGGCGAATTCATCCATAGAAGGACAGGTACAAACTAGATTGCGATCGCCAAAAGCCTGATCAATCCGATTCACTGTAGGCCAAAACTTGCGATCGCGCGTCCACTTCGTTGGGAACACACCGACCTCACGAGAGTAGGAACGCGTCCATTCATCCACCAAATCTGCCGTTGTGTGGGGCGCATGTAGTAGAGGGCTCTCCTCAGCTGTAATCTTATCCAACTCAATCTCAGCAATCTCCTCACGAATCGCAATCATCGCATCGCAGAACCGGTCTA
The DNA here is from genome assembly GCA_937911865.1 of uncultured Synechococcus sp. Classification (GTDB taxonomy): domain Bacteria; phylum Cyanobacteriota; class Cyanobacteriia; order Phormidesmidales; family Phormidesmidaceae; genus Phormidesmis. Next base: position 30,115 of record CALDSK010000078.1, read on the forward strand.
GCTCACGCAAAGCTTCACTCTCTGTAGGCTCTACCATAATTGTGCCAGCCACTGGCCAAGACATCGTCGGCGGATGAAAGCCATAGTCAATCAGCCGCTTGGCAATATCATCCACATTTACCTGCGCCGTCTTCTTAAACTCACGCAGATCCACAATGCACTCGTGCGCGACCAAACCACGACTCCCTTTATACAAAATGTCGTAATGGTTTTCTAATCGCTTAGCAATGTAATTGGCGCTCAAAATCGCCAGCTCACTGGCTCGCTTTAGGCCCTTGGCACCCATCATCTGGATGTACATCCAAGAGATCGGCAAGATACTGGCGCTGCCCCAGGGCGCAGCAGAAACAGCACCAATCGATTGCGATTTGCCCATATCCACAAGGCTATGGCCTGGCAAGAAAGGCACCAGATGCGCTGCCACGCCGATCGGACCAACCCCCGGACCGCCGCCCCCATGAGGGATGCAAAAAGTCTTATGCAGGTTCAAGTGGCAAACGTCTGCGCCAATATCGCCTGGGCTGCACAAGCCAACCTGAGCATTCATGTTGGCCCCATCCATATAAACTTGGCCGCCATGGTTGTGAACGATGTCACAAACCGCTTTAATGCTCTCTTCAAATACACCGTGGGTAGAAGGATAGGTCACCATTAGCGCGGAGAGATTGTCTTGGTGCTGCTCAGCCTTATTAGAGAGATCGGCAACATCAATATTGCCATCGTCATCGCACTTCACGGCTACAACTTTCATGCCCGCCATGACGGCACTTGCAGGATTTGTGCCGTGCGCCGATTGGGGAATCAAACAGATGTTACGATGCGATTCACCGCGATCGGCATGGTATTGACGGATGACTAACAAACCAGTGTATTCACCTTGAGAGCCAGCGTTGGGCTGTAAAGAGATACCCGCAAACCCAGTTATCGTCGCTAGCTGATTTTCTAGCTGAGCGAACAAAGTTTGATATCCCTTGGTTTGAGAGAGCGGTGCAAACGGATGAATCTGCCCAAATTCTGGCCAGGTAATCGGAATCATCTCGGCAGTTGCATTGAGCTTCATCGTGCAAGAACCAAGAGGAATCATGGCATCTGCCAGTGAGAGATCTTTTTTCTGCAAGCTATACAGATAGCGCAACAGCTCTGTTTCGCTGTGATACTGGTTAAAGACAGGGTGTGTGAGATAGTCTGAGGTACGCTGAAGCGTAGTCGGCAGAGTCTCTAGGCGCAAAGAATCCAGAGTGGGAATAGAGCGATTTCCAGCAAAGATTTCCAACAACTCTATCAACTGTTCTATTCCGGTGGTTTCGTCGAGCGAAATTCCTAGCTTTTGTGGCTGACCAGCGATCACAGGGTCTACTCGAAGATTGACCTCACGCTCAGCAGCGCGGGCTAAAATATCAGCGGTTTGGTCATTCGTAGTAACCGTCAGTGTATCAAAAACAGGCTCAGTACCCAGGGGATAGCCCAGTCGGCGCAGGCCGTCTGCTAGCACGTTAGTCAGGGTCAAAATGCGAGTGGCGATCGCTTTCAATCCAGCTGGCCCGTGATAGACCGCATAGCTGCTAGCAATAATCGCAAGCAGCACCTGAGCCGTACAAATATTACTGGTTGCAGAGTCGCGGCGAATATGTTGCTCGCGGGTTTGCAAAGCCAAACGCAAAGCAGGCAAGCCCCTATTGTCTTTAGAAAGTCCCACCAGGCGTCCTGGCAGCTTGCGCGCGTAAGCCTGTTTGGTCGCAAAATAGGCGGCATGAGGGCCACCATAGCCTAACGGCACACCAAATCGCTGCGTATTGCCAACTGCAATATCCGCACCAAACTCACCAGGTGCTTTCAGCAGGGTTAGGCTCAGCAAATCAGCAGCAACTGCAACAATTGAGCCTGCCGCATGCGCCTGTTCAATAAAAGCGGTGTAGTCATAAATAGCCCCATCCGTTGCCGGATACTGTAAAAGCATGCCAAAGCAGGGAGGCTCAGACTCAAAATTCAGCTGGCGATGATCGCCAACTACCACGTCAATCCCTAGCGGCCGTGCCCTAGTCTTAATAACATCGACTGTTTGAGGGTGGCAGGCCGAAGAAACCCAGTAGCGCTTGGCACTTTTGGCCGCTTTGTTTTTGCATACGCCAAAGCTCATGCTCATGGCTTCGGCAGCGGCTGTGCCTTCATCTAACAGTGAGGCATTGGCTATCTCCAAACCGGTAAAGTCTGTCACCATTGTTTGATAATTGAGCAGCGCCTCTAATCGGCCCTGAGAAATCTCTGGCTGGTAAGGGGTGTACTGCGTATACCAGCCTGGATTCTCTAAGATGTTGCGCTGAATCACCGCTGGGGTGACACAGCCGTAGTAGCCCAAACCAATGTAGTTACGATAGACCTGGTTTTGAGCCGCGATCGCAGCTATTTTCTCTAGCGCCTGCGTCTCACTGAGCGCCGCATCAACAGCTAGCGGCTTGCTTGTCCGAATGCCTTCTGGCACCGCCGCTGACATCAAGGCCTCAACAGACTCAAAGCCCAACACCTGAAGCATCTGAGCGATGTCCTCTTCGGTGGGACCTAAATGGCGATCAGCGAAGCGATCGCTCTTTAGCTGTGCCATCCACTGAGCCTGGGCCGCAACTGTTACAGCAGCCGCCTCCGCTGAAGCATTCGTTTTTGAAGACATCGCCTCAGCAGAGGATGTTGTGGGCTCGTATGACATAGGAGGTGCGATCGATAGCAAATTACAATGTTGCCTTCAATATTAAGATAAGTTGCAGCTATCGAACTATCTATCGCTTGCACCACTATCTATCGACACAGCTCAAACTGCTGTCACGGCTTAACCCGAAAGGGGGTCAGCTGTAAGCGTTTTCTGCTTTACTCGCCTTCCACCTGCTTTTGATAGTCAGCTGCTGACATTGCAGCATCTAGACCAGACAAATCAGCCGCTTTTACTTTTATTAGCCAGCCACTGCCGTATGCTTTCTCAGCAGCAATATCTTCTGGCGTTTCCACCAGCGCCTCATTGATTTCAAGCACCTCACCTGAAACCGGTGCCTTCAAATCTTCGACCGCTTTAACCGACTCAATCGTACCGAAATTCTCACCCTGCTCTACAGCGTCACCGACCTCTGGCAGCTCTAGAAACACCACATCCCCCATCTGATCTACCGCAAACGAAGTAATACCCACTGTCACTGTCGCTTGGTCAGCCTCTACGCGGGCGTACTCATGACTATCTAAGTACTTCAGGTCGTCAGGATATTCAAAGGCCATGGTGTTGCTAAGAAATAGATGAGGTAAGGTTTAGAACGCTAAAGAAGCATCCAGAACTCATAGTAGAACTACTTGGCCGCTTTATAGAAGGGGCGCTTCACGACGGTTGCCGGAAACACCTTATTGCGAATGGCGACCTCAACAGTCTGACCCACTTTTGCAAACTCAGCATCGACGTAGCCTAAGGCCACCGGATACCCCAGCGTCGGAGAAAGGGTGCCGCTAGTGACGATGCCAATCGGGCGATCGCCCTGCAAGATCGGATAGTCATGACGGGCAATATTACGCCCTTCCAGGGTCAGCCCCACTAAGCGACGGGCCGGGCCCTCTGCTTTCTGCTGCGCGAGCACCTCGCGACCAACAAAGTCTTCGGCCTTATCTAGATGTACTAGCCAGCTCAACCCCGCTTCGATTGGACTAATGTCGTCATTAATATCTTGTCCATACAGCGCCATCGACGCTTCTAGCCGAAGCGTGTCGCGTGCACCCAGGCCACAGGGCACGACCCCTAAATCCATTAAGTTCTGCCAAACTTCTGCCGCCGCCGCTGCCGCCACCATTACCTCAAAGCCATCTTCTCCGGTGTAGCCCGTTCGTGCTAAAAACACGCTGTGTCCAGAAACCGCGCCCGTATGGTGACCGTAGCGAGGGATAGCCTGTAGGTCGTCATCAGGGCACAGCTTTTGCAGCGTCTGAGTCGCAATGGGTCCCTGCACAGCAATTAATGCTTGAGTCTGAGATAAATCTTGGAAATCGATCGCTTCGCTTAAATGCTGCTGCAGCCAACGCTTGTCTTTATCAGTTGTACCGGCGTTGACGATCAGCGTAATCTGTTCGCCAGTCTCTACACTGCCCTGGTGGTAAACGATCAGATCGTCAATAATTCCGCCGCTTTCATTGAGCAAGACAGTGTACTGCGCTTTTCCCGACGTTAATTTCGATAAGTCTGAAGGCACTAGTCGCTGCAATTGGGTAATGACATCCGGCCCTCTCAGCACAAACTTACCCATGTGCGAAATATCAAACGCACCCGCCGCCGCCCTTACCGCCTGATGCTCTTGGCGAATGCCACCAAACTGTACCGGCATTTCCCAGCCTGAAAAAGGCGTCATCCTGGCCTGCTGCTGCAAACAGACATGGTATAGAGGCGTGCGAAGTAAATTCGTCATAGAGAACCTAGCGCGGGTACGTTAAAAGGAGACTGGCTAAAAAAGAGAGTAGCAAAATTCGCCTAATAAATTTAGGTATCTGGGACTTGGGAGAATAGATAATAAACTGTGAGCGACAAAAAACCGCTATCAAACCCTCTACTGAGACAAACCGCAGCCGGTAGCTGGCTCGAAACGTTTCAGGCGCTGACAGGGACCAGACCACACAAACCCAGTTTTGCAGTATTTGATATCGGGCAAAGCGGACGCATTACCCTGGCTAAATGGTTTTCAGCGCACAGTGCGATCGCTTTTCAAGCAGACATTTTGAGCCAGGCGGTGCGGTTCCCACGCATGAGCGTTTATCAACGAATCCGACAAAGCCAAGGAGAGGTTTATGGCTTCAACCTCACCGTAGAACAGCTCAGGCAGGTGCAGAGACTGGCCGATCCTAATCAGTTTTTGCACGATCTGCATCGAGGCGGCTGTCGGATCATTTATCTTCATCGCAGAGATATGCTCAGACATGCGATCGCGACTTTGCGCGACTGCAGCACCGACTATCGATTCAACGACACAGCTACCAGACCTAAAAAAATCACAATAGACGTTGGCGAACTCATCGACTGCCTAAAATATTTAGACAACCAAAGAGTAGAAGCCAGCGCTATCTTGCACGACGTTCCCCATCTGAATTTAGTGTACGAAGACGACCTGATGGATCCCAACTGCTACCTTGACACTGCTGACAAACTCTCAGCGTTCCTAAACATTCCAGAAATTCAGCCAGCAGGCACTACGCTTAAACTGGTCCATCAGCAGCTCTCGGACATTGTTGAAAACTACGATGACCTCTCCGCAGGCATCGAATCCTCGGACTACGCCTATCTGCTGACAAGCAATCGTCACCTGCTAACGCGATAAGACCGAGCAGTTCAAAATAACCAGGTCACAAAAAAATCAGGTCACAAAAAGTAGGCCAGCAAGAAAGATTGAACTCTCTTACTGGCCTACTTTTAGGGTGCTACACCGTCAGAGATATCCGCAGCTAAAGAGCGGATGGGAGACACTCATACGATCAGCTCAAACAGCTCAATGCATCAAATAAACAGTGCATTCTAAAGCATCAACCCTTAAAGCAAAGTGGAAGGGTCAAAGGTAGGAGGAAGCAGCACAGTGTCAACCACGTGAATCACACCGTTCTCAGCAACAACATCAGGCTGAACAACGCTAGCTTCGCCGTTTACCATCACACCAGCAGGGTCTACAGAAACTTCTACATCGCTACCTTCTACTGTGCTAATTGCGCCAGGTTCAATTTCGCTAGAAGCGACTGCACCGGAAACAACGTGGTATGCCAAAACCTGGTTGAGCGCTTCCTGGTTCTCGGGCTTCACCAGCTTTTCTACAGTGCCTTCAGGCAATGCTGCAAAAGCTTCATCCGTAGGTGCAAAAACAGTGAACGGACCGTCGGAGCTGAGAGTCTCTTCCAAACCAGCGGCCTGCACAGCAGAAACCAAAGTATCGAACGAACCGTTAGCCGCAGCTACATCTACAATGCTTTCACCAGTAGCTAGCTCAGCAGGCTCTTCCATGTCATCAACGGCGATATCCTCTTCCATTACCTCAACGTCTTCAGGTAGTTCGGAAGTAATGTCCGCACCTGTTTCTTCAACAGGCTCACCTGCACAAGCCACTGCCACGGGCAGAACCATCAGAGCCGCTGCCAAACCGGCGAACTTATTTACAGACTTAAAAGAAGTTGAAAAACGCATATTGCTTTCTAAAAATTGGTGAGCAAAACAGCACTTACATGTGCCAACAACCACATTAAAGAAAGAGAAAATTAACAATCCCCCCGTGTTTTGATTACGTTTTCGTAATGTATATTCCATTACATGTATTTTTATGCTGGGTCAGTGCGCACCTGCTTTTTTATTCAACGCCAGCAGACGTAAGGGCTCAGACAATAGATTGCTGCGATGTCTGTAGGGCCGGTATGCTGATTTTTACGTAAGGTTCAGCCTCTAGCCTGTAGCGTGCAGAGTAACTGTGTGGCAAAGACCACATATTAGAGATAGAACTTGAGATAGGTAAAAGCAATGCATGTTTTATTCGTAGAAGATGAGCCTAAAATCGCTAGCTTCGTTCAGGTTGGATTGAAGGAACAGGGCTTTGTTGTGGACTACTGCGACCACGGCGATGTCGCTTACGATAAGGCACTCGAAAACGAATACGACGTTATTTTGCTCGATATTATGATGCCTGGTAAAGACGGTCTGTTTATTCTCAAGCACTTACGCCAGGCGGGCCGTAATACACCTGTTATTTTGTTGACCGCACGTAATGAATTAGACGATAGACTACAGGGCTTAAATCTGGGCGCTGACGACTACATTGCTAAGCCTTTTTTTGTTGAGGAGCTAGTTGCCAGAATGAACGCCGTTGCTCGTCGTAGCGTAGGCGAGCGACAGAACCTGGTGACCGTCGGCCCCTTTAAGCTAGATCGCATTACCCGAACGGTCACCTGCGAGCTAGAAAACAATCAGCAGCTGGTAGAGCTGACTACCCGCGAGTTTAATTTGCTGGAGTATTTAATGCGATCGCCTGGCCGCGTCTTTACTCGGACTCAAATGCTAGAGCATGTCTGGGGCTACGACTTTAACCCCAGCACAAACGTGGTTGATGTGTGCATTCAAAGGCTTCGTAAGAAAATCGACATCAAAGGACAAAGCCGTTGGATAGAGAGCGTTCGCGGTGTAGGCTATCGCTTTCGCCAGGCAGAATAAATGAAGCTGGCCTCCTTTCGCTTACGGATTGCACTGCTGCTGGTTTCTTTAGCAGGCGGCGCGCTAGTCGGGTTTGGCCTGGTGGCCTGGCGACTGATCTATTTGGCACAGGTAAGTAGCCTGGATGCCAAGCTCGATAGCCAGTTGCAGCAAATGGTGCCAACGCGATCGCCCGACTGGTGGGAGAGTTTTACTGACGATTTACCTGGCGAGTTAGAAACCGCGTTTGGTACGCCAATCACGTTACTTTCTGTTGATAGCGCTGGCCATACCACTCACTATTCAGTCGATGGTGCGCAGCTAAGAACAATTAGCCTAAATATTCGCCTGCTGCTAAGAACAACGGCCCAAGAGTTCGCAGATAGAGCTGTAGAGGAAGAAGAAAGTACAACGCTCAGCGAGCACAATAAGAAAATTTTTACGTCTAATACGAATGCCGGAAACTGGCGCGTAGGAGTAATCGCCACCGAGTCTGGAAAAAGTGCGATCGCCGTTAGCCTGCAAACCATTGACCAGGATATGGCAATCATCCGCAACATCTTCTTGGTCGCCATTCCTAGCACGCTGTTGATGATTGCAGCAGGCGCTTGGATACTCTCTGGCAGTGCACTCAAGCCCGTACGCAAGCTGACCTCCGTTATTCAACAGGTCACCGCCACCGGGCTCGACCAACAGGTACCAGTCGGCAGTGCGGATGTAGAATTTGTTGAGCTCATTGAAGTATTCAACGACATGCTCACCCGCTTAGAGAGGAGCTTTAGACAGTCTTCTCGCTTTAGTGGAGACGCCGCCCACGAGCTTAAAACACCGCTGGCGATTCTGCGCGGCGAGCTAGAGCTGGTGATGCAACAGGCAGAACCAGGCTCACAATTGCAGCAAAGCTTGAGCAATTTGTTAGATGAAGTCTCACGGCTAAGCAACATTGTTAGAAAGCTTTTACTGCTTTCACTGGCAGACGCTGGGCAGATGAGCCTACGCCAAACACCGGTTGATATCGGAGAGATTTTGGCAGTTTTGGTTGAAGATATTGAGCTGCTAGCCCCCGATTTGCCAATAGACGTCGATCTTAAACCGCAGCTGTACGTGAAAGGCGATCGCGATTTACTCACACAGGTGCTTCAAAACCTGATCGATAACGCCATTAAATACAACCTGCCTGCTAGCTCAAGCCAGCAGTGGCTCTCTGTAGTCGGCAGAAAAAGAGGTAAAACAATACAGATCACAGTGACCAATGCGTCCAAAGCAATTCCTGAAGAAGAGCGCGATCGCATTTTTGACCGATTCTACCGAGGCGATCTCTCCCGCAATCGCAAAAGAGAAGGCTTCGGGCTCGGGCTGAGCCTTTCTAGAGAAATTGCGAGAGCCCATAGAGGTGAGCTTAAACTCGATAAAACAAAGGGTGAAAAAACAGCTTTTACGCTAACACTACCCGCCAAGTAGCCATTCCAACTAACAGCGTATCGTTGCGACCAGAGCGCGCCTTAAAGAGAGAGCTTTAAAGAAAGAGCCATCACAAGAGCGCCGTAACAAGAGCGCCGTAACAAGAGAGAGCGCTGTTAGTTTGCTACGCTGATGTCAGTGTCACGCTTCAGCGAGACTTATGACCATTACGTCCGCGAATTCTTCCACAGATCGGTTCACTACGCCTTCTTTAACGCAGCCTCAACCCTGGCATCGAGCCTTATCGGAGCCGGCTAAAGAATTTTCAGCCACACCTTTAAAAGTTCTCTCTGGCAAAATTCCGTTCAATTTACAAGGCACCTTTTACCAAAACGGAACCGGTCGATTACAGCGCGGCGGGCAGTCGGTTGGTCACTGGTTTGATGGAGACGGGGCAATCTTGCGAGTAGGACTCGGTGAAGGCCATGCAATAGGAACCTATCGCTACGTGCAAACCCAGGGCTATCAAGCAGAAGGCAAAGGCAATCGTTTTTTGTACGGCAACTACGGCAGGCGCTACCCAGGACCGATATGGCGGCATGTTAAAGGATTATTCACCGCTAGCAGCGTGAAAAACGCAGCCAACACAGCGGTATTGGCCCTACCCGATAAACTTCTGGCGCTCTGGGAAGCCGGTAATCCTCACAGCCTTGATTTAGTCACGCTAGAAACCAAAGGAATCGATACGCTAGGTTGGCTCAAAACAACTCAACAGTTCTCAGCCCACCCGCTACAAGATCCGCTGAGCGAAGAGATCTATAGCATTGGGGTAACCCCACTGTGCGAGCTGATGATTTATCGCTGCGACCGGGCCTGTCGCCTCATCAAGCAGCGCAATATATCTCTAAAAACGGTGCCGATAGTTCATAGCTTTGTCATCGCCGGGCCGTACTTAGTTTTCCTCATATCACCGGTAGCAGTAGATATGCTGTCATTGCTATTAAACCAACAGCCTTTCTCAGAGGCGGCGCGGTGGAAAGGCGATCGCGGCACCCGAATTCTTGTTATCGACCGTGAGACGCTAGAAACCGTCTCCGATAGCCAAGCCGACGCCTGGTTTCAATGGCACTACGGCAACGGCTGTATAGAATCTGATGGCAGCCTGCGGCTAGACTTTGCCAAATTTGATGACTTCTTAGCGATCAACGCGGTATTAGGAGAAGTGCCCACAGGCAAGATCACAACGAAGGCTTACGGACGCCTGTGGCAGCTGAAGCTCAATCCTAAAACAGGCAAAATCCTCAGTAACGACTGCGTATTAGACCAAGACTGTGAGTTTCCTCAGGTGCCTGCTGCCCAAACCGGACAGCCCTGGCAACATACCTACGTGTTGATGCATCGAGATGGCATCAGCACAGGAGAAGACTGGTTTGGTGCAATTGGCCGATTTGACTACGACGCTGGCACGTTAATCAAAACAGATTTGGGAGAAAACTGCTACGGCAGCGAGCCAATACATGCCCCCGGGGAAGACGGCAGCAGCTGGCTTTTGGTCGTGATTTACAATGCCGCAGATGAACGCAGTGAGCTGTGGATTTTGAACGCGGCCACTCTCGGAGAACCTGTCTGCCGATTAGCACTGCCTCAAATTATCCCGTTGGGCTTTCATGGCACTTGGAAACCCAGCTAAGACTAATACTCGCGAGAATCCATCACCAGTCGCCGAGCGCTTTCAGCAGCAGCTTCGCGGGAAGGGTGAACTTCGCCATCATCGAGCACGGTAAAGTCTGGGGTAAACACCCAGCAGCGATAACCGTATTCGCCTAAGCCGATTGCGACACGACCAATCGCAATCACCCAATCGGGCTGCGTTAATACATCGACGAGTTCACAGTTTTGCATAGTGATGAATACCGGGCCTTCCTAATATATAGGCACCCTTTAAACTAAGGGCTAGAGCACTAACCTCAACCCTCTCAAAATAAGCAGCGTGTCGGCTCGCTTTTGAGCTCAAATTTATCTTTGTTTTATCTACAGCTTCGCTCTATTGGCGAGCGGTGTAGATTGCGCTAGGCTTAAACACATTTGCTGAGACAGGTGTCTGCTGAGACAGGCATTAACTGAGCTAGGTGAGTCAAGCCAGATAGAGCCCTTCAGCTAAAGCGCTCTTACCAACAGTCAGCGTCACCAATAGTCAGCGTCAGACTGAATGAAATCAGCCAAGATTCAGCATAGATAAATTTAATGTAGGCTCCAAAATCAAACCGAAAAATAGACTGATATATTTAGAGATGCCAATTTAGTGCATGTGTACTAAAATCAGTATAGCGAATTTTTACCTAAGAACTTCATCAAAATATCTCCGGGAATACCTATGGCTGCTAACGCCTCTTCTGAAAAGCAAAAAGCGCTTGACTCCGTGCTCACCCAGATTGAGCGCAACTTTGGGAAAGGGTCCATTATGCGGTTGGGCGAAGCTAACCGGATGCAGGTGGAAACGATTCCAACCGGGGCGCTGACCCTGGACATGGCTTTGGGCGGCGGCCTGCCAAAGGGCCGTGTCATTGAAATTTACGGTCCAGAAAGCTCGGGTAAGACCACGCTGGCTTTACATGCGATCGCAGAAATCCAGAGACAGGGTGGCGTAGCAGCCTTCATCGACGCGGAGCACGCGCTTGACCCCTACTACGCCGAGCATCTAGGCGTTGATATCGAAAACCTGCTGATCTCCCAGCCCGATACAGGCGAAATGGGCCTAGAAGTTTGCGACCAGCTCGTTCGCTCTTCCGCCGTAGACCTGATCGTTATTGACTCTGTTGCTGCTCTCACGCCCCGCGCCGAAATTGAGGGTGAAATGGGCGACTCGCACATGGGCCTGCAAGCGAGACTCATGAGTCAGGCGCTACGCAAAATTACTGGCAACATCGGCAAATCGCAATGCACGGTCATTTTCCTCAACCAGCTGCGACTCAAAATTGGTGTTACCTACGGTAATCCAGAGACCACAACCGGTGGAAATGCACTGAAGTTCTACGCCTCCGTTCGCCTAGACATTCGCCGAATTCAAACGCTGAAGAAGGGAAATGACCAGTTCGGAATTCGGGTCAAGGTAAAAGTAGCCAAGAACAAGGTAGCACCCCCTTTCCGGATCGCTGAGTTTGACATTATCTTCGGCGAAGGAATTTCTATCTTAGGCTGTCTGCTCGACATTGCCGAAGAGCACGACATTGTGGTGCGCAAAGGAGCCTGGTACAGCTACGAGGGCACTAACGTTGCACAGGGGCGCGACAACACCATTATTCGCATGAAAGAAGATCCTGAATTTGCCGCGAAAGTGAAAGCGCAGGTAATGGCGAAGATTAACCCGGAAGCCATTCCGCTAGAGCCAGAGACTGAAAGTACATTCACTGAGCCCATTGAAGTCGATGTAGATGCCAAAGAAGCGGTAGCCGAAGCGACCTCCAAAACAACGAAGACTAAAAGCCGCAGTCGCTCTAAAAAGTAGCGCTAACTGAACGGTAGTAAGCGTTAACACCATCCACTAAAATCCCGCTGTTAGGCCCTGAAATAATCCGACAGCGGGATTTTAATATATAGCAAAGTAAGGATGCATTCTTACTTTGCTCAGAAGAGTTGCCTGTTGCAACGCAACGGTTTCAGCCGATGAGATTGTCCTAAGCAACTCTTCAAAGCTACAGAGAAGTTAAAGAATAAAGGATGAGTGAATGGCATTTGAAGTAACATTAATCACTACGTACTGAGCCTGCGAATCAGCCAGCGGGCTTAATAAAGTGGAAGCAGTTTCTTCGGATTCGCACCATGCGCTTTTTAACGGCTACTGGACTCGGCTTAACCTTACTGGTAAACGCATCTGTTCTGCTGATCGGCCAAAGCTCAGCGACCGCAAGAGAGCAATTGCTTACAGCATCACCACAGTCCACCGGCTTTACAGGTGTCACTGTTGCAAACGTGGACGATTTGCCAGTGCTTGAAGGAGAAGCCATCCAAGAAGGAGCAGCCGTCCAAAATGAAGCGATCACACCACCCCCTTCTAGTAGCACCAGCGGTCCGGCCAATAGTCCGGCCAGTGTTCCGGCCAGCGATCCGGCCACGACAGACGAAACGCTAGAGCAATCGCAGCAGCTAGTACAGCAGGCCATCGCCGAACATCAGCGAGGCAACTATGCCGAAGCTGTCACCCTCTGGCAGCAGATCTTGAGCACCTATCCCAACAACCCGGTGGGACACAACAGCCTGGGGAACGCGCTATCGGCGCTAGGGCAAATGGATGAAGCAGAGTCAGCCTACCGTAGCGCCATTCGCCTGTCTCCCGATGAGCCGATCAGCTATTACAACTTAGGCACTTTGCTAGCCAAGCAGAATAGAGTAGAAGAAGCGATCGCAGCCTACCAAACAGTCGTACAGCTGAATCCTGATGACGCAGATGCCTACTACAACATTGGCTATTGGCAAACGCGTCAAAGACGGCTCGAAGCTGCTGAGGCGGCCTACCAAATGGCCGCGCAAATCGATCCGGCAGACGCAGGCATTCAATACAGCCTGGGCGTTGTACTACGCAATAGAGGTAAAACGACAGAAGCAGAGCAGGCCTTCCGGCGTACCATTGCACTCGACCCCAACTATGTAGATGGCTATCACTATCTCAGCTTGATCTTGATAGACCAGGGCCGACTCACCGATGCAGAAAGCACTTTGAGAGAAGCCATCAGACAAATTCCCAATGACCCAGAACTCTATCAAAGCCTGGCAGTGGTATTGCACAGACAGGGCAGACGTTCAGAATCACAGGCCATTTATGAACAGGCTATTTTGCTGGGCGGCTAGAAACCAAAATAGCGACAAGCGAGCATTATTCAGCCGCCGTGCGCTTCACCATATCGTTGAAGGCTAAGCGAATTTGCTCTATTCGGCGACGGTTGACGCCTAAGTCGGACTCACCCATACGAGCGGCAGCCCTTACCTGAATAACCTTTTTGTCGGCAGGAAAATAGAACTCGGTATCATCCACAAAGCCCATTAGGCGACTTTCTGACTTGGCCAGGATGTAATCGTCATTTTTGGTGACGACTTCCGTACGAGGCACGACGCTCAAAATATCGATAATGCTAGCCAGCGCGGTCGCTCTGTCACCTTCGTAGATAATTGGCGCGATCGCATGTTCAGTATCTGCACCCTGACTCACCACGCAGTTAGGCGATTCGGGGCAAGCTGCCAAGTGACCATCGGTTACACCAATATTGTCAGGCTGCTCGCCCGTAAAAGCACCTTTTAGTCCAGGCAAAACGGCCACATCCACTGACATCAGCGGGCTAGCAGAAGATATCTGCGGACTCACTAGCACCATCCATACCGCAACAGCAATCGTTACAAAACCAGACAAAATAGATCTCACAGGTAATCAAGCCTCCTTTATGTAAACTGAAACAACTATATATAGTATCTGTACTTAGCTTCGGCTCCGCCATCTAGAACTCCAAAAACCTTACGCCCGAAAACCTTACGGCGTCAGCCTGCCGCGTCGATGTTTGAATTCTCACGTCCAGCGCTTCCTCAAATAGAGCTGTCTAGCTCGCTGAGCACCCTCGCGGCGCTAGCGAGTCAGATTCAGGCACTCATCGCAGCTGCTATCAGCCATCCCCTACTAGCTATCGCCGCCATTCTCCTTAGTATCGGCTTTATCCAGCTGATGGCTGATTTGGTTAAGCGACTGATCAAAGCAGCGCTCACCTTTGTCTTGACATTGCCACTTAGCCTGAGTCAGTGGGTTTGGAAACGCGCCACCGCCGCAGGCACAACCGCGCAGCCCAAAGAAATTCAGATTCAGCAGCTAATGGATAGATTAGAATCACTGCGTCAAGAGCAAGACGCCGTGATGATCGAGCTAAGAGCGCTGCTATCGGCAGGAAAAACGCAGAAAAAGGTCACCGTTCAACCGCTAGAAGCGATCGCACACACAGCCGCGAAACCTAGCGAGACACCACCAGCAGATCAAGGCCACTGAATCTCACAAATGCTGATCTCACAGATACTGATCTCACAAATATTGAACTAAAGGGCCAACTCCAGCGTTTTACCAGAAACCGGCTGCATAAGCTCAGTAGTGGCCCCCTGCTTCTTTAAACGCGATCGCATTTCATCTACTCCACCTTTCGTTGTCAGCGTAGGTGCAATCAGTCCGTCATAAGACGCATTTCCAGCTTCTGCGGTTGGCAGCATCACCTGCGGGCTCAATAGTTTTGCAATCTGCGGAGCCGCAGCAGAGCCTCTGATCACCGGTGCCAACCCCATCAACACCTGATCGACCATTGGGGTAATTGCCACATCTACAGCAGCGACTGTTTTCAAATGCTCAGCATCCGGGTAGCCATGAGGCTCGTAGTAGAGGCGGACATCTTCTGTCAGAAAGCTCAGCACGTAGGCGTTTTCTTTCTTCGTCATGCCTACTGGCGCACCAACAAACGCTTCTACGGCTATTTTCTGCTCCCAATCTAGCTTCTCGCCGTGGTCTATAGACTGCACAGACTGGAACCCTAGCGACCGAGCCACTTTTGCGCCGTCTGGCGAAGCAATGACCGGAATAGATTTATCAATCGCTTTAAGCGTCTCCGGATGAGCATGGTCTGCTAACCCCTGAGAGAGCAAAAGCAAATCAATGTTTGGGGGAATATCGATTGACTGAGGTCTAAATCCACGCACTAGCCAAGGAGAATCGGCAAATACCAAATCGCCAATTAGCCATGGGTCTACCAGCACTCGGGTGTTTGCCGATTCAATCAGCCAGGAGTTTGCGTCGAACCAGGTGAGCTTCATAGATAGTTACTAGCAGCTGTCGATGCTAAAAGAACAGACTTTCTTACTGTGACGAATTTTGAGCGATCGCGCCAACAATCTCGCGACAGATTACCGCCCAAGCGGCTCTTCAATTCAGACACTCAATTCAGACACTCATCAGTCCAAAATCGACTCTAAAGTCGACTCTCAGCAGCAGTTTCTCACTGCCTACCGTCAAAGAATAAACAAAATGCAAAAACTTGTTACCACGTAGAAGATTGTCGGTAAAAACCGGTGTAGACAAAAACATCACTTTTTCTTGATGCAGCACAGACCTGAGACAGAACAGCTATTTCAGCCCCTATAACGGGCCACAGAAAGAGGAAAACCTAAGCATGGCAAGGAATGCAAGGATCTTAAGTTTTTCTTATGCTTTCGTTACACGTCATACACGAAATCGGAAGTATTCAGTAATCGAGACCGCGATCCCCGTATAATTTCGTAATTGTAAAGAAGAGATAAGTTGACCGGATTTCTTTAACGCGCTGCGTAAGCAAGCGCCATAAACAATTCATGCGACAGACGTCCCACTCTAGCCACTTTGCGACTCGTACCCGTACCCGTAGGCAAAACGCTGGCATTACTATTTCGCCCCTTCGCGGCTTTTTCATTACCCTGCTTTTTCTAGGCGTTCCCACCGTTTCACTAGGCACTGTATGTCTAGCGCTCATTCAAAACAACTTGCGGCTCAGCGAGACTAACGACGAGCTTCACGAAATCGCCTCAGAAGTCAAAGCAGAAGTAGACTCTCTCGGCGCTGAAATCGACACTTTACGCGAAAGAGCAGGCGTTCCTGAAACTGACCAAGAGCTACAAACCAGTGCTGGCGCAACAGCTGATACAGATGCCGGGTTGGATGCTAGCTCGGCTGCTAAAGCAGAGGGCCGCCAAGCGAAGGTAGCCAAAGACTTGGCAACTAGAAACTGGAAAGAAGCTAGCTTATTTGAGTCTGGTCTTTTGGCAAATGCCCTGTCGCCCAAGGGCGGGCTGAGTAACGCAATTGACCCGGTTGCAATGCTCAGAGACGTTCAAAATCAGATTCCTAAACTCAGTAAGGCGTTGGATGCCAATGTAAAGCCGGCTCTAGAAGAAACGCTCGCAGAAGAAGCTGCCTTTCCAGATGGGGTGCCTGTTGTTGGCAAAGTAGAGGTTTCTTCAGAATTTGGCATTCGCGGCAACCCCTTCGGTGGAAGCGGCTACGAAATGCATGAAGGTATCGACTTTGTAGGCGCTTCAGGCGATATTATTGCCGCTACCGGAGATGGCGTGGTTACGTTAGCTGGGGCAAAAGGGGGCTATGGCAACACGGTCACGATTGACCACGACTACGGCTACGAAACCCTCTATGCTCACCTGTCAGAGATTAAAGTTGAAGCCGGCCAAACTGTGAAACGCGGACAGATCATTGGCTACATGGGCAGCACGGGTCGTTCAACTGGCCCCCATCTGCACTACAGCATATACAAAAACGACCAGGCTATTAATCCAAGAAGGCTGCTTAAGCTAAACGAAAATAGTCTAGAAAAAGCACTCTAGAAAAGGCACTGAGGTAGGTAGGCGAAACCGCTCGCCGATGCGGTTCGCTCAATGCGGTAGGATCAGCAAGGTTCTTTAAACGCAATTGAGCAAATACAGCAGCACCCCATGGGCAACTCTTTCGGACATCTCTTTCGAATTACAACATTTGGCGAGTCTCATGGCGGTGGCGTGGGCGTCACGATCGATGGCTGTCCGCCATTGTTGGAAATTTCGGCAGAAGAGATCCAGGTTGACTTAGACCGTCGCCGTCCAGGGCAGAGCCGCATTACCACACCTAGAAAAGAGACAGATACCTGCGAGATTATCTCGGGGGTCTTTGAGGGTAAAACGCTAGGCACGCCGATTTCTATTTTGGTGCGCAACAAAGATGCCCGGTCGCAAGACTACGATGAAATGGCCAAGAAGTATCGCCCTTCACATGCAGATGCGACATACGATGCGAAGAATGGCATTCGCAACTGGCAGGGCGGCGGCCGATCGTCCGCGCGCGAAACCGTCGGACGCGTTGCGGCAGGGGCGATCGCTAAAAAAATTCTCAAGCAAGTCGCAGGGGTTGAAATCATCGCCTACGTCAAGCGCATTCAAGACATCGAAGCCCCGCTAGATCCCAACACCGTCACCCTAGAAGCGGTAGAGAGCAACATCGTTCGCTGTCCCAATCAGGATGTAGCCGAACAAATGATTGAACGTATCGATCAAATCCGTAAAGAGGGTGATTCTATCGGCGGTGTGGTGGAATGCGTTGCCAGAAATGTGCCTAAAGGTCTGGGTGCGCCTGTATTTGATAAGCTCAGCGCCGACTTGGCTAAAGGGGCAATGTCTTTACCTGCAACCAAAGGCTTCGAAATGGGCTCTGGCTTTGCGGGCACCTATCTCACCGGTAGCCAGCACAACGATGAAATGTACCGGGGTGAAGATGGCACCTTCCGCACCCGTACCAACCGCGCGGGCGGTACCCAGGGTGGCATTTCCAATGGTGAAAACATCATCATTCGGGTAGCGTTTAAGCCCACCGCAACCATTCGAAAAGAGCAAAAAACTGTAGACAACACAGGTCAGGAAACGACCCTTGCAGGGAAAGGGCGTCACGACCCTTGCGTATTGCCTCGCGCAGTACCCATGGTAGAAGCGATGACGGCGCTGGTGCTGTGTGACCATCTGCTCCGCCAACAGGCTCAATGTGGTGTTTTGTAGGGGGTGTTTTGTAGGCAGTGTCTTGTAGGCAATGTCTTGTGGGCAGTGATTTATGAGCGGTGTTTTACCTGTAACAAAATCCAGGAACTTCATCCTAATTTTTATTCTAAAATCCTATCGGAGAGCTAATGACAGCACGTATTCCCTGGACTTCTGGGAGCCTTTTGCAAAAGCTTAAAGCTCAAACTGCGCACGGACTAAAGACTGGCGAGCTACAGCCGATAGAGACCAACGTTGAACGAATAGAAGACGGTGGCATTAACTTTTTGACCTATGTGTTAGCCAATATCGCTCGCAAAGAAAAAGCCAAAGAAGAACAGGGAAAAACAGCGCCTGAAAATCCTTTTCTCCCCTACGAAGAAGACCTCTACGTCACAGACATTTCTGACACACACCTGTGTTTG
>CALDSK010000079.1 GCA_937911865.1 uncultured Synechococcus sp.
GTCCTCCTTCCCCTGCTAACTATTACCTCCCTATCCCCCCTCTTCCACCATTTTAAATTCCTGCGGTTGCCCCCCTCGTCTCGGGCTGAGCAGCTGGCATCAACCGAGCCATAATCGTTTCTAACTCAACCTTTCGCCCCGCAAAAGCAGCAAGGTCTGGCGGTAGCTGATATAGAGTATTCGCTACCGCCAAGTCCTCAGCCAGATGTTGTTGAAGCGGGTTAACAATACGGTCGTCTAGAACGCCGTCACGAATGCTGTCTAGAGGTGAGCAGTAGGTGTGCAACTGACCCATCAATCCATTTCCAGCTGCTGACGGCGTGAATGGCTGATCGTTCGAGACCGTCATCTTATTTCCTTACCGTTTTTAACAGAACTGTCAGCATGTAACACACTGACCACGCTTCGAGAAGTGAGGGCTAAAAGTCACGGTTAAGACAGTACCAGCCCAATCTCAGCCAGCGTCCGATTAATCTCCAGCATGAGTAATCCCTGCTTAGCGCTTTTTGCCGCTAAGACTAAAAAGACAGCCTCTTGATTACAGCTGGTTAAAATACTGTATCCATCGTTACCTTCAACAGAAACTCTCTCAATATTGCCTCGAACGAGCTCTGAACCGATGCGTTCCCCTAACGCGAGCATAGCTGCTGACATAGCCGATGCTCTCTCCTCATCCATAGAGGTAGGTAAGTTAGAGGTCAGCGGCAGACCGTCCGGCGTTACGATTGCGGCACCTTGAATATCTGAAGTTGTAGAGACAAAGGTTTGAACGATATGGTTTAGCTTTTCGACGTTAATAGTCATGATTATATGCTCACTGAGATTGGGGGCGAATACTCTTGAAATAAATGCAATAACCGATGTCTCAATAAATTCCTTAGACAAAGGTCCATCTGAATTTCTGAAACTGTAGCGTGAAATCTCACTGCCGATTAAGGCAACCCCTGAGGCGTTTTGTTCGCTACAACAGACTTTGTCTATTGAACAAGATCTGCATTTGTGAATAGCGATCTCTAACGATTCAGAGACGGGCGCAAGAGTCCAAAAAACTTACTCAAAACTGAGCTTGTTTTCCGGATACTTTCCTAGGTCAAGTTAGACGATGAGACTGATACTTAATACCACTTCAGCTCACAATACACAGGACATATCACACATAAATCCTTCTATTCTGAGTTTTTTAGCCCTGATAAAGCGCGCCTCGTCAAGCTGAGACTAAAGCAGAATAAGACTTTCAAAATTCTGTTCGTTCTAAAAATTTAGCAACACTAAGGTTTAAAATCTTCTCTAACAACATAGACCTACATCTATGTTGTTAGAGATCAGCGTTGAATGAATCTATAGAAGGGCAAATAACAAAGAAAATCTTAAAATTACGATAGCCAGTGAGGTAAATGAAGACTCTCTCCATTTCACAATCCTTACTTCACAAAATGTTCAGTTTCGCCAAAGCACTAAATATCTTGAAAAGAAGAGATATTCCTGAAAATTATTCCTGATTGAACAAATCACTCTCGATAAATACAGTGTCGAGACTACTTGTGCCTTTTCGAAGCACCTGCTTGAACCAGACGCGCTGTGAATCAGCGTTCGTTCGAATGCGCTCAGCTTATGCATTCAAACTAAAGCCAGTGAGGGCATAGGCCTCAGAACCTTATCTAAATAATCATTTTAGATAACGCCCGGCTGCTCATCCTCTCTTTGATTTGTCTTTCTGGTGAAGTACTAAGCCCATCGTCGAAACGATTGCCCATCTCAAATATTGCTCACTTTAAACATTAAAAAGGTACGCTATGCTAAAGCCTGAAGAAAAGGAAAAGCTCTACGAAGAAGTTAAGGCGTTAACGGATTTCTCTTCAGAAGATGTCGCTAACCTAGCTTCGTTGAGTGGCGTTATGAACAAGTATTCAGAACCCCTTTCTGATTACTTTTACTCTCATCTACATCGAGTAGAGCGGACCAGTACAATTTTAAATGAAGAACCGGGCCGCACAGAACGGCTCAAAGCAACCCTGATGCAATGGTTCGAGAACTTATTTGGGGGCAATTATGACATGAACTATGCCAAGGATATTCTTCGGATAGGCTCAGTTCATGTGGTCAAAAAGATCGATCAGCGCTACGTCCTTAGCATGTATGGCATGGTGTTTAAGTTCATCACCAGCATGATTGAAAAAGAATTTACGGGTGATACTGAAAAAGTAGAGGCGCTGACAAACTCAGTTGGAAAAATCCTTGCGATTGATATGGCGCTCATGATGGAGACCTATATTGAAGGCCTAGTTGATAGCACTGGCTGGTCTATGACACTGTTGAAAAATATGGCATCGCAGTCTATGGACTCACGGATGCAAAAAGAACTCGCGAGTTAAAAACTCGGCGCTATCTGTTGCTGTCCATGGCTTCTGCTGAGCTGATTGAAGCACATCTAGAAGCTACAGCCTATCCGGCTATAGGCAGCCTCAACTAGCCAATGTTCTCATTCATGAGAACATTGGCTACAAAGCGTCAGATGAATAGAAATCGATCAAACAGTCTCTGAATTAGCCATCAAACAGCCCCGGCTGAGAGGGCTGATGCCATCGAACTAGCCGATTTTCAAGTACCCAAAACAGCATACTGCGGTCATCGCTGAGTGCTAACTCGTGCACCAATGGCACTGGCTTAAGCCAGTGCCATTGATCTCTAGACTGTTGATTATTCGCATTCAACAGGTCAGTATCTGGCAGATCATTTAGTATCTGGCAGATTATATAGAGAGTTTGTCATCTTCACGAAACTGCTACGTCAAGATACGCTCGCGACTCTCGCTAAAAGTTGCGTATGTCCATTTTGACCAAACAAGAAAATCTCTATTTTCGGACGCCACTGTTAGCAGCATTGATAGTCGTCGTTCGTATCAATATATTATCTTCTAAGGTCCAAAGCTGAATAGAACGAGAAAAAGCTGATCGCTAACGAATTCTCTTCTAAGTTCAACGCAATTTTTCGAGTTTCGTCTAAAGAGTGATCGAATGTTAGTTCTATCTATTGAACGCTCTATGTAGAGATATGCGATCGCACACAGCAGCCTCATTCCAATCAATACACCACGAATAGAGCTGAGTCCAGTGCGGCTGACAACCCACAAAAAGCCGCTTTATAAGTAATTATTTCTATAGCCCCTTGTAATAAAATTAACACTCCTCTGTGCAGTCGCATGCTAATTTGCATTATTCGGTAAAGCTTAAACGGTTAGCTTTTATCTGGTGCTTGGCTGATTGGAAGGTGTTTTCCTATTGTTCCAAACTTTGTTTTTTGAGCTTTGCGACGGTTTAGTCACTAGCAGGTTTAGTGACTAACAATCGTGAGCCTTTTCTAATGGACTCAAATAATGAATCGTAATCGCTTGTATCCAGATAAGTTGGGTGTGATCAACGTTAATAGACTGTATCGGCAGCTAACTCAGCTGTCTGCCAAATGGTTTCGGCACGGGCCAGATGGGTGGGCCATGCTACCGCTGCTGCTGGTTTTGATGGCGATGGCGGCTCCTGCGGCAATCGCTCAGGAAGCTGGCGAATCAGCGTCTATTGCCGACAGCATCTTTCAGCCCATCGTAGATTTCCTGTCGGTTCTATTATTTTTCAAAACCGGCGGCGAGAATGGATTTCCTTTTATCGTGCTGTGGCTGTTTGTCGCAGCCGTTTTCTTTACGGTGCGCATGAAATTTATCAACCTGAGAGGGTTGAAGCATGCGATCGCAGTTGTGCAAGGTAAGTTTGACGATCCGCACGACGAAGGCGAAGTATCACACTTTCAGGCGCTGGCGACCGCCGTGTCCGGAACAGTAGGGCTCGGCAATATCGCAGGGGTTGCGATCGCCATCCAGCTCGGTGGCCCTGGTGCGATGTTTTGGCTCACCGTTGCCGGATTCTGTGGCATGGTCAGCAAATTTGTAGAATGCTCGCTCTCAGTGAAATACCGCCGTCAGCTACCAGATGGCACCATTTTGGGTGGACCCATGTACTACCTAAATCAGGGGCTAGCCGCTCGTGGACTGCGCCCGGTAGGACAAGGGTTAGCCATTCTATTTAGTATTCTGTGCCTGGGCGGTGCGCTAGGTGGCGCGAATATGTTCCAGTCTAACCAAGCCTATGCCGCAATTTCTGGGCTATTTCCGGCTCTACCTGCGTGGCTTTTCGGGCTGGTGTTAGCAGCCCTCTCTGGCTTTGTCATTATTGGCGGCATCAAGCGAATTGGCTCTGTTGCCGAAAAGCTCGTTCCAGCTATGGCCGTGCTCTACATTCTGGCCTGCTTTACGGTAATTTTTGCGAACTTCGCCCAGGTTCCAGCCGCCATCGGCACTATTTTCAGCGAAGCCTTCGTACCCAAAGCAGCAGTCGGTGGCGTTGTTGGCGTCATGGTACAGGGCATTAGACGAAGCTCTTTTTCGAATGAGGCCGGTGTGGGGTCTGCGGCAATCGCCCATTCAGCCGCCCGTACAGATGAGCACGTTCGAGAAGGATTGGTTTCTCTCCTAGAGCCCTTAATCGACACAGTGATTATCTGTAACCTCACAGCAGTCACCATCGTACTCTCAGGCGTTTATTTAGAGACTGGCGAAGAACTCAGCGGCGTCGCAATGACAGCGAGTGCTTTTGGTACAGTCGTTAGCTGGTTCCCGGTTGTGTTAAGCATAGCCGTCTGTTTATTCGCCTTCTCAACCATTATTTCCTGGAGCTACTACGGCATTCAAGCCTGGACCTATCTGTTCGGCGAGCGTAGCGCTCTGCTGTTCAAATGCATCTATGTAACTTGCACCTTTTTAGGATGTTTGACCAGCTTGTCTTTAATTATCGACTTCAGCGATTTGCTACTGCTAGGCATGGCCTTTCCAAACCTATTAGGCTGCTACATTCTCTCTAATGAGATTGCAGGCGACCTAAACGACTATTGGGCAAGGTTGACTTCCGGGCAGATGCTCATGGTAGATCAAATGCCGGCGTCTAGTGATGCCTAGCGTTTAACGAACACTCAATCAGCCCTTGCTTGTGGTGGACCTTATGCGCTGCTGATCGACCCAGATTTGACGATCTTTAGGCGATCTGACCACATACTCACCATAAAACTGACTGAATCTCCAGAACCACCGCAGAGCCTTCACTATCGCAGGCTGGCGGTGGTCTTTAGTGCGCAGAGCGGCAGAAACATTGGACGCTTTAACAATCATTTGGAATTCCTCTAAGAAGATATTCCCAATGTATTCAACCCGGTCAAAAGCAGCCACAGACTAAATCGATGATGCCCATGCAAAAGAAAGATAGCCCCAAAGAAGACGCCAGGAAAGATATCAGAGAAGCTATCAGAAAAGACAAAAAACGACGTTCTCTAGAAAGTATCTCTAGAGAACGCCGTCAGCAAACAACAGACCGATAAGAGCGCCTATTGCTGCTTAAGCACCAGAACAGGACAATGAGCAAACCGCACAACCCTTTCAGCAATAGAGCCCATAAAAAACCGGGATATACCAGTGCGCCCTCTTGAGGGCATCACAATCAGGTCTATATTTTGCTGCTCAGCGTAGTCAATAATTTCAGCCGTCGGGTCACCTGATTCAATCGCGAAGCTCAGCCCCTGATATTCACTGCTAGGAAACTTTTCATCGAACAGCTTCTGAACAGTAGCTGCACGCTTGTCAGTATCTACTGAATCCCATACCACGCCCGGCTCCGTAGCCTCCAATGGCCTCAAAACATGGACCACGTAGACGTTGGAGATATTGTCAGCGAACGCAATGGTTTCCTTCACCGCCTGCAAAGATTTTTCAGAAAAGTCTGTAGGGACCAGAATACGATCCTTTGAGAATAAAGCCATGAGAACAAACCGCTAGCTATTTAACTATCGGCAAAAGCAATCAAACGGTTAGTTCGGCGTTCAAGGCAGCCAGTCTCTTTAGAAGAAGCTGCGGCTGGAGAGGTGCTTACTAAATATTACCAGAGACTTGTAGATTCAGAGCTGAAGATGGACATAACTTAGACCAACTCAGCTCGACAAACTCAGCCGACCTCCATCAAGAATAGCTGTCAAGAATAGCTGTCAAGAATAGCTGTCAAGAATAGTTGTCAGGGTGTAACGTTTTTGGCACGCTCCAAATAGCAACATCCAAATAGAAACATCTAAATAGAAACAAACGAGGCAAAGACCAAAACAACAGAACCTAGAAGAGAGCTAACAGCCCCGATTACGTTACCTACAAAGACTGTTTTATGCAGGAAAGTACCTGTCCAAGACAGACCTCTATCGTTGGTGAACGGTTCTAGGGTAAGCGCAAAGCAAAAGCCATAGCCCGACACCATAAAAGCTGCAGACAGCAGCCATTGAATGCTCTGATTCACTTGTAAAAAAGACAGGATGCCTGCCACCGCAATCATTGTCGCAGCCCCCACAGAGAGCGCACCATGAGCCAGTTTCCAGGCCCTAACTGTATTCTCTGATTTTTTTTGAGTAATAGCCATACCGTAAGGAACACCACACAATAGACCAATCAATAAAACAACCGAAGCATTAAATAGCAAATAGCGAGCAGGCAAATCCATATCTAAAGACTCTGCTAAACAACAAAAAAGCTCTGACAGAACCAGTCCTTTAAAGAGAGGCTTGTCAGAGCAGGTGAACGATGTAGTTAAGACTGTTTACAGTTTTAGATAGCAGCTGTTTATCGTAGAGTCGCCTTCGCAGGGGGCATCACAACTTTACTGGCCAAACCCACTGACTTCAGACCCTTGATCAACCACCAGGTTGTATCAATTTCCCACTTTCTCAAGCCTGCCTTGGCCATTTTTGGAAACGTGTGGTGGTTGTTGTGCCAGCCTTCACCGTAAGTTAGCAGCGCCACCCACCAGAGGTTGCGAGAGTTGTCGTCACTATCGAAGTTGCGGTAGCCCCACATGTGGTTAGCAGAATTGATCAGCCAGGTGCAGTGCCAGAGCAAGACCGCTCGCACAAATATGCCGTAGATAACAAACGACCAGCCGCCAATAGCATAGAGGAAAAGTGCAAGAGGCACTTGCAAAGCGAGGAAGTACTTGTCGAGGAAAGCGTAGTAGCGATCGCGCGCAATATCCGGAGCCTTCTTGGCATACACCTTCCGGTCAAACACCTCAGGCTTTAGATAAAACATCCATTCCATATGGCTCCACCAAAAGCCACGAGCCGAAGAATAGGGATCTTTTTCTACATGCTCAGTATACGCGTGGTGCTGACGATGACCCGCCACCCAAAAAGTCGGTCCACCCTGCAAGGCCAGTGCGCCAATCGTAGCGATAATGTATTCCAGCCACTGCGGTACGCGAAAGCTGCGATGGCTGAGCAACCGGTGATAGCCCAGGCAAATGCCAACGCTGCCACAAAGCCAGTGAAGGGCGATCGCAACCCCCAAAGCCGACCAAGAGAAAAACCAGGGAGCCAACAAAGCCAGCGCATGAATCGTGCTGAAGAAGCCAATAGAGACCCAGCTGATCCGATGAGTCTTAGGCTCGGCGCTCGACTGACTGAGACGGCGACGTTGAAGGGGCAGGTTACCAGTAGTCATAATCGTCCTAACACGCTAATGTGTTGCAAGTGGTGCTTACATTTATCAATGTAGTGCTACTTGCAAAAAAGTGCAAGCGATACTTGCAAAATATTTCTAAAGATAGACTCGCTATACTGATTAGGCCCATTTGCCGTTCTCATTTTTGCTGAGGAAACCATCAGCGCCTTCCCCGTTTTCAAACTATGCCAGAGAAAAAGCTCACTAGCCGTGAACGCATTGTCAGGTCTGCGCTCTCGCTATTTTCACAGAATGGAATTACCGCAACGACCACCAAAGAAATTGCCGAACAGGCCGGGGTAAATGAGGTCACGCTGTTTCGTCAGTTTGGCAGCAAGCAGGGCTTGCTTTTAGCCGTTATTAAAGAAGCGCCCTTTATTGAATCGATGCAAGCGGCACTAACCGACATCGTAGGTGCGAACAATCCGATCACCGCCTACGGCTCGGCAGGTCTAGAGTTGCTAGCCCAGGTACCAGAATTAGTGCGGTCGCTCATCGGAGAAGCCGGTCAGTCTCCCGCAGAAAATCACCAGGCCCTAGCCCTAGCGCTTCGCCAAGCTAATCAGCAAACCGTAAGCTATCTAAAAGGGGAGGGAGTAAACCATTTAGACCTGGCCGTCGAAGAAAGCGCCAAACTGCTCAACACTTTGCTACTGGGCTACGCGCTGATGGAAGCCAGCAGTGGCGGCCAAACGCTGTGGCAAACGCAGTCAGAGTTTTTAATCTCTATTAACAAGCTATTTACGGCCAGCGCTGAAGATAGCAGCCATTCATCACAGCCTGTAGCCGAACCTGCCATAGACACCCAGGTAACGACAGGCGTAATGGATCTGCCCGAAGAAACAGTGCGTCAGCTCTTCCTAAAAGCCAAAAAGCAAAATGCTCAGACTTACGCCCTGGTGTATGTACTTTTTGGCGCTGGGCTGCGAATAGAAGAATGCGCCGGGTTAATGCGATCGCAGGTCTTTGCCAGCAAAAATCAGCACTTGCTCACCATCAGCGGCTCGCTCGCCAGGCAGGTCCCGGTCAACCGCTGGATCATGGGCCACCGCTACGGCACCTATCTCAAAAATCCCCTCACCCAGTGGCTTAAAAGCCGCTCAGACGACGTGCCTGCCGTTTTTATCAACGAAGCAGGAACCGCCCACACGACCGAAAGCCTAAACGTACTTTGGAACACTCTACTTGATGATATTACCGCACCTTTTGGCACAGATATCACACCTTTCCATGCCCGGCAAACCTGGTGCATAGAACTGCTAACCAAAGAGATGAGTCAGGACAACTTGAGTCTGCTCTCAGGGCTCAGTCAGGCGGAGCTAATCCCCTACATCAACAGAGCAAAGGAAAAAGCGGCCCTGGCACAGGCGCTAGCCATTGATCAAAACAGATAGAAAACATTAGATATTGCACGGACCGGAGGCAAAAGCTCGTTCGATGATGTCAAGTGCATCTTTGACTCCCTGAGTACGGGCGATCACATCTTGCACTTTCGCAGCATTCAACCTGTAGGACGGGTTACTCAATACCTGAGAAATCTTCTCTCTTAAGCTATCAGCATTCAGATCTCTCAGCGGAATTAGTTCTCCCGCACCCGTCCATACAATCCGCGCAGCAACAGCAGGCTGGTCATCAGTAATCGGAATTGCGACCATAGGAACGCCATAACTTAGCGCCTCCAAAGTCGTATTAAGACCTGCATGAGTGATCGTGAGAGTAGCCCTCTTCAAAAGTTCTAACTGAGGCGCATAATCAACAACAATGGGGATTCCGTCCAGATTTGGCAGCGCTTCGGGCGTGAGTCCGTCACCTAGGGACAGAACTAGCTGTATATCGAGGTCAGCGCAGGCTGTTGCAATCGTATAGAAGATAGAACAATCGCGGTTTTGCAACGTTCCCATTGAGGCATATATCATTGGTTTACCGTGCATTTGCTCATATGGAAAATCAACCGGGGGTCGTTCAATTGAGTGGTGAAAAGGGCCTGTAAAGTAGAAGTGAGAGGGCAACTCACGAGGAAATTCAAACTCAGGAATGTGACGAGTGATAATAGCCAGGTCCGAAAAAATGTCGTTGTAATTGGTGTAGGCTTCTAGTCGCCACTGCTGGCGATAGCGGTTAATAACTTGCCAGATTGGGCGCGCTAAACGCCCCGACAGTTTATACGCTAATTGGTTGCGAAGCTTTGCCCACCAATGAGTACTGTACTGCCAAGCTGTAAAAATAGGGGGGATGGTAATGTCTTCATAAAAAGGAAGTAAACAGCAAACCGTAATGTATGGAATATTGAGATAGTCAGCGATCGTACCGCCTTCAAAGATCGATAAATCAACTAGAAGCGCGTCAATTTTCTGAGATCGAACAATTGCAGGAACGCGCTCTAATCGATCTTGAGCCACATAAGAGAAGTTTTTCAGCGTCTGCCGAATATTCGCTATATTTCCCTTCTGCGCCTGCTCGTCTCCATCTCTATACGGTGAGTTTTCATACACCTTATTAAATGCAAGTCCTGCTGCTATTGCGTTGTTTTTCGCTTCCACAGCGCTTAAGACAGTAACTCGATGCCCTCTTTTCTGAAGCGCTTTACCTAAAGGGAAAAAAGTATTTATATGCCCCGTAGCCGCTAAACAAAGAATGCCGAAGTGAGTCATGGGTTATCGCTTGAAGGGGAGTACAACAGAAACAGGCAGGCAATCAAGGGGGTTGGCAAACAGCAGCATACCGAGAAGATAAAATACAAGAGTTTCTATAAACCAAAGAAAATGCCGCCAAAGCTGATTCATACTGCGCTTTCTTCGTCTACTAAAAGCGTGTCAAAAATTGTTTTCAGAGATCTTTCTAATAAGGATGCTGGCAGGGTAACCTCGTCAAAGTGTTTTGCTAACGCCAGGCTCACATGACCATGTAGCGTTGCCCAAATCATCCGAGCAATGTCCCATGATTCAGCTTGAGTAATCGGGGAAACAACCCTACAGCCCTGAACCGCTTGAACCAGTAAGATAAAACCTTTTTCTCCCGTCTGACGACTAGCTTCTGGCGGTGTGTACTCTGGGACAGGATTAGCGAACATAATGGCGTAATAGCT
The DNA here is from genome assembly GCA_937911865.1 of uncultured Synechococcus sp. Taxonomy (GTDB): domain Bacteria; phylum Cyanobacteriota; class Cyanobacteriia; order Phormidesmidales; family Phormidesmidaceae; genus Phormidesmis. The sequence continues at coordinate 10,656 of CALDSK010000079.1, forward strand.
TGAGTTATCCATTGCAAACTGCCGGTAGGCATAACAAAGTGCCCAAACATAATCGAGCGGAGCACCTGTATGCGGAACAGATTCGAGAGCCTGTCGAAGGAGTTCAAACCCTCGCAAATAAAGCTGATCGACAACGCCCTGCTTGTTACCAAACAACGTATAGAGCGTCATCGTCGAACAGCCGACCAGCTTAGCGATTCGCCTCATACTCAGCGCCGCCGGGCCTTCTTTCATCAATAGATTACTTGCATCATCCAATACGCCTTGGCGTAGAGCTTGTTGATGCTGCTTTTGAGCTATTCGATACGTAGTCTGCCGCTCTGCTTTCATAACATCGTTATTAGCAATAACATCGTTATATAAAAACCAATAAAAAATGTCAACCGCCTATGGCAGCTGACACTTATAGTTTTTGTCACTTAGCGCTTTGCGTCTCCCACAGATGAAACCTTTGCTACACATGGCGCTAAGTGTGTAGCAGAGATGTAGCAACAGATGAGTCAGTAAAAAATCATCTTCAGTTCAATGTTCGAACAGCCGGAATCATAGCCAGCACAACGCTAACAACCAGCATCGCAATCCCTGTACCGCCAAACAAAGCCCACAAGCTGATATTAGCCAAAACGCCAGCTAATGCATAAGAGAAAGGCGCAACACCTACCGAAGCCAATAGCCCCACACCCATCACTCGGCCCAACAGTTCAGCCGGTGTCTTCTTCTGCAACCAGGTTGTTGCAACCAGCAAAAAGAAGCTGCTACAGCCACCCAAAATCGCGCTTACAATACTCGCTAACGGCCAGCTAGAAACCGTACTCATCGCAATCATGCCAAAGCCCTGAACGCTAGCGAGCATCAACATCAGTACGCCTAGCTTAGGCAGCTGAGATAGCCACTGAGGCAACAGCGAACCCACCAAGCCACCCGCACCCCAAGCAGAAATAGTAATACCCAGCGCCAGCGCGCCCGAATTCACAAACCGATCTTGAGCCAGCGCTACAATGCCCACCTGTAACGGCCCAACAAAGAGAAAGTTATAGAGAGCCAGAGAGAGAATCAACGTGCGCAGAGGCAGATTTTGCCAGGTGTACTGGAGCCCCGCCGAAACATCGCCCAAAAATCCCTGAGGCGCTTCAACTGAAGGCATCTCAACCGGCTCTGCTACCGTCTCAGCGCCTGCACAGCAAGCGGGGACTGAAGCAGGTGTACTCGCAGGCTTAGGTCTATTCTGTTGAATCAGAAACAAAGCGGTTGTAGACACCACAAAACTCAACGCATCAACGATAAAGGCACTGCCAACACCCGTTGCGGCAATCACGCCCCCAGCCAGCGCAGGGCCTACTAACCGAATTACCTGATTGGCGCTTTGTCCCAATACGTTACTGGCAACAAGCTGTTCTTCTGAAACCAGCGTCGGCACAATCGCCTCCGCAGCAGGCGAGAAAAACCCTTCAATAATGCCGAAGCTGAGCGCTAACAGATAGAGATGCCACAGCTGAGTAGACCCCGTCGCGACTAGCGTAGCTAAGATCGCAGTCAATCCGGCCCGCAGCAGGTTTGAAAACAGCATCACCGTCCGAGGCGTTAGGCGATCGCTCAACGCACCGCCCAACACCATCAAAATCGCTCTAGGAATCGCCACAATCATTAGCACTAAGCCCAAGTCCAGCGGCGAACCGGTCAGCTGAAGCGTCAGCCAGGGCAGGGCAACAAAGTAAAACTGATCACCCAGGTTAGAAACCGTCTCACCAATTGCTAACAGCCGAAAGTTGCGATTGGTCAGCGGCTGCCACAATGGAATATCGGGGGGAATATCAGAGGGAATGTCGGGAGGAGTATCAGGCGGCGTCTCCGGGAGAACAGAAGAAGATGCTGGCGGCGATTGAGACGCCGGATTTGGCGTCTGTTCGGGTGTTTGCTCGGGCGTCTGCGGAGAAATATTAGCCATTTAATTTACCTTTCGTTGATAGCCTTGCCAGAAGGGTTCTCGCAGCTTGCCTTTTTGAACTTTACCACTTGGCGTTCTGGGCAACGCTGCCACAAAATCCACCGTGCGAGGCAGCTTAAAGCTGGCCAATTTACCCCTAGCAAAATTGATAATGTCCAAAGCCGTCGCGCTCGCCTCGGGCCTTAGCACCACCAGCGCTTTAATCGCCTCACCCCACTTCGGATCGGGCACACCAATAACAGCTACCTCAGCGATCGCAGGATGCTGATACAAAATGTTTTCAACCTCTGCCGGGTAAACATTCTCACTGGCATAGCAAATCATGTCTTTAATGCGATCGCAAATAAAGACATACCCGTCCTCATCCACATACCCTGCGTCTCCTGTATGAATCCAGCCATCGACAAGCGTACTGGCTGTAGCCTCAGGCAGCTTCCAATAGCCCACCATATGAGCGGGCGATCGCAAACAAATTTCGCCAATTTCACCCGCTGGCAACGGCGCTTTCTCCGGCGTTAATACCGAAACAGACACCCCAGGAAAGGGCTTACCGGCAGCCAGCAGCCGCTGAGGATTGTCGAGAGAATGATCACTAGCTGGCAAACAGATCGCACAGTTACCGGTTTCTGTCATGCCATAGATTTGAACAAAATCGCAGGCAAAGGTCTTAATCGCTTGAGTCAGAAGCGTTTCAGCAATCGGAGAGCCGCCGTAAACAATCGTGTCTAGCGCAGAAAAGTCGGTTGTGCGGCTAGCAGGTTCTGCGAGCATAGCCTGCATCATCGCCGGAACCAGGCAGGTTTTGGTCACCTGGTAAGTCGCCATTGCCTGTAGCGCGTCAGCAGGCACAAAGCTTTCTAGCAAAACATTTTCAGCACCAGCAACCAGGCCACGCATGGCCCACCAGAGTCCGCCGATATGGAACAGCGGCAGAGCAATTAGGCTGACGTCTTGGTCGCTCCAGCCAATCCAAGTTTGGTTTTGCTTAGCAAAGGCTTGGGCGATCGCAAAAAAGCTAACGTGAGCCAGCTGCACACCCTTAGGGTGACCTGTTGTGCCGCTTGTGTACATTTGTACAACAACTTGACCGGCTTTCTCTGTAATGCCTTTCTCTTTATCTAATCCCTCTTTAGAAGCCGCATTGTCTAGCCACTGCTCGTAGATTGGCCAGTCCGGTGAAAGAGATGTTGATGTTGAAGCGCTATCTGCGATCGCAACCGTTTTCTTGATCCGCGGCAGCTCAGACAAAATAGACGCAGCCATGCTGTAAAAAGCAGGCCCCACAAACAGCAGTTCAGCCTCAGCATTCTGCAAAATGTAGCCAACTTCAGAGGCTGTTAGCCGCCAGTTAATGGGCACTAAAACAGCGCCTATCTTAGCGCAGGCAAACAAAATCTCGTACCCTTGCAGGCAGTCCTTGCTCAAAAAGGCAACTCTTGTTCCCGGCTGAATACCAACCGATAGTAGAGACATTGCCAAAGCGTCACTGCGTTGATGTAACTGCTGATAGGTCAGTGTCTCTCCCTTGCAAATCAGCGCCTTGCGATCGGGGAACTGCTTAGCTTGAACCGCTGTTAGCTCAGCTAGCGTTTGAATAGCATCATTGTGAATCATCGGACCTCCTTAGATACGGTAGATAGTGAAAGAGAATCTTCTAGAGAGCCAAAAAGATGGCCAGAAAGATGACTAGACAAAATGCGCTCTGGGGAGCTGATTAAAGACGTCAGCAGGCTTTGATAGCGCTCGAACAACTGTTCGACTTCTTCGCGAGTAAAGCATTCAGTGCTGTAGCTCACCACAAGTCGAACAGTTGTTGAAAGTTCAGCATATATCTCTAGCGGTGTCGTTTCTGTTGTGCCAATGGTGTATAGCTCCGTGGGTATATCGGTCCACTGGTTTTCGTGCTGTGACGCTTTGGACTGCAAATCAACCGGCTCCCAGTTTGGCAGAGCGTCTGAAGACTGCACTGAGGGTGTCATCGTCAAACTAGCCATCAGGGTCAAAGGTCGATGGCGTTTGGTCTGTTCTATCACCTGCTGTAGGGGTACTTCTTTATGGTCGATAGCCTCATTTACGGTGGTCTGAAGCTGTTGAACAAAGGCTTTGCCCGTATGGTTTGGTTGGAGGTGCGATCGCAAAATTACATCATTAATAAAACAGCCAATCAAAGGCTCTGTCTCTGGCGGCGTTCGGTTCCCCACTGTCGCCACCACCAAAATCTCCTGCTGCTGGCTCCACTCAGCTAACGCCAGCTTCAGCCCGGCTAACAGAACAGCAAAGCTGGTTACGCCTTGCTCACGGCTCCAGGCAACAATCTTACTCGCTAGCGCTGCCGAAAAGTGAGTGAAGTACTGATGTGCAGTTTTATCAGTCGGCGTAATGTTATTCGGCATTTCAGAATGAGTGGGCAGTCCCTTTGGCACAAGCCGTTGCTGCCAATACGATAGCTGCTGAGCAATCACCGTTTCGCTGTACACCTGCCGTTGCCACAGGGCAAAATCAGCATACTGAACCGCCATTTCAGGCAGCAAAGGCGCATCGACATCCGTTTGAATTAAGCGGTCCAGCGTCTGTAACAAGATGCCGAAAGACCAGCCATCAGTCACAATATGATGCGCCGTTATCAGCAACCAGTGTTCCTGAGCGCTCAATCGGAATAGAGCCGCTCGTATAAGTGGAGGCGCGTCAAGAGGGAAGGGGCGCTGTCCAATCTCCACACCCAAATTAATCGCTTCAGTCTCTCTCTGTTCAATCGGCAGATGCTGTAAATTTTCAAAAATCAAAGGCACAGACAGCGCTGGCAAAACTTTCTGCATTGGCACCGCTTCGCCTTCCTTCTCTTCAACCACAAAAACAGTCCGCAAAATCTCATGACGGCGAACAATTTCATCCAAGCTACGTTCAACCGTTTGAGGATTCAGCTCACCGTTAAACCGCACCAGAATCGAGCTGTTGAGCCCAGCGCCTGATTGGTCGGCCTGATGCATTTGCCAAATGTACTGCTGAGAAAAAGAGAGTGAAACCAGTGTTGCCGCAGTTCTAGGTTGAGCAGTCAGCTCTTTCTGTAGCCGAGCCGTCGGCTGAAGTGAATCAATAATCTGAGCCAGGGCAGCTATGGTTGGAGCGTTAAAGAGGTAACGTAGTGGAAACTCAACTGAAAAAGTCTGGCGTATACGGAATATTAGCGCTGTTGCCAATAGGGAATGTCCGCCCAAATCAAAGAAATTATCCTGCACGCCAACTTGCGGCAGCTGCAAAATCTCTGTCCAAATCTCAGCCAGCTTAGCTTCTGTTGTCGTAGAGGGTGCAACAAAAGTCTCATAAGCTTCAACATTCACCTCAGGCACAGGCAAAGCCAAGCGATCGATCTTGCCATTGGGGCTTAGCGGTAGCCGTTTTAAGACTACAAAATAAGCTGGCACCATATAGCTAGGCAGCTGACTTTTAGCGAACGTGCGCAACTCCTCTTGCAAAGAGAGATTGTCAAGTGCAGAATGCTCAGTTGGCGCAGGAACGAGGTAAGCCACCAACTGTTCCCCGCCCACAACATCATTCCTCAGCACGACCACGGCTGATTGCACTGCCGCATGATCAGTCAAAACCGCCTCAATCTCTCCAACCTCGATCCGAAAGCCACGCAGTTTCACTTGATAATCGCAACGGCCTAACAGCTCAACGACACCATCACTCCGATAGCAAGCCAAATCTCCTGTTTTATAGAGTGTTTTATAGATGCTAGAAGAAGAGTCTTCTTCTAGCTGTAGAAATCTCTCTTGAGTCAGCTCAGGCTGGTTCGAGTATCCTCGCGCAACTCCTGCACCGCTGATATGCAGTTCTCCAGGAATACCGACGGGGAGCGGCTGTAGATCTGAGTTGAGAATATGCAGCTGAGTATTGGCTAAAGCATAGCCGATAGGCACAGGTCCTTCAGTCGGCAGATTAAGTGGCGGTGACTCAAAGTAGGTACTATCAATTGTGGCTTCGCTCACGCCGTAAGAATTGATAATGCGAGTTTGAGCAGAGCACAGCGCTCTTAACTGACGGTAGTCCTCGGCATAGACCGTATCGGAGCCCACCACTAGCATTTTCATAAACTCAAGCGTTTGCTGGGTTTGTTGTAAGTACTGAATCAACAGTCTTACAACCGCAGGCGAGAATTCGGCAGCATCGATAGTGTTTTCCCGCATCAATGTGTAAAGGCGGTCCGGTTCTAACAGTAGGTCTTTTGGGCAGAGAACGAGCTGAGCGCCTGAACAGAGCGATCGCACCCAGTCACCCGTAAACACATCAAAAGAAAAGCTAGCCATTTGCAGGTGGCTAGAAAGACACTTTAAATTGTAAGCATCCTGCCAGGCAAAGTAAGCATTCACCAGGCTACGATGCTCCACCATCACACCCTTCGCCCTACCGGTAGACCCAGAGGTATAAACCACATAGCTAAGATTCTCCGGCTTAGCAGTTTGGGTGAGATTAGTCGTCGGCAACTGCGCAATCTCTTCCCACTGAGTATCTAGCGTAAAGGGCTTCTCTATACCAGAGAGAATTTCAACAATCTCTGAATGAGTTAAAACAATGGCTACCTGGGAGTCTTCTAGCATGTAGCTAAGCCGCTCTGCTGGATAGTTCGGGTCTAGCGGCACATACGCCCCACCCGCCTTCAGCACGCCCAACACGGCAACTAACAGATCTAACGACTTCTCCAAACAAATGCCAACTTTCTCTTCTGGCCCTACACCCCGAGAACGAAGATAGTGACCCAGCTGATTCGCCCGCTCATTCAGCTCCCGGTAGCACAGCTGATCTTCTCCATCCACTACTGCTACTGCGTCCGGCGTTTTCTCTACCTGCATCTCAAACAGCTGATGAATACAGAGATGAGTAGGATACTCTATCCAATGCTGCTGCCACTGCTGTTGCTGTTGTTTCTCTGCTGGTGTCAGCACGCTTAGCGCTGACAGCGGCTGGTCCAAATTCTCTGTTATCAGCTTCAACAGTTGCTGATAGTGACCCATCAATCGCTCTATCGTCTCTTGCTTAAACAGGTCCGTATTGTACTCAACAAACCCTTCTAACCCGCCTTCGCCCTCTCGCATCGCCAGCGTCAGGTCAAACTTTGACGTAATCACATCCAGCTCTAAACCCTGTATCGTCAGCTCGGGCAGCACCAGCTCCGGCGTCGGCGCATTCTGCAACACAAACATCACCTGAAACAAAGGCGTATGGCTCAAGCTGCGCTCTGGCTGTAGCGCTTCTACTAGCTTCTCAAACGGCAGGTCCTGATACGTGTAGGCATCCATCGACACCTCGTACACCCGCTTCAGCACTTCTCTAAACGTCGGGTCGCCCGACAGGTCGCTACGCAGCACCAGAATGTTCACGAAGTAGCCAATCAGTCCTGACGTCTCCGCCCGATTCCGATTCGCCACTGGCGCACCCACAACAATGTCATTCTGTCCGCTGTAGACTCGCAGCAGCACCTGGAACACGGCTAGCAGCAGCATAAACAAAGTGACTTTGCTCTCCTGCGCTAGCTGCTGCAATCGCTCACTCAGCTCATCATCTACCTGAAAGCGAGCGCTGCTACCGTTGAAAGTCTGTACCGCTGGTCGTGGGTAGTCTGTCGGTAGCTCTAGTACTGGCGACGCTCCTGCTAACGTTCGCTGCCAGTGAGACAGCATCGTATCGAGCACTGCACCCTGTAGGTACTGGCGCTGCCAACTAGCAAAGTCTGCGTACTGGATAGGCAGCGTGGGCAAAGCAGGTTCTCGTTCTTCTACAAACGCGCCATATAGCTGACCTAGCTCCCTCGCAAATATCTCTATCGACCATCCATCGGCCACAATATGATGCAGCGTAATCACAAGTACATGCGATTGCGCACTACGGCGCAGCAGCACCGTCCGCATCAGCGGCCCACTACTCAAATCGAACAGCTTTTTTGCCTCTTCAAATATCACTACATCGATATTCTCTTCTGCACTAATATCAACTACTGGCAACGACAGCTGACTCTCATCTTCAATAACTTGTACAGGACGATCGGCCTGAGTAGGAAAAACCGTTTTCAGCACAGTGTGACGTTCTTTTAGAGCGTCCAAACTTCTTGCTAGGGCCGATACATCCAGCGCGCCTGTCAAGCGCAACGGCATCGGCATATTGTAGGTAGGGCCAATGTCTTCTAGCTGATTGAGAAACCATAGACTCTCCTGCGCATACGACAGCGGTAGCGGTCCCTCATGCTCCACAGGTGTAATTGCCGGAGCGGCTTCAATCTGCTGACGGCAAATCGCTTCAACCTGCTCAGCGATTTGAGCAACTGTTGGGGCCTCAAACATTGTTCGAAGGGGCAGCTCAATACCAACCGCTTCTCTAAGCTGAGCAATTACCTGTGTCGCTAAAAGAGAATGACCACCCAAATCGAAGAAGTTATCGTGTATGCCGACGGTATCTAGCTTTAATACTGCTTGCCAAATGTTGCTGATCTGTTGTTCGGTGCGATCGCGCGGCGCAACAAACCCAGTGTCCGGATACCGCTGAAAAACGTCAGGCATCGGCAAAGCCCGACGGTCAATTTTACCGTTAGGCAACAGTGGCAACGCGTCAAGCTCTATCACGTGCGAAGGTACCATATAGCCCGGCAGCTTATTCTTCAAGGCCGTTCGCAGCTTAGCAATATCTAGCGGCTCAGCAGATAAACCGGGCGCTACATAAGCCACAAGATTCTGAACATTGTCGCCGTTAGACTGAACAACAACAGCCGCCTCCCCGACTGCCGCATACTGCTTGATCGCCGCTTCTACTTCACCTAGTTCAATTCGGAACCCGCGTAGCTTAATCTGCGAATCGCTACGGCCTAGCAGTTCAATACTGCCATCAATGCCATATCGGGCCAGGTCACCTGTTTTATAAACCGTCTGCGAACGCAAATCTCTATCTGGATCTCTATCTAGCTCCAAAAACTTCTCTTGTGTCAGCTCAGGTCGATTCACGTAACCTCTTGCTATACCCACTCCACCGATATACAGTTCTCCTGTAATACCCACTGGAACAGACTGAGCGTCAGCATCTAATATCAAAGCCTGTGTGTTGGCAAAGGGGCGACCAATCGGCAGCAGTCCTTTTGCGTTCTCTATTCTCGTGAACCGATCTAACTCAAAGTACGTGCTGTCTATTGTTGCCTCGCTCAATCCGTATGAATTGATTAGCCGCGTGTCGGCAGAACAAAGAGACATTAGCTTTTCAAAATCTTGCCAATAAACACTGTCTGAGCCCACAACAACTAGCTTCATAAATGACAGCGTCTGCTCTGTCTTTTGAAGGTAGTTTACAAGATGTCTTAGAACAGGAGGAGAAAACTCAGCAGCTTCTATGGTATGTGATCGCATCAATCCATACAGCCGCTCAGCATCTAGCAGTAAGTCTTTTGAACAAAGAACAAGCCGAGCGCCTGAGCAAAGCGATCGCACCCAATCTCCAGTAAACACATCAAAAGAGAAATTAGCCATTTGCAAATGACTAGAGATGTTCTTGAGATCATAAGCATCTTGCCAAGCAAAATAGGCATTCACCAGGCTACGGTGCTCAATCATCACACCCTTCGCCTGTCCGGTAGAGCCTGATGTATAGATGATGTATACCAGGTTGCTGGGTGTGGCCGCTCTCGACAAATTATCGATATCTTCGCGCGACACTATCTGCTGACTCTCATCCAGACAGACAGCAATGCCTTGCCACTCAGACAGCTTTTCAACAATCTCAGAGTGGGTAAGAACTAGCGCTACCTGTGAATCTTCTAGCATGTACGCTAGCCGCTCTGCTGGATAGTTCGGGTCCAGCGGCACATAGGCCCCGCCCGCCTTCAACACACCCAACACTGCCACCATCAGCTCTAGTGACTTATCCAAACAAATGCCAACTCTCTCCTCTGGTCTTACTCCACTACCGCGCAGATAGTGACCCAGCTGATTCGCTTGCTCATTCAACTCTCTGTAGCTCAGCTGCGCTTCTCCATACACCACTGCCACCGCATCCGGCGTCCGCTCTACCTGCGCCTCAAACAGCTGATGAATACACAGATGTGTGGGATAGTCTGTTGCACTCTGCTGCCACTGCTGCTGCTGTTGTTTCTCCACTGGTGTCAGTATGCTCAACGCTGACAGCCGCTGCTCTGGGCACTCAACTATCAGCTTCAACAGCTGCTGATAGTGACCCATCAATCGCTCTATCGTCTCTCGCTTAAACAAGTCCGTGTTGTACTCAACAAACCCTTCTAGTCCACCTTCGCCCTCTCGCATCGCCAGCGTCAGGTCAAACTTTGACGTAATCACGTCTAGCTCTATCCCCTGTATCGTCAGCTCGGGCAGCACCAGCTCCGGCGTCGGCGCATTCTGCAACACAAACATCACCTGAAACAAAGGCGTATGGCTCAAGCTGCGCTCTGGCTGTAGCGCTTCTACTAGCTTCTCAAACGGCAGGTCCTGATACGTGTAGGCATCCATCGACACCTCGTACACCCGCTTCAGCACTTCTCTAAACGTCGGGTCGCCCGACAGGTCGCTACGCAGCACCAGAATGTTCACGAAGTAGCCAATCAGTCCTGACGTCTCCGCCCGATTCCGATTCGCTACGGGTGCACCCACAACAATGTCATCTTGGCCGCTGTAGACTCGCAGCAGCACCTGGAACACAGCTAGTAGCAGCATAAATAAAGTGACTTTGCGCTCCTGCGCTAGCTGCTGCAGCTGGTCGCTTAGCTCACTATCGACCTGAAAGCGAGCGCTGCTACCGTTAAACGTCTGTACCGCTGGTCGTGGGTAGTCTGTTGGGAGTTCCAGGACAGGCGGCGCATCTGCTAACGTTCGCTGCCAGTGAGACAGCATCGTATCGAGCACTGCGCCCTGTAGGTACTGGCGCTGCCAACTAGCAAAGTCTGCGTACTGGATAGGCAGCTCTGGCAGTGTAGGCTCTCGTTCTTCTACAAACGCGCTGTAGAGCTGACCTAATTCTCTTGCGAATATTTCTATCGACCAGCCATCGGCCACAATATGATGCAGCGTAATCACAAGTACGTGCGATTGTGCGCTACAGCGCAGCAGCACCGTCCGTATCAGCGAGCCACAACTCAAGTCAAACAGCTTCTTCGCTTCTTCGAATATCAGCGAATCAACAGACTCTTCCGCACTAACATCAACTATCGGCAGCGATCGCAAGCTCTCTCTATCAAAAACCTGAACAGATTGGCTAGGAAAGACTGTTCGCAATATCATATGACGCGCACTCAGCGCTTCCAAACTCTTCTCTAATGCCACTACGTTTAGCGCACCCGTCAGGCGCAACGGCATTGGCATATTGTAAGTAGGGCCAATGTCTTCTAGCTGATTGAGAAACCATAGACTCTCCTGTGCATACGACAGGGGTATTTTGTCTTTGTTCGCGGTAGGTGTAATGGTAGGAATCGAGCGAAGCTGCTGCTGACAGGCCGCTTCAACATACTCTCCTATCTGGGCAATCGTTGGCTGGTCAAACATCAGGCGTAGCGGCAGCTCAACCTGAAAGGCCTGGCGCATTTGCGCGATCGCCTGAGTCGCCAGAAGAGAATGCCCACCCAGATCAAAAAAGCTATCGTGTATGCCCACATCGTCAAGATGCAACAAGTCTATCCAAAGCTTAGCCAGCTGCTTTTCAATCCAATTGCGAGGAACAACCGCACCTGTCTCCAAACTACGTTCAAATACCTCTGGCACAGGTAACGCTCGCCGATCAACCTTGCCATTCACATTTAAAGGAAAAGACTCCAATAGAACAATTCCACCAGGCAGCATCGGCGCAGGCAGCTTCTCAGCAAGAAAGACTCTGACCTCAGCAGACATAATCGACTGTTCTGGCTCGCACACTACGTAGGCAATCAGACGCTTCAGCCCTCGGTCTTTGCGCACAATAACAACACCCTGCCAAATGGCTGGATGCTTTGCTAGCGTCGCTTCAATCTCACCCAGCTCAATCCGAAAACCGCGCAGCTTAATCTGAGAATCGCCACGCCCCAAATATTCAATATTGCCGTCACTAAGATAGCGAGCGCGATCGCCCGTCTTATACAGCCGAGGAAAATCACCGGTCGCTTCAACAAATCTCTCTTGCGTCAGGTCCGGGCGATTGAGATAGCCCCGAGCAATCCCTCTACCACCGATATACAGCTCTCCTGCTACACCCACTGGAACTAACTGCATTTGCTCATCTAGCACCCACAGCTGTGTGTTATCAAAAGGGCGACCAATCGGCACCATACCCTCACCGGTCAACGCTTCTGACAGGTCTAAAGAAGTCGTCTCAAAATAGCTGCTGTCAATGGTCGCTTCACTCACGCCATAGGAGTTAACCACTCTAGTACCAACGGAGCACAACTGCTTTAGCTGCTGATACTCTTGAACATAAAAAGCATCCGAACCCACAACCAGCAAACGCATAAACGCTAGCGTCTGATCGCTCTGCTGCAAGTACTGCATTAGCGTGCGGACTACCGCAGGCCCAAATTCGGCAGCATCCACAGCCTGAGATATCATTAGCGAATACAGCTGCTCAGGCTCTAGCAGCCAGTCTTGCGGGCACACCACCAGCCGCCCGCCGGACCCAAGGGCGCGAACCACATCTCCAGCAAAAACATCAAAAGAGAAACTGGCCATTTGTAGATGGCTAGAAAGCGATCGCAGCTGATAAGCCGACTCCCAGGCAAAGTAAGCGTTCACTAAATTGCGATGCTCAACCATCACCCCTTTAGCTCGCCCGGTAGAACCAGAGGTATAAACAATGTAGGCAAGTTGCCTGGGTGAAACTGATTGAGTCAGATTATGTTGTGGCTGTTCAAATAATTTCAGCTGGTCTAAACAAATACATGAGATATCACTTTCAGGCAAGGTCTCTAGCAAGCTGGAGTCGGTCAGCAGCGATCGCACTTCCGCATCGCCCAGCATAAACAACAGTCTCTCTGCTGGATAGTTGGGGTCTAGGGGCACATAGGTACCGCCCACCTTCAAAACGGCTAGCAAAGCAACAAACAGCGTAGGCGATCGCTCCAAATAAATGCCAACTCGACTCTCTGTATCCACGCCTTGGCTTTGCAGATAGCGCGCTAATTGATTAGCCTGAGCATTCAGCTGCTGATAGGTCAGCTGATGATAAGAGATTTCTTCTGAATTACTATCGGACGATTGATTGCTTAAGTCAGGGCAGATAATTGCGATCGCATCCGGCGTTTTTTCAGCCTGCCGCTCAACTAAATGATGAACACATAAATCAACCGGGTAGTCAGTCGCTCGCTCAGAGGTTGGCGCAGACCAGCTACGCAGCAGCCGTTGTTCCGCAGTCGTCAAAACGGGCAGGCAAGCAATGGGCGAATCAGGAGCAGCCACAATGCCCTCTAGCAAAGTCTGAAAATGGCTAGCCATGCCGTGGATCGTGCTTGCCTCAAAGAGATCGCTACCGTAGCGAAAAATGCCAATCAGGCGATCGCGCGTCTCCATAATGTCGAACACCAGATCGTTCTGTCCCTCCTGCTGAGGAATCTCGAACGGCGCTAGCGCCAAATCTCCCCATCGCACGCCCTCACCAATCTGATTAGAAACCGACAGTTCAAAATCACCCGCCAGCTTAGGCAAATTCAGCACGTTAAAAGCCGAACGAAACAGTCCCGGCTGACTCAAATCACGATTAAGCCCTAGCCGCTCTACCAGCACAGGCGCAGGATACTCCTGATGCGACAGCGCCGCTAAAACCGTCTGTTTCACCTGCGCTAACAGCGCTAAAAAAGTGGGACTATCCGCCAAGTTAGCGCGTAGCGCAATCATATTGACAAAAAAGCCAACGGTACGCGCAAACCTTGGCTGACTCCGCCCACTCGCAGGCGTGCCCACAACAATATCGGTCTGCCCCGTGTAGCGATACAGCAAAACCTGAAACGCGCTCAGCAGCGTGGCATAAGGCGTCGCTCCCTGGTCTTTCGCTAGCGTCCTCAGCCGAGCAGTCAACTCAGGCGACATCTCAAAAGAGAAAGAAGCGCCCTGCTGACTTTGCCCGCTAGGTGGCGAATGGTCAGTCGGCAGTAACAAAGTCGGCACAGCTTCTAGCTGCTGTTGCCAATAGGCCCAAAGCGTTTCACCCCGCTCGCTCGCAACCAAATCGCGCTGCCACTGCACAAAATCGATATAGCTCTCGGTCGCTGACGCTAGCGCTGGCAATTGCTCTGACGACTGCTCTGTCTGTATCGCCGGGTACAGCTGCCGTAACTCCTCTAACAAAATGCCAAAAGAGACACCATCTACCGCAATGTGGTGAATGCCCAAAACTAAAACATGCTGCTGGGGCGATCGCGTTAAAACAGTCACGCGCAGAACTGGCCCTGACTCAAGATCAAAGGGACGCTGATAGGCTGCGATCGCCTCATGTTTGATCGCGTCCTCTTCCCAGCCAGCGACATCAATCTGTTCAAATAGCTGATTACAATCAAACGCATGAGCCGCATGAATCTCCTGAAACGGCTCAGCGCTCTCCTGTCCGTAGGTTGTTCTCAGCGTAGGATGGCGCTCCATCAGCACCTGAACGGCGCGCTTCAGACTGTCAATGTTCAACTCAGACTGAATTCGAGCGGTAAATGCCAGATTGTAGGCCGCGCTGTCAGGCGCAAGCTTAAACAAAAACCAGAGCCCCCACTGGCCTTGGGAAAGCGGATACCGACCGGGCGCAGGCAAAGAGACGCTTTGGCTATGAGTCAAAGCATCCGATAGCTGTAACAACGAATTAGAGGAAGGAACAGCTTCCTCTCGGCTCTCTTCTGTCAGAGAGAAGTTTGTATCAGGAAACGCTGTTTGAATATGAGCCGCTAAGCTAGCAACTGTCGAGGTCTCTAGAATGGTCTGCAAAGAAACATCTACCGCCAGCTCACTGAGCAGATAGGTTCTTAGCTCTGTTGCCATCAGCGAGTCAAACCCAAAGTAGCTCAGTGGCTGCTGAAGATCTATTAAATCGATATCAATGCCAGAGATACTTGAAACCTGTTGACGAAGAGAGGCCGCCAGTGACGCCTGGCTATTAGTTTTAGACCGTTCTTCTAATGTCTGATCTTCTAGTGCCTGTTCTTCTGATGTCTGTTCTTCTAGTACAGGTGGCTGCTGTTGTGTAGCGCTCATGCCAAAATCACCTAAACCCTACGACGACAGCGAATAATTAGCGCTTTGAGCCTGCCTGGCCTCTTTTGCTCTTCGTGCAGCTGTATCCACCACACAAACGGTCACCTGCCCCTCCGACCAGCCGTTCTCGTCGTAAAAGGCACAAGACGTTTTAACGCTAACCAGCCCGCTACGCGCAGCACACTTATCAATAGACAACATGCCTTGAAACGCACTTGCATCAACCGGTTTTCTAAACGTGCTAGAAAATCGAGTAATCAAAAAGTCACTAAGCTGACGGCGCTTATAAAGCTCTAAATCCCAATCGCTCATCTCTAGTAGCAAATGATTTTGCAACAGGTAGGCAATCAGAACATAGAAAATTTGGTTGTAGCAAATGTTGAACTCAACCGAATTAAAATGACCAGTATCGTCAATATAGCAGGACTCTTCAATAGCAAAATCACCTTTAATAAAGCCCATACTCTTCTCTGGCGAACCGTCAGGCGGATAGTAAAACTGGGCGCTTTTCAGATATTGACAGTCTGCCTTATAAGGAGACAAAAACCGCTCTAACAGCGCTTTACTAACCCTTTCCGCCCGAGAAAAGGCTCGATTGGTATCCATCACAGCATCCTTTGGTAAAAGAGAGATTTTTCACAAAAAAGTACTCAAAAAAAACACTACGTACACAAAACCAGACACAAAAGCCCTTGAGCATAAAAGAGCACAAAACAAAAACCCTTAAGCCGTGTAGAAAGGGTAATCGTCATACACACCAATCCGATGACTCACGCTAGACTCACCTTCAGGGCAGCCACCTGCTTTGTGTAGCAGCACCCGGTTATCCCACAGCAAAATATCGCCGTCTTGCCAGGTGTGAGTATAAATATGCTCTTCTTTTTCAACAAAAGCGAGCAGCTCAGCCAGCAGCTGTTCACTTTCTTCGGGCTCCAAACCAACAACTTTCGTGGTAAACCCTTCGCTGATATACAATGCCTGCTGTTGCGTAACTGGGTGAGTAATCACCGCAGGGTGCGTCACCGGAGGTGCTTGCTTTTCAAACTCCTTCAAGATATCGATAATTGCGCGGTCAATGTCCCATGCCTGCACCTTGTAGCGCCACTTCGCTTCGTGCAGCATCCGTTTGCCGTCAATCTTCGCCTTCAGAGGTGTAGGCAGCTTTCTGTATACCTGACACATGTCTATATAGTAGGTTTCTCGCACCGACTGCGGCAGCACCTGCGGGTATAGCATCGTCCACGACAGGGGCTGTGGTTGAAAGGCACAGTCAGTATGCCAATACCGCCCCGTTCCAGCAACACCGACCTTTTGCCCATCTTCTAAAACGTTTGAAGAGACAAAAATCTCGGGATGATTGGGGTGATGGTAGTTCTCTTGAAAATAGATTTGAGGCGTGCCTAACTGCTTTGCAAAAGCAATATACTGCTCGCTGCTCATAGATTGCTTTCTAAAAACGACAAGCTTATGCTCGTACACCAGCTGCCTAATTCGGACGACCTCAGTCTGCGTAACCGCAGCGGCATCAATGTCAACTATCTCCAGTCCGATCTGCGATAACGCGGCTGCGCTCATTACGTATTTTCTCTGATAAATGCGCCCCCTCAAAGGTGCCAGAGATAACAACAGCGTGTCAAAAGACAAGAGGTCAATCTTGCAAACTCCACATAAAGCGCCATTAATCGGCCAAAAGTTAGGGCTTAATGACGCTAGATTGGTCTACTTACTTATTATGAACATTAAACAAAGCATCGTCAGAGTGCGTTTATTGCTGTTGGCTTAGCCATAAACGCTCATAGCCGCTCACAGCAGTCTGAATTTAGTCGTTCAAATCACAAATTAAAGTTAACCACCGGAGATATCCAAATGCAGAAGATTTCCGCTCTCTTAATGGGAGCGACGTTAGCTATTTCAAGCAGCGCGATCGCACTACCTGCGGCAGCCGCACAGCTAGAATTTAGCTTCACAACCGAAAGTGGCGGCACTGGCTCTTTCGTTCTCGACACAGACACAACGGCTGTTCCCGAAGCCGATCTGCCTTCATTTTTCACCATTCGCGAAGGCAACCAGGCCTACCTCGGCGCTGTTTCCGACTTCTCTTTCAGCTCTCCTGATGTCAGCTTTGAAGGGCTAGATGCTGACTATGGCGTCTTTCCAGCGGTTGAGTTTGGTGAGCTGCTGGGCGTACCCGAAGTCTCAGGTGCCTACACAGCCGTCTACGCACCCGCCGGATGTCTGTTCGAGCCAACCTCTTTCTGCCCAACAGAATTTCCCATTGCCTACACGGGCGATCTTTCTGCACTACCCGACGAGCTATCGGACGACCCAGAAGCCTACGCTCAAGGATTTGACCTAGCCCGCGTTGATGAAATTGGCGTCATCACCAGCGATCCGCTCACTAGCTTGAGCGTGAAGTCGGTGCCAGAACCGGGTGCGATGGCAGGCATGTTGCTACTGGGCGCAGTAGGTCTAGGCAGCTCGCTGAAAAAGCGATTGGCCGATTAGCCGACCTGATTAATCCGACCTGATTTAACCAAGCTGATTAACCAGGCTGATTAACCAAGACCCAACGCGGGTCGCTTTATTCACTTTAGCTACTGCCTACACCACCCCGGGAGGTCCGCAACAGCCAAAGGAAAAAGGGCCCGCCGAACGCAGCGGTCACAATGCCAACCGGCAGCTCTTCAGGAGCGACAACAACCCGGCCAACTAGATCCACTAACACCATCATCAGCGCCCCCCCCAAAGCCGCTAACGGCAGCACCCGCTGATGGTTACTCCCCACCCCTATCCGCACAATATGGGGCACCATCAGCCCCACAAATCCAATCGCGCCGCTGACCGCCACAACCGCGCCGACCATCATCGAAGTCACCACAAACATCTGAATACGAAACCAGCCGACGTTCAACCCCAGCCCAGCGGCCACATCGTCTCCCATCAGCAAAATATTGAGCCGACGAAACTGAAAGAGTAAATAGACTGTCAGCCCAAGAACCACTACAGCCGGTAGCCCCACTTGCTCCCATCGGGCCTGTCCAAAGCTGCCAGCCAGCCAGGAGAGCACCGGACTGACCTGAGCGCTCGTCTGGCTCGCCCGCAACACCAAATAGCTGGTCACCGCCGAGAGCGTATAGCTCAGAGCTACACCTGACAAAATCAACCTGAGCGGCGTAATTTGTCCCTTTTGTTGCGCCAGCAGATAAACCAGCGTCATCGCTATCAGCGCACCGATAAACGCAGCAATCGGTAAGGATAAACTGCCAAAAGGCCGTATGCCCAACGTCAAAACCAGCACAGCACCGACCGTTCCACCGTAGGAAATGCCCAGAATAAATGGATCGGCGAGCGGGTTACGAACAACCGCCTGTAGTGTCGTGCCACTAACCGATAGCGCTGCGCCAACTACGGCGGCTAGCAACACCCGCGGCAGCCGAAAATCCCAAACGATTTGAGCCTCGGTGGGTGTCCAGTTGGGAGGTATCCAGGTTGAAGCGATCGCACCCGGCAGCAAATGAGAGAGAATAACCTGCCCAACTAGCGTAAAAGGCAGAGCAACCGCACCGACAGAAAGTGAAACAACAATGGCCAACAAAAGGGCGATCGTCATCCCCAGCAAAAGAAGAACAAATCGCGATCGCAAAACCTGAAAGCTAGAGAACTTGAACATACCAGCCCTAAAAAGCATCAGGAAAAGCGTCAGGAAAAGCGTCAGGATGAATTGCCCGAGCCATTGTCTCTAGTCCGTCAATAATCCGAATACTCGCCTCGGTCTCAATCGTCTCAATTGGATAGAGTCGTTCATTTTGCACAGCGGGCAAAGTGGGAAACGTCTCTTGCAAAAAGCTCGCCAGCCCATCCGGATCTTGCCCCGGATAAACGCCCATCAAAATCACCTCAGCGTCTGAGCTAGCAAACGCTTCACGCCCCACCTGAAAGGTACTGTCATCAAAAACGCTTTCACCACCAGCCTTCTGAATCAAATCTCCCCACACGCCTGCGGTTAAAACTGAGAGCGGTCCCTCCCCGCCGTTATAGAAGATAGTGCGAACCGGTGGTAACGCTTCAACCTTTTCAGTCACCGCTTGCTCTCTCTGTTGCAAGCGTTCAACCAACGCAGCGCCGCGATCGCTCATCCCAAACACCTCAGCTAGCAGCTGCAAATCTTCATACACTGCCGTCACGCCTCTATTCGCCGACTCTGTTGGATTACAGCTCGACCCCGTCGATATCACCGGTGTCCCAGCCGCTTCTAAATCGGCCACCGTTGCGTAGCCCTCAGCTGGGTCAAAGGCCAAACCGTCCAACCCCTCTGACACGACCAGGTCTGCCTCCTGCACCAGCATGACTTCACGGGAGGGCCAGCGCAGCTCGCTTCCTAGCACAGGAATATCTTCAGCTGCACTTTTCAGTGTGGGCGGCAAATCAGTATAGTTGCCCGCCAGTCCAATGATTCTCTCCTCTACACCCAGCGATAGCAGCAGCTCATTAGAAGGTTGCCACAGCCCAATTACTCGCTGCGGGGGCTGCTCGAAGGTGAGGGTGCGATCGCAATTCTCAACCGTTATCGGAAACGATGATCCATCTGGCTGAGCGGGCGGCAAATCAGCTAAAAGCTGAGTAATTGAGCTGTTGGTTTGTGCCTCATCTTGACTCACAGCAGGCGGCGCTGTGGGTGACTCTAGCGCTGTGCGATCGCTAGAATCATCGCTCGGTCTACCTGTGTTGCAGGCAATCAACAAACACGCCGTTGCAAATAACAGTAGCAACCATCTCAGCCATTTCATGACACACAAAATCCGCCGGTACAGGCTCAAACCTATCACACCGCATCCTTCAAATTCCCAAATCACTCCGTAAAACAACGGCAACATAGCGTCTCAAATTTGACAGGCTGTCTTTTGACGAAAACGCTTGAAAACGTGGATTGTGAAAGACGGAGTGTCAACAAAATAATCGTGTGTGGAGTTAAGCGCAGTGAAATTGAAAATCGCGAAGCTGAGATTTGTCTTATTAGCCTGTGCAAGTATGGCCACTGGGTGGGTTCAGCTGTCTATTGCAGCAATTGCCCAAAACGAGACCTCGCATAGCGATCGCCCCATCGCTTCCACGCCAACAGTCGCCGCTAACTTCATTTCACTGCCTCCCTTCGAAACTGCCGAACCCAATACTGCCGAACACAATACTGAAATACTGGATCTTGAAGCACTTGCCCAGTCGTTAGAACAGTCATCAGAACCTGTAGAAATTACCAACATCCAGGTTGAACCTGTTGGTAATGGACTCGATGTTGTTTTAGAGACGCCAGATGGCGTATTGGATTTGCCAATAGAGAGTGCCGACGGCAACAGGCTGGTCATAAACGTTCCTGGCGCGGTTCTATCGTTACCTGACGGTCAGCCATTTCAGGCGACAGATCCCACCGAAGGAATCACCGCTATCAGCGTTACGCAAACAGATAGTGACTCGGTTCAGGTGATTGTTGAAGGCGTTAATGCAGCACCGACCAGCAACATTCGTTCGGAAGGCGATCGCTTAGTGCTAGGGCTCTCTGTAGTAGACGTTGCCACCACACCAGAATCGCCCGACCAAATAGAAACAACAGAACCCGAAACTGCTTCAGAAACTGCCCCCACCAGCGATGCAGATATCGATGTAGATCCTAGCAATGCGATTCGCATTATTGTTACAGCCGAAAAAACGCCTGAAGAGGCCATAGAAGTTCCACTCAGCCTGACAGTTCTCACCGAAGAAGAGATTACAGATGGACAGATTGACTCAATCGCCGATATCTCAGCCAACGTTCCTAACTTCTATTTCACACCAGGCGATCGCGTTTTTAACATCTACAGCATTCGCGGAATCGGTAACAGCAGCAACATCCTGATTCGCGACTCTGTCAGCTATTACATCGACGACGTCCCCTACGATAATGTCCACCAGTTTTTCCCCAGCGATCTGTTCGATCTCGAACAGGTAGAAGTCCTTAGAGGTCCTCAAAGCACGCTTTACGGTCGCAACAGTCAAGCAGGCGTTGTTAACATCACTAGCCGCCCACCCGGAGAAGATCCCGGCTTTCGCTACGGCCTTCGCTTTGCTGGCTACGGCGAGCGTCAGGTACAGTTTTCAGCCAGCCAAAGCATCGTTCCAGACACGTTAGGACTGCGCCTAGCCGGGTCCTACCGCACTAGCGACGGCTACACAGATAACATCCTGCTAGACAACAACGCCGATGAGCAAGAATCCCTATCCGGACGAGCCAACTTAGTCTGGACACCGTCTGATGATTGGAATGTTGCCTTCAACGCCAATGCCTCTAGAACCCGAGACGACGCCAGTGTCTATGTTCCTATCGATCAAGACAATCCGTTTGAAACGTCTAGAAGCGATAACGGCGCGTTCAATCTAGATGCCAACACGCAGTCTCTGCGAGTCGGCTACGAGGGTGATAGCCTAAGGTTTACGTCTATCACCTCTCGTAGCGATACCGATTACGAATATATCGATGTCAACGATGAGTTTGGCTCCGTCTCACTCAGCGACTATGACCAACAAATCTTCAACCAAGAGTTTCGCCTACAATCTCCTGAAGACGCCGATCGGTTCCAGTGGATAGCCGGTGCCTTCTTTCAAAATAGAGATTTTCGTATTGGAGACGATCTAGAATTCACTGATTTTGGTACTGACATTGGCGAGTCAGAATATGACCAAACGACCTATGCTGGCTTCGCACAGATAGACTACAAGCCGATTGAGCCGCTGACGCTCACCGCTGGGCTGCGCTACGAATATTGGCAAGAAGAGCTCAACCGCGATGCTCAAATCTTTGAAGATATAGACGGAAACATCACAGAGTCTACGTTCTTTCCTGTCACCGAAATTGACGGTTCCGACATTAACGGCGACGTTCTTCTACCCAAGATAGCGCTGAGCTACGAGATCAACCCTAACCTAGTAGCCTACGGTAGTATTACTCGCGGCTACCGCCCGGGCACACATAACTATCTCGCCTTTACAGATGAAGAGCTGATTGTTGATGCCGAAAACTCTTGGAATTACGAAATCGGCGTCAAAACATCCTGGTTAGACGACCGCTTAGGCATTAACCTATCGGCTTTCTACAACGATATTAACAACGCTCAGGTGATAGTATTTGACGATTCACTCACCTTTGCTGATATCTCTACCGCTCAAGCTAGAGCCATCGGCGCAGAGCTTGAGATGCGAGCAACGCCGGTTGAAGGCTTCGACATTATCGCCGGGTTCGGCTATACCGATGCTGAGTACACCGACAACACCAATCCATTCACAGGTGAGAGCTTTGACGGCAACAAGCTGCTGTATTCACCTGACTACACCTATAACCTAGCCATGCAGTACCGCAGTCCAGGCGGTCTCTTCGGCAGATTTGAGTTACAGGGAACGGGGACTGTCTTCTTTGATGAGGCCAATGAGACTAAAGAGAGTCCATTTGCGATCGCCAATGCCCGAGTTGGCTATGAATTTGACAATGCAGGCGTTTATCTTTTCTCTAATAACCTTTTCGATACAGAATACGTCACGCTTGCCTTCCCAGACGGCTTTGGCGGCACGCTTGCCGGATACGGCGATCGCCGCACGTTTGGCGTAGAGGTGAGAGGAGAGTTTTAGATTTGTAGTATAAACCTGGCTATAGCGTTTCCCAAATGCATTCGAGAACCGCTTGTTACTTTGCGCGCTGCTATGTGAAGCGTCTAGCCGACGTGCCATACCTCAGCGAAGTGATAGACGCTATAGTTCGCTATCGCAGAAGTTCTTATAATGAGTAGTACGTAAGCAGACAAAGCTATGAGCGCTCGACCTAAAACAAACATCCGGTGGACAACGCGCGACTTAGAAGTGCTGCCACAGAATGAATGGACAACCTACGAAATCATTGATGGAGAGCTGTTTGTGACCAGATCCCCTCACGTAGACCATCAGGAAGTGAGGGGAAACCTATATGCCTTCTTACGTAGCTGGTCTAAAAAAACCGGACTTGGCAAAGCTATCTTTGGGCCCGGAATTGTCTTAGCTGATGCAGACAATGTAATTCCAGATGTCGTTTGGGTTTCACAAACACGGTTTTCGCTAATTAAAGACGAGGCTGGTCATTTAACGAAGATGCCTGAGCTAGTGATTGAAGTTCTTTCTGCTGGAGCCGACAATATTCGCCGTGATAGAGAGGCTAAGCTTAAGTTCTATTCTATTCAAGGTGTGCAGGAATATTGGATTGCTGACCGGTTTACAAAGCAGCTGGAGGTGTACCGTCGCGAAGAAGGTAAACTCTCACTGGCTATGACATTAATGAGCAATGACACACTGACTTCGCCTTTGTTACCAGAATTCACCTGCCCAATAGATCAGATCTTTGATTAGTTTGTGAGGCAGATATAGCGGGTGCCGAATGTATTTAGCACCCGCTAGTCACGTGATCTGTTGCTAGTTGAAAAAGGTCAGATCTAACAATAAATCAACCTGATAAACCTCTACATACTGCGCACAGTCGCCTCGCCGTCTTTCACTTCACCAATCAACACTTCGCTAGTCAGACCAACGAACAAACCATTCTCTAGCACACCAGGAATGTTGTTGATGGTCTTCTCCATATCCGCCGGATCGTCAATTCCATTAAACGTTACATCCAGCACCATATTGCCTTGGTCGGTAATCACCGGACCGTCCTTTGCCACACCCATACGCATTTCTACTTTGCCACCTAGCTTTTCCAAGGCACGGGTAATCGGCGCAACCGCCATTGGCAACACTTCTACCGGCAAAGCGAAAATGGTGCCAATCTTATCGCTAAGCTTAGAGCTATCGACAACAACAACAAATCTTTCAGCTAGGCCATCAACAACTTTTTCACGAGTATGCGCAGCCCCACCGCCTTTGATCAAATTCATCTGCGGGTCCACTTCATCCGCACCATCAATGGCAATATCGATATGATCTACTTCATCAAGCGTGGTAAGTGGAATACCGTGCTGCTTAGCCAGTACAGAAGCCTGAAAAGACGTCGGAATGCCTTTGATGTCTTTGAGCTCGCCAGAAGCGATGCGCTCGCCGATAAACTGAATGGCAAAGGCGGTTGTGGAGCCTGTGCCTAGCCCTACAATGGTGCCAGACTTAACCTGAGCAGCGGCGGCGCGACCAACTTCTTGCTTCATCAGTTTGACGGGGTCCATGGGCGGTTTCTCCTAAGGTTGCGTATTTTGAGATTGCATAATTTGCATATCGGTTTCTAGCATGAGCGATTGTGGGTTGGGAGTAAAGCTAGGCGAACAGCGGATCTGGCACTGGCGGGGCTGGCAAATTCGCTACACGCATTTGGTCAGCAGCCAAGCCAGCAGCCAAAACGTTCAAAATGAAACGCCACTACTCCTGATTCACGGCGTCGGGTCCAGCTTGGAGCAGTGGCGAGAAAACCTAACAGAATTTGCCAAAGAGCGGCCCGTCTACGCGCTCGATTTATTAGGATTTGGCGGTTCTCAAAAGGTATCGACAGCGCTTAGCACCGGTCTGTGGGTAGAGCAGGTAGCCGATTTCTGCGAAACTTTTTTCCGCAGGCCAATATTGTTGATAGGTCACTCTTTAGGCGCGCTAGTAGCACTGCAAATGGCGACGACCCACCCCGATCAGGTCAGCCAATTAATCATGCTAACGCTGCCCGCCGCCAGGCAAGAAATCGGCGGCTCAGCTGCCAAAATCGGAGCGGTGGTAGAAGGCTGGTTCGCTTCTCCGCTGCTAATTCGCCCCTTGTTTCAGCTGGTGCGTCAGCCTTGGCTGATTCGCTCGGCGCTCAGGGCGATCGCACAAAAGCCTGAAAAAGTAGATGACGATCTCGTCAACAGCTTTGTGCGACCGACGCGCGATCGCAACGCCGCCAGAATGTTCTGCTACCTGGTCAAGTCCCGAACCGCTGACACCTTTAGCCCCCTCACCCGTGATTTAATTCCGCAGCTGCAAATGCCAGCGCTTCTACTCTGGGGAAAGTGCGATCGCATTATCCCCATCACCTGGGGCCGCTATGTCAACACCCTCTCACATCACATCACCTTTGTAGAAGTTGAGCAGGCAGGGCATTTCTTCTACGACGAGCTAGCCACCGACATGCACGATCTGATCGATCAATGGCTACACGGCCAGCTACCCAACACAAACAGCGACCTGATCCCAGCGGCTAAACCGACGTAAAAGCAACGCCAGAATAGACTTTATGACACCGGGAGGAGTCTATCTTCCGTTCGGCCTAGCCTAAATATTCTCTGCCTGTAGGAATAGGTAATCACGCATGGGCTGTGAGAACGTTTGAGGTGTAACTATAAACTTCTATTACAAAACATGTCTTTTCTTACCACTCAACTCCCCTCCGGCCGCTGGGGCATATTTAACGGCCAGCGTCTGCTACTAACCGTTGGCAGCCAGCAAACGCTAGAGATGATTTTGCTACAGCTCACCAGCAAGCAAATCCCAGTGCGGGTCGTCAGCGAGCAGTAGGCTCTTACAGAAACTTGTTCAGAAACTTGCTCAGGCACTTATCTCAAGAACTTACCTTGGTGTAAAAGACCTAAACTGACGGCGACGCTGCTGCCAGCGCCGAATCGCGCTAGCCTGCTGAGAGACTTTGGACTGCCCGGCATTGCCGCCACTATCTTCTAGCAAACAGGCGGCTGGAGTCTTAAAGGCAGACGAACTCATCGGCTCACGAGTCATACAAGGCTTTAGCGCATCGTAGTGAGTTTCTAAATCCATAGCCCGCTCTAGCTCATCAACCGATTGAAAGCGGTGCTGCGCTTCAGAAGCCAGCATTTTTTGCAGCAGACCATTCAGATGGTCAGAAACTTGTACCGATTCGCGCCAGCGCAGATCTTGGCCATTGGGCGAAGTGGCCAAATCCAGCGGACTACAGCCCGTAAGCAAATATAAGCAGGTCACCCCAAGGCTGTAAATATCGCTAGCCGCAGTCGGCTTACCTGCGAGCTGTTCACTAGGGGCGAAGCCTACTGTGCCCGTACTGCCTTCTGCCTGAGTTGCCACGCCGTTGATAGGTAGCTGTCGCACCGCGCCAAAGTCAATGAGCACCAGCTTTTGGTCGCTACTGCGGCAAATGATATTAGCGGGCTTTATATCCAAATGCAGCAAGTTATGGCGGTGAACATGACGAATAACTGGAATCATGTCCCGCAGAAAATCTTTGATCTGAGCTTCGGTTTTAGGCCCTTCTCGGCGTAGCGCCTGCTGAAGCGTCAGCCCAGGAATGTGCTCTTGCACAATGTAAAAATGCCCCTGCTCAACGAAGTGATCCAGCAGGCGAGGCAGCTGGCTATGCTGCCCAATACGGGCCATAATGCGAGCTTCTTTCTGGAACCGGCGCTGATTTCGCTCTAGCTGCAAAGCGTGTGATGCAGGTGTCTGAGGCTTGTTGTTTTTACTCGCTTTCGTCCGATATCTCAGCTGCTTAATCACACAGACCTGAGCCTGCTCTCCAGTCACGTCTTTGGCCAGGTAAGTCGTACTAAATCCGCCTCGGCTCAAACGCTTTAGAATTTCAAACTGATCTCGAAATAGCGGCTTTTCGGCGGTGGGCCGCTGGCAAGAGGAAACAGGACGAGAGGAAGCAGAACCAGAAGAAACAGGATAAGTAGAAACAGAGTGACGAGCGGCAGACGTACAGGAACGTGAAGAATTCATCAGACTTGTCATAAGAGCGGTCGTATAAACAGAAGCCTCATACTCAGTATTACTGCGCATGAAAAGCAACAATGTTCCCCGATGATGGCCGCACAATTACTGAGGTGGCTACCGCATTGTTCTATTCTTTACACAACGGGCTGTGTGGGTAATGAAAAGCTAAAGGTGCTGCCTTTATTCAGGCGGCTGCTAGCCTTGATTTGACCACCCTGTAGCATGACCAAACGACGACAAATAGCCAGCCCCACACCAGAGCCACCTGAGTGGCTAGCGCGCGATCGGTCGGCTCGCCAAAATCGCTCAAAGACGTGTGGAATATCCTCTGGAGCGATACCGCTACCCGTATCCGAAACAGCGATCCATAAAAACTGCTGGCCCTGCTCGCTCTGAGTATAAGCACGGATATTAACTTCGCCAGCTGCCGTATGCCGCAGCGCGTTACTCAGTAAATTCACGATAATTTGCTCAATGCGAGCAGGATCGCCCCAGGCTAAAGGCAGATTAGGCGGTAGGTTCGTCGTAATTTGAAGCGTGTCTGACCCCAGCAGCTGATCGGAAAAGCGATCGCTAATTTGAGTTACAAGAGGTGCGATCGCCGCCGCCTGCGCATCAATCGACAACTAGCCCGACTCCAGCTGAGACAGCTCCTGCAAATCGTTTACCAGACGCTGCAGCCGCTCTGTCTCTTTCACTAGGCGATTATAGGTTTGAGGCTCGGGTGCGATCGCCCCATCTGCTAGCCCCTCCAAATACCCCTTTACCACCGTTAACGGCGTCCGCAGCTCATGGGTCAAATCCCCCACCAGCTCTCGCCGTCGCTGCTCTACGCCTTCCAAATCATCCGCCATCCGATTAAAGCTATGGCCCAGCCGATCAAATTCAGGAATTTCTAACGTCGGCACCCGCGAAGAAAAATCACCCGCTGCAAACTGCCGCGTTACCGTCTCCATCCGCAGCAGTGGCTTTGTAATCCTTCGAGAAAGCCAGTAGCTAACCGCACCTGCCGTGGTTCCACCCAACACCAGCGACCACAGCATTCCTCGAATCCAGGCATCGGTAAACCCATCCATTAACTGACCTTTTACGACCCGCTGAATCAGTCCTCTACGCTCCATCCGCTCTAGTGTCACCACAAAATAGCGGGGCGTATACAGCCGACTCACCGTTGCCAAAGCGCTCACCGTCACGGCTAATACAATCAGCTGAGATACCAAGAGCCGGCTGCGCAGCGTAGGCTTGGAGCGCGCTGCGACCGGCTGCTCCCAGCTGATTGACTTTGAATTATCGACGCTAGATTCAGCACTTTCTGAGCGGGCATCTTCCAAACGCATATCTTCTAAGCCCGTATTCTCTGGCTTGATATTCTCTGGCTTGATATCCTCTGGCTCAGTCCTCTCTGGTTCAATCTTCAAAGCGATAGCCCACCCCGACGACAGTCTTAACAAACGTAGGCGCAGACGGATCTGGCTCTATTTTTTTACGCAGTCTGGCAATATGCGTATCGACGACGCGTTCATCGCCAAAAAAGTCGCTGCCCCACAATTTTTCAATCAGCTGAGCCCGATTCCAAACGCGCCCCGGATAGCTCATAAACGTAGCGAGCAAATCAAACTCCAACGGCGTCAGCTCTAACGGCAGCTCTGAAGGCGAAGATGATAGTTTTTCTTCACTTTGGGCATCCTCTGCCTCAAGTCGCGGTTTCGTCATATCGATATTTTTTGAACTATCCTCTATAGGGATCGTCTGGCCAGCCGTCCGCTGGTCTATATCGAGACTAAAGTGAGTGGTGCGATAGGTCCTGGTCGCTTGGCGGTTATCCCGCAGGCTTCTTCTTAGCACCGCGCGTACTCTAGCCACCAGCTCTCTTGGGCTAAAAGGCTTCACCATATAGTCGTCAGCCCCTGTCGATAGCCCGATAATCCGGTCTATCTCCTCACCTTTAGCCGTGAGCATCATGATGTAGGGGTCTTTCAGCTCCCGCTGCTGACGAATTCTAGCGCACACCTCTAGGCCATCTAAGCCCGGCAGCATCAGGTCTAGAATAATCAAATCTGGCTGAATCGCTTTGAAGCGCTCAAGCGCAGTGGTACCATCCCGGCAGACATGGCACTCAAAGCCCTCCTTAGACAGATAAAGCTGAATAAGTTCGGCGATATCAGCTTCGTCTTCCACAATCAGAATGTCCATATCAAAGTGTCCATGCTAGGTATCCTTACTCAGTTCGATCTAATGACCGCTACATGATCAATTTTTATTGTTATTAAGTAAAGATAGCGATATTGGCAATCAATATGCTTGCACTAACAAGGTCCGTAGCCTACGCTCTTTTTGGCGTACATCCCTGGAAATATCAGCGTTCTGTGTGAATGCTCCCTTCTATGTCTGCACTTACTTTCGAGACCCTATCCGCAGAACTCACTCAGGCACTGGCCGAGCAGAGTACAACGCCACCCAAAACAATCGCGCGCTGTACCCTGGGTCGAGACAAAGTAATGGTGCTCGTAGAATATCCACTCGATAGTGCTAGTGCAGAAACTTCCGCCATCAAAACGCTCGATTGGCTAGAGCAACATTTACGTACCCAGTTCGATACCACGGGCCTACCGGATGAAGCTGCTGACCTTTCTGAAGAAACTGAAGAGGTCGCTGTACAGCTGTATTTAAAGCATTTCAGTGAAGCAAAGCCCTTCACAATGCGCTCGTTCACCTGGAAAGTAGACGATGGCTTTAGCGATCTTTTTGGTGAATCAACGGCCCTACCGTTAGAGACTATCGCTACGAGTACAGCGGCTCACACAGCGATAGAAGCCGCTGATGAAGCTGATGAGATCGCCACTGACGCAGATAGTCCAAAGGCTTCCACCGAGCCTGATGAAGTTGCTGTCATAGATTTAGCAGAGGGCTATAAAGCCGAGGGACATGAAGCAGAAGGAGATGAAGCAGAAGGACATGAAACGGCAAAAGACTTAGCGGCAAATCACGAGGCGGTAGCCTACAGCGACGAACCGCTCAACTCCTTTTTAGTTGCGCCAGGCGAAGTGGTTGGATTACCAGACGGAGAAGAAGAAAGAGTCCTGCTAGAACTAGACGAGGATCACTTAACTCTAGATTTAGACGATGACGACACCGAAGCAGCGATTGATGCAGACTTAGGCGCAGCTCTGGGGACAGAGAGGGTAACAGAACTCAGGCTTGGGACAGAGGGAGATGCGGACTTAGAAGCAGATCTAGGGACAGCGGTAGATGCAGACTTAGAAGCAGATCTAGGGACAGCGATAGACACAGACTCAGAAGATGTAGACTCAGAAGACACAGACTCAGAAGACGCAGAGCTGGGGTTCGAACCCGACACAGAGCCTCAGCTAGAGTTAAGCGATAGTCCCAGCTTAGACCTGGGTCTCGATCTGGATTTAGATCTAGATAAAGGCACCCCGTTAGTACCAGATCTATCTGTCAATAGCGCCGATGCGCTTGATGCAGAATTGTCTGTAGGCCTCGGTCCTGAAAAGACAATTCGCCACGATTCAACAGAATTTTTGCTGCCTGGAGAAGCACCCACCCTAGACTCTGCCGAACTGCATTTACCGACGATAGAACTACCTGTTGTTGACTCAACAGCCAACGTCACAGGAACCACTGACTTCTTCGATCTGAGCAATCCATCGGAACTAGAAGCTGATATTGCCGACGCTGAAACGTATCAGAATAGCCCAGCTGACCTTGCAGCTGAGTTTTTGTCCAGTGAAGGTGACATAGCCGCGGCAGAGACAAAGGCGGAAAGTCTGATAGCTGACGAGCCGATTCCTGAAAACGAATCGAGCACAATCGATTCAAACGCGCTCGATTCAAATGTAGTCGATTTAGGAATATTAGAAACAGACTCGCTCGAACCGACGTACTTGAAAGCAGAAGACGCCAGCTTTGCTGAAGTATTTCTAGATGACTCAGCAACAGAAAGAGCCGTACCAGAAATACAAGAAGACCACATCGTATCTGAGGCTCTATTTGAAGAAGAGATAGAACCAGAAGAGACAGAAGCTGAAATAGCAGAGTCTGGGGCAACAGTACCTGAAACAGTAGAGTTACAGATACCAGAACTGGAGTCACCAGAAACTGAAAATATCCAGTCTGAGAGTGTAGAACTTGAAGAACTGCCGCTTGAAGAACGCTCCCTTGAAGAACAGCTGTTCGAGGAGCAAATAGAGGACCAAAAGCCGGAGTTTGAGGCTTCTAGCGCTGTTCCTGATACTGTAACGGTCGAAAGTACAGCAATTGAAACCACAGAGAACGAGGAGACAGCAGAGGAAAACGTAGATTTAAGCGCGGTATTTGAACCCGACGGTCAGATCAGTGCCAATCAAATCAGTGCCAATCAGATCACCGACCGTGCGCTAGAACCAGACGATCTTGTTCCAGACGAGCTAGACAGCTTCAGGCTCAACACAGCTGAGCTGCAAGAACTCAATGCGGCTACTGAAACGGCCACTGAAGCAGCTACCGAAGAAGACTTTCTGCCCTTGCCCTCCGGCAGCCTGACAGAAGGCGATCGCACACAGCCCTCAGAGCCAGAGTCAGCCGACACCGAACCCGAAGAAAATACTGAAGCAGACAACTTCTTCCAAATTCAAGGCGCTGCATCAAACTACGACTTTTCAGGTATTTCGAGCAGCCGTCAAACATCAGGCCAAACATCAGGCCAGACATCAGCAAGTACAGCCGAAGAGTCTATCGCTTACGAATATGAAGAAAGCACAGAGGACACAGATACCTACGAAGATCTCTACGAAGAAGAAGCGGAAGACTCTGCCTATTACTTAGAAGACGAAAGACACAGCAATGGCCATAGCGACTACGAAGATGTCACGCTGGTTGACGAGGAAGAGCTAGAGCGTCAGCGAGCACAATGGGAGCAGCAAACCAAGGGCAACCCACTGGTGATTGTCGGTGCCTTCGGGTTTGTGCTCTTAGGCGTGCTGGGATTTGTCTTTACCCGGCCCTGTACCGTGGGTGGCTGCGATCGCATCGAAACCGCCGAAACCAAAGGCAACGACGCCATATCCAGCCTGCAAGATGCCAGCACGCTAGCCGACGTCACCGAAGCCAAGAAAGAACTACAGCACTCCATTCAGATGCTAGAACCCATTCCTCTCTGGTCTAGCCACTACGAAGCCGCGCAGGCAATGCTACCTGGGTACGAGCAGCAGCTGGTTGCGCTAGATCTGGTCAGCGAAGCACAGGGCAAAGCCTACAGCGCCGCCGTCAAATCTCAAGACCCACCTCATCCCGCCTCTGTTTGGGAAGAGGTGGCCAGCGAATGGAGAGACGCCACCTCGGCCCTCTCCAGAGTCCCACCAGACAGCCCAGTACGTTCTCTCGCCGCCCGCAACCTAGTGGAATACCGAGCTAACCTATCCACCATCCTGGTCAGAATCGAAACCGAAGCAGGGGCTGAGGTCAGCCTGCGCCAGGCACAAGCAGCCGCGAGCCAAGCCACACAGCAGGCCGAGCAAGCCGACTCGCTAGAAGCCTGGGAAGTGGTGCTCTCTAACTGGGATACTGCCGTAGAAAATCTTAGACGCATCCCGCAAGGTACGCAGGCCTATGGAGAAGCCCAAAGCATCCTGCCCGAGTACGAAGAGAAAAGACTAGAGGTTCGTAGCCGCGTCGAGCAAGAACGCAGCGCTAGTCGGGTTTTATTTAGCGCAGCGCAGCTATCAACAGAAGCTGAAAGTGCAGAAGCTGAAGAGCAGTGGAGCCTCTCAGCTGAAAAGTGGAACCTTGCCATCTTCCAACTCAGAGAAGTTCCCGACACCTCTTTGGCTCACACCGAAGCACAAAGCAGGCTAGCGACCTACACCGCCAAATTAGACGAAGCCGAAAACAACAGGGAGGTATCGCTTCGCTTTCAGCCGATTGAACCCAGCTTTTATCTCATCTGCGGTGCCAACAACGTTCAAGTCTGCACCTACAACATGAAGTCCGGCAAGGTTCACATGAACATAGCCGCAGGCTACGACAGCGTGATTAACGAATCAATTACCCCACCCCCACAGCGAACTGGCATAGAGTCTGATGCGCAGCTTATCAGTGAAGGCAACCGGCTGCTAGAGCAGATTACACTGCTCAGTACCCAGGCTCAGATTCCAGTAGAGCTATACGACGCAGAAGGAACCTTCTTAGCCCGATACAGCCCCGACCTTGAAGGATTTGTCAGACAGTAGTCAAACCAGCCAGTCAACGCTGTCTTAACCTACTTGCCCCTCAACCCTGAGGTATCACCAGTTGCATTGCTGAGTTAAAAAACTGCTTGGCAAGGCCGTAGGTCACCACCAGCGACGCAATCAGCGTCGACAGTGCCAGCATAAACATAATTAAGATTTGATAGATAGCTGCAACCAGCGGCTTTGAACCACCCAGCAGTTGACCAGTGATCGTGCCAGGCAAGGTAACTAGGCCAACAATCATCATGGCATTAATAGTCGGAATCAGCCCCGCTTTAACCGCGGCCTGACGGTAGCCCCTAACCGCCTGGGCTGGCGTTGCCCCCAAGCTCAAATGTGTCTCAATTTCGATCCGGCTATTACGCAAGGTGCTCACCAGCCGTTCACCAGAAATAGAAGCCGCCGTCATAGCGTGACCCAGTACCATACCCGTCAGCGGCACAAGCTGCTGCGGAGAGTACCAGGGATCTAGGCGAATTACAAACAGGCAAACGTAGGTCATTGTCACAGTCGCACTGAGCACAATCGCCATCCAAACCCACTTCAGCAGCTCGGGCAGCTCTCTATCGATACGATTGCGGGCAACAACAGTGGCAATGCCAGCCATGCCAATCAACAGCGCAACAATAGCAATCGGCTGGTCACTGGCAAAAATAACCGAGAGAACAAAGCCAACCCCGAGAAGCTGAGCTAAGGTGCGTAGCGCGGCGAGTGCTAACGTCTTCGCAAGTCCCAGCCGTTGCCAAAGAGAAAGTGCAATAGCGATCGCGATCAGTCCCAACGACCAAACCATCCCTATAAAATCAGGTGCAGTAGAGACAGTACTCGCGATTACGCCGGGTCTGGTCATAAGCAGCTCAGGTGGAAACAGTCCGGTTATAGACAGTCCGGTCATGGGCAGTCCGGTCATAGACATAAAGCACGTGCGCGCAAATGAGGAAAACGATGAATAAAACAACAAAGAACAGCTGACAGATTAAAGATAATCCACATAAAGCCTCCAAAGCCTCTGCCACCGCTGCTTTTCAATGAAAGTGCCGACATCAACCGGAAGCGGGAATGTTCAAAACGAAGAATCTACCGAACGATCTAAAGTTTTTTGTATTTTTGTATACTAGAATATACAGAAGACACCATGAGCCGTAGAGCAGGCTGTAGGCAGTACCGACGATTAGCTACTGACAATAAGCCTTCGACCATACGCCTTTTTCATTAGCCTTACAATTGGTCTCGCCACTATGACTGACCCCACTGCGACTGACTTCATTGTGCCAGGCAATGCGCCTGGAGCCGCCTCAAATCGCTATGACTGGAAAGCGATCGCACGGCACTACAGACGTCGGCCGCTCATCGTCATATGGCGAACCCTAGCCGTTTCTTGGATGCTAGGCACCTTCGCAGTTGGCCTACTGTTCGATCATCTCTTCGGTCGCACCGTTGCCAACCAGGATCGCCGCGCCGTTAGGCTGCGTCAGATTCTCACTCAGCTCGGCCCCACCTTCATCAAAGTCGGTCAGGCCCTCTCCACTCGCCCCGACCTAATCAAACCAAGTTTTTTAGATGAGCTAATCAAGCTGCAAGATCAGCTGCCGCCTTTCTCCAGCGAAATTGCTCGCCAAATCATCTACCGCGACTTCGATCGAACTCCCGAAGAAATCTTCAGCTCTTTTTCAGCAGAGCCCGTTGCAGCGGCCAGTCTAGGTCAGGTTTACAAAGCGCGTCTCTACAGCGGCGAAGAAGTCGCCGTCAAGGTACAGCGCCCCAACCTCATGCCCATCATCTGCCGCGACCTGTACATTATGCGCTGGGCCGCTAGTTGGATTGCCCCCTGGTTGCCGCTAAATCTGGGTCACGACCTCTCCTTGATTGTGGATGAATTCGGCGGCAAACTCTTCGAAGAAGTTGATTATCTCAACGAAGGCCGAAATGCAGAGAAGTTCGCCGCCAACTTCCAAGACGAGCCCCTGGTAAAAGTCCCCTCCATATACTGGCGATATTGCAGCGCTCACGTGCTCACCATGGAGTGGATCAACGGCTTTAAGCTGACTGATACAGATCGAGTAAAACAAGCGGGCCTTGCCACCAGCGATCTCGTCGAGATCGGCGTATCCTCAGGGCTCAGACAGCTCCTAGAGTTTGGTTTTTTTCACGCGGATCCTCATCCTGGCAATCTGTTCGCGATGGAAGATGGCCGCATGGCCTACATCGACTTTGGTATGACCGACCAGCTCGATCTAGAAACCAAAGAGACCCTGGTCGATTCTGTTGTTCACCTGATCAACCGCGACTATGAAGATCTCGCTGTCGACTTCGTCAAGCTGGGCTTTTTGACCCCAGAGACGGACGTGCGCCCGCTCGTACCCGCCCTAGAAACCGTCTTTCAAGACGCTATCGGTGCTAGCGTCAGTAACTTCAACTTCAAATCCGTTACCGATAAATTCTCCGAGGTAATGTATGAATATCCCTTCCGCGTCCCTGCTAAGTTCGCACTGATTATTCGTTCACTGGTTACTCAAGAAGGCTTGGCACTGAGCCTAGACCCCAACTTCAAAATCATCGAGATTGCCTATCCTTACGTTGCCCGCAGACTTCTGAGTGCTGAAACCACTTCTCTGCGCCGTCGTCTGATTGAAGTGCTTTTCAAAGACGGTCGCTTTCAGTGGCAGCGCCTAGAAAACCTGCTGCTGATTGCTCGCTCCGATCAAAGCTTCGACCTCATCCCAACCGCTGGCATGGGCATACAGTTCCTCATGACCGAAGAAGGCCAATATCTGCGCAAGCAAATTTTGCTAGCCCTCACCGAGGACAACCGCCTACACACCGAAGAAGTGCAGAGGCTATGGACGCTGGTCAAAGACGACCTTCAGCCCAACAAACTGCTGGGCGCAGCCTGGGATGCCTTCGCTGACTTCTCCAAAGAGCGGGCAGTTGCACTGGTCCCCACCGAACTCGCAGGGGCACTACAGCTTACAAATAGTCGATAGGCTCAGTCGATAGGCCCAGTGGCACTCGTAGCACCTGCAACATAACTCCACAAGATACTCCCACAAGATACCTCGGCAAGATATCTTAGCGTGATCATTGCGCAGTGCAGCCTTCGCTTTTAGGGAACAGAGGTTGCCACAAATTCAGCCTATAATGAATTTAATATTTGTTCATACTTGAGAGAACGCAAGGCCTATGTATTACCCTCAGACGCCACCATATTTCCTGCTCGTAGCGGGTTTGTTCATCGCTATTACATCGGGTCTGGCATTTTCTGCTGTCCTTAAGGGTGCAGGCTCAGAGTGGAGCGCGAAACGCTCTACCCGTTCAATCGCAAAGCTTCAGGGGCTAGATATTCAGCTTCCTTTTATCGGTATCTGTTTAGGTAGCTGCGTCTTCCTAGCTTCCGGCATGTGCATCTTTGGTTTTACGCCCAAGATTGCCTACCTAATGGCGGCACCGCTAACCCTGCTGAGCGCTGGCCTCGTCTGGTATCAGCTCAAAAATACGCTAGCTATTTTTGAAAGCGGCAATCCTCGCGCCTTTGAACTAGATATCTAGCCGCTGACAGACACACTTCTAAAGCTAAAAGCGCCTCAGGTTTCTTGAGGCGCTTTTAGTATTTGTAGACCCATTTGGTAGATCCATTTAATAGATCCACGCCTTCAGGGCTCAGCTCTAATGTTCTGAATCTGAGTGATTTGAGACTGCGCATTATTTGCCCACTGCGCATTCCCTTGGCTAATGTAAATATTTGCCGCTGTCTGCAAACGTTCTTGCGCCTCGCCATAGCGTTGAAGGTCGGCTAGTGCTAGCCCAATCGCATAGTGCGCATGACCAAACATGGGCTGCAGTTCAGTCGCTCGGGTAAAGGCCAAAATTGCTGTTTCTGGACTGTTTCGACGAATGAAGGTAACCCCTAGGTTGTAGTGAGCTTCAGGGTAGCGATAGTCAATATCGATAGCGTTTTGAAAAGCGATTTGCGCTTGGTCGTACTGCTGCTGTTGCTGATAGAGCAGGCCAATCTGGTAGTGAGATTCGGGGGCCGAAGGGCTGTAGGCGATCGCACTACGAAAAGACTCAAACGCCGATTCAAGATTGCCCTGGCGCTTACGCAATAGGCCTATATTGAAGTGCGTAAGCCCCAGTTCAGGATCTAGCTCTAGCGCTCTAGTCAGGTAAGGCTCAGCCTGATCGAGACTGTCGCCCTCAAGCAAAGCCGCCCCCAGATTGACATAGGCCAATACAAACTCAGGATCGGCCTGAGTCGCTTCCCAAAAGGCGCTAGCCGCCGCTTGCAGCTGATTGTTTTGCCTTAGCGCTAAGCCCAGGTTGTAATGAGCTGCCGCAGAAGACGGATCAAGGCTAACAGCCGTTTCAAATGAAGCAATAGCGGCTGTAACGTCGCCTTGACGGATGGAGTCAAGCCCTTCGGTCAGCGCCCTGTCGGCCTCAGCAGAAATGGGAGTAGAGGCAGGGCTATCAGATTGCTTACTGTGGTTTATCGGTTCTGCCTGGGCCGGTTTTGCCTGGGCTAGCTGTAGTAGCGGTGCAACGCTCATTCCCATAGAAGCCAGGAGAATTAGGCAGGCTCGATAGTGCTTTGAACGTTTCATAGGAAAACTAAACAGGGGCAACAGAACGCCAATCAACCAAAAGCGGTTAATTGATCCACCAATAATATCTAAATCATTCAACCCAGCCATATCAGTCTGTGACAGTTAGCACTGTAATTAGCACTGTAGCTAGAGGCGTGGAGTTGGAAGCACCCAAGTTTGTAACGTCAGACCACATCATCAATATCACGGCACCCCGGTGTTTTGACGAATACAGTTTGAAGTAGCGGCATACGCTTAAACTCAGGAGAAAAGAGGCAAAAACCTACGCTAATTGGCGGATAATCGATAGCTCACGTCGATAAAAGTGAGCACGTCCGCCGGAAAGATGGGTACGCTCTTAGCTGTGAGGAAGAGTCTTTTTCTACGCTCCTTGTCT
>CALDSK010000080.1 GCA_937911865.1 uncultured Synechococcus sp.
ACCGAACCAATCGGGTAGAAATCCACGATATCGAACCCCTAGAGAAGCTAATCAAAGGGCGAGTCGCCCTCATTGGCGATGCAGCCCACAGCACATCGCCCGACTTGGGGCAGGGCGGCTGCCAGGCGATGGAAGACGCCTGGGAACTGGCGAACTGCCTAGCGACCACGAATATCAGCGTAGAAGATGCCTTAGCCAGATACGAAAACAACCGAAAAGAGCGGGTCAAAGGCATCGTACTCGGCGCGCGCAAAAGGGCAGACATGACCCACGGCAAAGAACCCCAAAAGACCCAGCAGTGGTATGAAGAGCTAGCCACAGAAGACGGCAGTAAAATCATGGATGCCATCTCTCGCACCATACTAGCCGGGCCTCTAAAATAAACGCCTCTGAAATAAACACCTCTAAAATAACCCAGAAGATAATCTCGAAAATAATCCGAAAGATGAGCAGAGGCTCAGGAAATTAAGACAAGAAAAATGCTCACAACCCATGTATTAGACACCGCTAAAGGCTGCCCAGCCGCAGACATGAAACTTGAACTCTGGCAGCTAAAAGACAGCAGCTGGCAGCAGGTCTCTACTCATAAAACCAATGCAGACGGCAGAACAGATACGCCGCTTTTAGCAGCCGACCAGCTCGCTTCAGGATGTTACGAACTCAGATTTTGGACTGGCGATTATTTCTCATCAAAAGCGGAAACTTTGCCCAATCCACCTTTCTTAGACCTCATTCCTATCCGCTTTGGCATTGCTGATACCACATCTCACTATCACGTACCGCTATTAGTATCGCCCTGGTCTTACAGCACCTATAGAGGCAGCTAACTAGAAGCAGCTAACGAAAATAAATATTCAGCAGCAGAGACAAAAATAGCCCTCGGCATAATGCCGAGGGCTATTTTTGTTGACCTCTCAAAAAATTAAGCGGAGCATCTCAGACAAATTATGCGGGTCGCTGCATATCTCTCTTTTCTCTGCTGTATAACCCCGTAGACAGCAACAAAAGTCCTTGCAACCTAAAGGCTATCGAAAGCCACCCACAGACCAGATTTCTAGCTACCTGCCACAAAGCACCTCCAATGCATATTCTTCACACGCTTGATCTTTTTGGCACGGTTGTTTTCGCAACTAGCGGTGCACTCACTGCCCGCAAACAGCGGCGCAACTGTGCCATAGCCCTGCTCTACGCAATGCTTACAGCCCTAGGCGGCGGCACAATGCGTGACCTGCTGCTGGCACGGCCTGTGTTCTGGCTACAGTGGAACAGTCTTTCTTTTATGCGATCGCCCGCCTACGGCCTACTCGCACTCACAGCCGGTCTGATCACGTTTTGGCTATCTGCCCGTGCTCACATCCGCACAGAACACCTTTGGCTAGCCAACGCCATCAGTCTGGCGACATTCACCACCATCGGCACTCAGGTCGCCTTACAGCAGTTTGCGCTCATTCCGTATGCGCATCCGCTGTGGGTACTTGCACCTGTTATGGGTCTGCTAACAGGTGTAGGTGGCGGCGCTATTCGAGACATCCTCGACACTCAAACAAACCGCATTTTTCAGCGTCCCTACGAAGCCATAGCGGCTTTAAGCGGCGGCATTGTTTATAGCTGTCTCGCATTAGTACAAGTGCCTGACTCTATTACACTAACAGCCACAATGCTCACCACCGTAATGATGCTGCCAGCGCCCAAAGCTCTACTCATTAGGCTGCTATCGGCATACCTGCCACAATTCTAGGCATCACTTTTCACACAAATTTCATACGCAGGCTAGCCTATCTCTAGATACGTTTTCCTATTAATGCCATCCCTATTAATGCCATAGTGATCTTACCGGTCGAGAGACTCTCTTAGATTAGCTATATGGGCAACCCAACTCATTCGCCAAACGACCCCAGCGACGATCCCAGTAACGACCTCAGCAGCGACCACAGTGCAAATACCCTTCCTCAGCAAGCGTCCGCACATCAGAAGACGCCTGCTGACTTAGAGCAACCCGAGGAAGACGCCGATTCACAGCCTGCCAGCTCACAGCCAGAAGACTCTCGCTTCAGCCTATTTCAGCTTTGGAATATGAATGTTGGCTTTTTAGGCATCCAGTTTGGCTGGGGCCTGCAAATGGCCAACATGAGCTCTATTTTTGAGCATTTAGGAGCCAGCGCCCATAGCCTGCCTATCTTGTGGCTAGCCGCGCCGCTCACCGGACTAATCGTACAGCCAATAATTGGCAATCTCAGTGACCACACCTGGGGCCCACTGGGTCGCAGACGGCCTTATTTACTAGGCGGTGCGATCACAGCTTCTATCGCCCTAGTCCTAATGCCACGCTCATCCACCCTATGGATGGCCGCTGGACTGCTGTGGCTATTAGACTCTAGTGCCAACGTCAGCATGGTGCCCTTCCGCGCATTCGTTGGTGACCTGCTGCCAAAAACGCAGCGGACGCAAGGGTTTGCAATGCAAAGCGTCATGGTCGGACTAGGTGCGATCGCAGCTTCCAGCATGCCTTGGCTGCTCAACCATCTGTTCAAAATAGACGCATCCACTGACTTAAAGCATCGCATTCCGGTCACGGTAGAAATCTCCTTTTACGTCGGCGCAGCGCTATTTTTGGGCACAACCATCTGGACAGCTGTCACCACCCCAGAGTCACCGCCCAAAGATTTAGCCCAGTTTGAGCAGCGGCAGGCAGAGCACGGCGGACTGCTCAATAGCCTGCAAGCAACATTTCAGGCGTTGCAACAAATGCCAACCACCATGCAGCAGTTAGCCTGGGTACAAATGTTTACCTGGCTGGGCATTTTTTGCTTTTTTCTATATTTTCCGCCAGCGGTCGCGCGCAACCTGTTTGGCGCAGTGCACAACGACTCAGACATATACAACGCAGGCATCGAATGGGCTGGCCTCTGTTTTGCCATGTTCAACGCTGTCTGCATCCCATTCTCTTTGCTACTGCCAAAGCTAACGCAGCGCATTAGCCGGCGCACCGTTCACAGCCTTTGTCTCGCCTGTGGCGGCATCAGTCTGATCTCACTGCTGCTCATTCATCAGCCCTGGCTGCTGCTGCTACCCATGGTAGGGTTTGGCATTATGTGGGCCAGCGCTCAGGCCATTCCCTACGCGATTTTGACCTACGCTCTGCCACATCAGCAGCGAGGCATTTATCAAGGAATTTTTAACTTTTTTATCGTACTGCCAGAAATCGCTATCTCATTGGGGTTCGGCTGGGTAATGGAGCATTGGCTTCATGATGACCGGCTAATGGCAGTCGTCTTAGGGGGCATATTTTTACTGGCAGCCGCCCTGCTCATGCCGTTTATTCAAATTCCAGAGCAATCATCAGAGCAGTCGTCCGCAGGTGAGAATCTTGAGAATATGACTCCTACCGACAGCGAAACTTCCATCGACGACCCGCCGTTAGGGGGACCTGTTACTCCATGATAGACAGCCCATTTCCAAATTTTTTAATCAAGCTCGATCGCCTCTCTCAGCTCTTGCTGCTAGCCGTGACTGTGCTGATCTACAGCGTGCTAGGTATGGCAATCGCCAACTCGCTCTTCGTCAGCTACGTCGGGGCCAAACACTTGCCCCAGGCGTTCATCCTGATTGGGCTGTGCTCCGTACCTGCCTACGCCGTCTTCTCTCAAATCGTCGATCGCTACAGTCGCCCGCAGCTGTTTCGCTACGTGCTGCTGATATCAGTCGTCATCATCATCGGCCTGCGACTGCTGCTCTTGCCAGCGCTCTCTCACGAGGCCCCCTATGCCTACTACATCCTGCTCATCGCCATCTTCTTCCAGTGGGACTTTCACAACAATGTGCTCTATCCCAACCTGCTCACAGACTACTTCACCACGCTAGAGTACAAGCGATACGCCCCCTACATCGGCATTGCTCAAGCCGTCGGGACGCTGCTCGGCGGCGGGCTCACCACACTGCTCTCCCACTACTTTAGAACGCGCGATTTACTGCTATTTATGCCAGTGGTCTTCCTAATTGGAGCCGCCCAGCTGCTGTATCTAGAAAGCTCACAGCGCCAGGTCAACGCAGACGCCCCAAGCCATTCAACCAGCCTTGTAGAATCGCTACGGACCTTTCCAGAGCTAGTAAAGCGCTATCCGCTCGCGCTGTTTTTAGCCGGCAGTAGCTTTCTGCTCGTCATCATCTACACCAGCTCTGAGTTTCTGTGGTTCAGCATTTATGGCCGTCACTTTAGCGATCAGGCACTGACAGGTTTTTTAGGCGTGATGCGCATCGTCATCAGCCTGGTGCAGGTAGCCGTCATTTACGGCGTGACGCGGCCCCTGCTCAAAACAGCGGGCGTCGCCCAAATGAATCCGGTTTATCCGCTGACCACGCTGGCCAGCTTTGCCGGGCTGCTCTCTTACTTTGGGTTACCCGCAGCTGTGGGTCTACACATTAACGGCGACGCACTGTACAAAGGCATTAA
The DNA here is from genome assembly GCA_937911865.1 of uncultured Synechococcus sp. Classification (GTDB taxonomy): domain Bacteria; phylum Cyanobacteriota; class Cyanobacteriia; order Phormidesmidales; family Phormidesmidaceae; genus Phormidesmis. Next base: position 4,451 of record CALDSK010000080.1, read on the forward strand.
CCTGCCGGTTCATCAGCTCAACTACAATGCGATTCCTCGGGAGTTTGTCGGACGGATTCGGTCGCTGAGTGACGGGCTGATTTATGCGCTAGGTCTAATACTCGCTGGGACGCTGCTGTGGTTCAGCGAATCGCGGCTAACGCTGGAGCAAATTGCCTGGCTGGTCTCGGGGCTGACCGTGCTGCTGCTGCTGGTGAGGCTGCCTATGGGCCGCTTTTACGCCAGTGGCCTAGAGACTATGATCCGCTCCGACAGCTTAGAGCTCGATGAGTTTGACCTATACCCTATTCAGCTGACACCACAGTCAGCCACCGCCGTCAAAGAGCTGCTAACCGACAGCGACAAATACAGCCAGCTTAAGGGACTAGAACTAGCCGCTCGCATGGGCCAGCCAGACCAGTTCCTCAGCGAAGTAGAGCCGCTGGTCGCGCACGGCAGCCAGTCCGACAGCCAGTCCGACAGCCAGCCTGACAGCCAAGTCTACAAACAGGTCATCGCACTCTTTAGCCATAGCTCACCCGAGGTTCAAGCAGCCCTCAAAGCCAAACTGCAAATCGCAGCACTGCGTGCCTTCGCCCTGGAAGTGCTGCTGATCAACCAATACATTCCCGCCAACAAAGACATTCAGCACTGGCTCACCGACCCCAGCGAAGAGATGCGCATACTGGGCACCATCGCCTACTTGATTGCACATCCAGCACCTGTAAAAACCCATCTTCTTAAAGGAGCAAAAGCAGCCCCAGAAATATCGGAAGAAATATCAGAAAAGATAGAAGAAGAAATATCAGAAAAGATAGAAACGGACGTAGATGGCGCGGTAAACAGCTCTAAAGCCAACGGCACCAGAACCATCGTCCAAGATAATCAAGATGATACAGAGAAACATACCGGAAAAGCTGAAAAAGATTCAGAGCCATCCTGGCCCAATCCCCTTACACCCAACGCCGCCCGCATCATTACCCGCGTCGTGGCCTACAGCCAAAACACACGTTTAGCACCGCTGATTCCCAACGTTGTGCTCACCCAAACGAGCCCAGATATCATTCGCACCGGACTAGAAGCCTTGCAGCCGCTAACCACGCGCGGCGATGAGTCTATTGCCCGTGTTGCCCGCAGCAAGCTCAGCCACTACGACCCCATGGTCAAAATTGCGGCCCTGGACCTGTTGCGTATCACCAGCTGTGAGCAGCCGCTGCTAGACATTAGTTATTGCCTCGGTGACGCGGACCCACGGGTTCGTATTCAAGCGGCCAAAGCCCTCGCTGCCTATGGCCGCCCGGGCGTAGATCTGGCCAAAGCTAGCCTGAGCGACGACCGCCCAGAGGTAGTGAATGCCGCTATTACCGCTATTGGCGAAGTGCGATCGCGCTACGCTAGTAACGTCCTGTTCGACTACCTATCACCCAGCTATACACTGCTGGCCGAAACTCGCCGCTGGCAAACCCAAATGCCAGACCACGCGCCCAGCTGGCAGGCACTCAAAGTCGCCATCACCGACTATCAAGATCGTCTGATTCAAAAAGTGCTCTATGTGCTTTCCGCTCTGGGGTATGCTCGCACGGTAAACGCGGTAAACCGCCTGCTAGCCACCAACGCTCAAACAGAGCTAGAAAACGCTGTTGAAGTCTTGGCCTCACTCAACCATCGACGATTTGTCGTGCCCCTGATGCCACTCTTCGAGTCATTGATATCATCAGAGGCTGCAGCCGAACCACCCGATGAAGAAGGTGATGAAAGCGCCCGTGAGCAGGCCACCAGACGACCTGCCAAACCGGCTTCCAAGCAACCTTCCGAGGTAACGCCGCTATGGCTAAAAACAGAAGGCTACCGCCTGCTACTCGAAGCCTTAGAATCAAATGACCGCTGGATCAAGTCTGGTGCACTTATTGCGCTGGCCATGGTACCAGCGGCGCTAGTCAAAGATCCAGACCCCTTTGTGAAACAGGTCGCGAGCCAAATTTTTGAAACTACGCTGCCTGCTGAAACCATCATGAACCGACTGCTTCTACTTAAGAGCGTTTCTCTGTTCAAAAACCTCTCACTAGATGAGCTGATGCTAATCGACGAGAGCTTAGAGCAAACTCAAGTGCTCAACGGAGCGACTATTTTTACAGAAGGCGAGCTAGCGGCTCATTTGTACATCATTGCCGAAGGGCGAGTACAGCTTGTAAAAGATATTGATGGAATTAAGCGATCGCTCAGACAGCTGGGCAAAGGCGACTATTTTGGTGAAGTCGCTCTATTTGACGATGCGCCGCTTTGGGATGGTGCGATCGCCCAAACCGAGTGCACACTGCTCAAGCTAGAAAAAAATCGCTTCTTAAGCCTAATCACACAGCGGCCACACATGATATTAGAAATTTGCCGCTTCTTAAGCCAGCGCCTCAGAGACACCGATCACTATCGCTCAGAAAACACGCCCAGCATCCGCTAGACCCGCGTAAGCATTCATTCCTTGTAAGAAGAAGACAAAATCAACCGAGTAAAGCTGTTTATGATGCTGCTTGGTAGGGAAGCTCAATCAAAAACTCTGTTCCTTTTCCTGGTTCTGATAAACAGGTCAGGCGCCCCTTGTGCTGTTCTACAACGATCTGATAGCTAATCGAAAGACCTAGTCCGGTTCCTTTGCCAACTGCCTTAGTGGTAAAGAACGGCTCAAAAATACGATGTTGCACATCTGAATCGATTCCGCCTGCGTTATCTAGAATGCGGATTACAACGTGCTCATCCACTACTTCCGTACTAATGATAATGAGCGGTTCTGACGATTGATGTTCATGATGTTCATGCAGTGCGTCAATAGCATTGCTCAGTATGTTCATGATGCTTTGATTGAGCTGGTTGGCAAAACAGCGCACCAAAGGTAATTGTCCATAATGACAACGAACTTTTATCTCAGGCTGATCCCCTTGCGCAACTAACCGATGCCTTAAAATCATCAGCGTATTGTCAATCCCCTCATGGATATCGACCGGCTTTTGATCTGACTCATCCAAACGTGAGAAGTTGCGCAAGCCCAAAACGATATGCTTGATCCGTTCACTACCCAGCCGAATCGAATCTAGAACCTTGGGCAAGTCATCTACGACATAATCAATATCCAAAGACTGCAGCTTGGCTGCCAGCTGAGGCGGCAAGTTCGCCTGCTCCGCCTGACAAAACCTCGCCCACGCCATCAGCTCTTGAGCGTATTCCTCAAGATTGTCTATGTTACCTGAGATGAACGTATTTGGGTTGTTTACTTCATGCGCAACACCTGCCACCATCTGTCCTAGACCTGACATCTTCTCGGCCTGAATCAGCTGAGACTGCGTTTTCTTCAAATCTTGAAGCGTCGAGTGTAATTCAGCGGTACGCGCAGCGACCTGTTCTTCTAGCGTTTGGTGAAGCTGCTGGCGGCTGAGCTTGGTTCGATGTGCTTCTATCGCGATACTGGCTAGGTGAGCAGCGGCTTTTAAGACTGCGTGGTGATGGGTCGTAGGCTTGCACGACTCGCGATGCGTAATAGCGAAGGTGCCCAGCACGTCTCCACTTTTTGAAAGAAAGGGAATAGACCAGCAGGCTCTAATGCCATGTGAAAGCGCAAAATCTCGGAACGGGGCCCAAAGTGGATCGCTCGCAATATCGTTGACAAAGACAGCTTCGCCCCGGTAAGCCGCGGTGCCACAAGAGCCCGCACATTCACCAATCAACAGTCCATCTATACCTTGAGCATACGCAGGCGGCAAGGTAGGAGCCACGCCATCCCGCAATCGCTTTGATTCTGGATCTAGCACCAGGACGGAACAGAAAGCATCCGGCAGCTGGTTCTCCAGTAACCGACAAAGAATATCGAAGACTGTATAAGCATCTGTCTCGGCAGCAACCTTTTCAAGAATGTGACCCTGCGTATGTGTCAGTGCTTCTAATCGATGCCGCTCAGTCGCCCCTGCCAAGATATGACCAACGGTTTGTAAAAATTGGATAGCCGCGTCATCAAACTCGTAAGTATCAAACGCATGAACTTCGATACACCCTATCCAGCGCGTCTGGCCAGGCACTTGTACAATCACACCGCTTACACTCTCTTTTGGTGCCGGAATGAACAACGGCTGCTGAGTCGAGGTAATCGCACCTTGAGAAGATTCAACAGCCGCATGTGTCGGTAGCACAAAGGTTTGACTGATAGTAGAATCCTGGTCGCCTGCTACCTGCCAAAGACTGCAGCCATCTGAGGTTACCTGCCAAATACGACAGAACGGAACGGGCAGTGCTTCTTTGATGATGGTCACAGCATTTTGATAGAGCGAGATAATCTCTGTTTCCATCAGCGCACTTTGGCTAAACTGATTCAAAATTTCTTGTAAACTACGCGGGCCAGTTGAGCTACGAGACGCCACAGAACGGATAACAAAGGCAGAATCAGATACCAGCTGAGTAGTTTGCATAACGGTCTAGTACGATTTTCTCGGCAGTGACAACGGCAGTGACAGAAGGTAATGTGCAGACGCCTGATGTAAACATCAATGATCTTACTTGCCATACAGTTCTGCCTCAGAGATTGTGCCGAGATGGGGTAATGTCGTGCTTCTCTCAACAAGGAATCTACCGAGAAAGCTTTCGGAGATTAACGACTCTAATTTTCAGTCTTGGCGCTGAACGAGTGGGTCATTTGCTGTAGTACACACCAAAAAGCGATCAGCGCTACAAAAGAGCGATCGCAATCTCATCATTTGTTTGATTACTCTTGCCCTAATTTATTGATTTTAATTATCAATAATAAAAAATACTCTAATGGCAATACCTGCCAATTTTTTTAAGGAAGAATGCAGCTAGCACCGGATTGCAGGCTTTGAAAACACTTCAATATGTATGCTTTTCATAAGTGAGCCAATAGACTTGCAGCACTGGTCACTGCTGCAACAGCCCTCTTTTGAAATAAAAGTTAACTTCTTGTTTTTGAGAATGAATCTAATCTAAACAGTATGCGCTGTTGACTTTTATTCTCGATAGAAAACACTCAATGGATTAGTCAATGGTTCATTTCCACCAACTCTATTCGACTACACTCATCTGCGAGAAATATCCATGCAAACTTATGGCAATCTCGATACCGTTAGGAACAATTTTGACAATCAAGGGTGGCTATCAGGCAACGCTCGATTAACTAACTTATCCGGATATCTGCTAGGTGCTCACATTGCTCATGCAGGGCTAATTGTGTTTTGGGCAGGGGCAATGACGCTGTTCGAAATCAGCCAGTTTAACCCAGCACAGCCGATGTACGAGCAAGGATTCATTTTGTTGCCTCATCTGGCATCTCTAGGGCTAGGCGTAGGCGCCAATGGGGCTGTGATAGACACCTACCCTTACTTTGTTGTTGGTTCGATTCATCTGATTTCTTCAGCCGTACTGGGAGCAGGTGGGTTGTTTCACGTTTTTCGCGGCCCTGCCGTGCTACCCAAAGGTGATAACGCCATTGGATTTTTTGCCTACGATTGGAAAGATCCTGACAAGATATCGACCATTATGGGTATCCACATTTTGTTGTTGGGTGTGGGCGCTTGGCTATTAGTTTTCAAGGCAATGTTTTGGGGAGGGCTGTACGACCCACAGGTAGCCGATGTTAGAGTCGTCACTGAACCTACGCTGAGTTCTGCCAGAATCTTCGGCTATCTGATAGGACGCTGGGGTTCAGAAGGATTAGCCGCTGTTAACAACCTAGAAGATGTTGTAGGCGGTCACATCTGGATCGGTAGCCTGTGCATTTTGGGCGGTTTTTGGCATATGGCAACTAAGCCTTTGCCCTGGGCAAAGCGCTTTTTAACATGGTCAGGAGAAGCCTACTTGTCTTATAGTTTGGGCGCACTGGCCTACATGGGTGTGCTGGCAGCTTATTTTGTCACCGTTAATGACACGGTTTATCCCGAAGTCTTTTATGGTCCAGTTGGTGAGCTAAGAACGCTGACAGGAGACGTCACGCTTAGAGGGTCTCTGGCATTCTCTCATATCTTCTTGAGTGCTCTGTTCTTGACCGGACATTGGTGGCATGCTTTCCGTGCTCGCGCCGATGCTGCTGGCATCAACTTCAAGAAAGACCCTGCGGTTACGCCCGCTAAAGAGACGCTTCAAGGAACGTTGCAAACGCCGCTTAATGCATCTGACCTGAGCGTGGACTTTATTCGCCAGCTGCCCATTTTAAGAGATAACCTCTCACCTATCCGACGAGGCTTGGAAGTAGGCATGGCGCATGGATACTGGGCAATTGGTCCGTTCGTGATACTAGGGCCTATGCGCAATACTGACAGCGCGCTGCTAGCTGGCACACTATCTGGCGGCGGCCTGATTGTTATTGGATTTGTCGTTCTGTTAGGCTACGGACTAGTCTCTTTATCGTCATCTTCTAAAACGCCTGTTTACACCAAAGCTAGGCAAAATGAAGACGTTTTAGAGCTGCCTAAGTCTCTGCGGAGTGTCGCGGGCTGGCGTCAGTTCTCTTTCGGCTTTTTGATTGGTGGGCTAGGCGGCGCGGTATTCGCAGCTTCGTTGCTAGATGCCTGGAGCCGATTTCACTAATTTACTTTGACCAGCTAATTAGCCAGTGCTAATAGCACTGGCTAATCAATATTTTTGAACGAGGTTTTAACAAGATCTTATGGCACTATCAACCCTGTCCTACCCACCTACCAGTCAAAATCAGCGAGTAGCTAATTTCACTGTCGGAAACGATGAACAGCCTTACATTTACGACTCAGCTGTCTTGCTTTCTGCTAGTGAAAAAGACGAGTTAATTCAAGCGGCTTATCGGCAGGTGTTTCACGAGCAGCAAATGCTGCAAAACTACCGTCAGACTTTTCTAGAGTCTCAGTTTCGAGCTAATCAAATAACAACTCAAGATTTTGTGACTGGGCTAGCAACGTCTGATGCGTTTAGACGGTTAAACTACGAAAGCAACAACAACTATCGCTTTGTAGAGATTTGTATTCAACGCATTTTAGGTCGCGAGACATTTAACGAGAAAGAGAAGATCGCCTGGTCGATTGTAGTAGCCACTCAAGGCATGAGCGCGTTTATTGATGCTCTATTCAACAGTGAAGAGTATCAGGAGAACTTTGGCGATTCGATTGTGCCCTATCAGCGATCGCGCATCTTACCAAAACAAAGCCAAGGACAGCTACCGTTCGCCCGAACGGCTCGCTACGATCAGCGCGATCGCCCCGATCTAGTCACAAAGCCTAGCGGGATATTTTTCAACACAGTCGACATGTCAGAAGTAGGAGATATCGGCAGCGGTATTCTGATCTCTGCCCTCGCTGCGTTAATCGTGATTGCCCTAATTCTGGTTCTTAGCTCAGCAGCGAGTTTGTAAGGCCATACCCCAAGCGCTACCAGCCCAAGACAGTTCTAATTTCGTCCGCTAAGCTCAGCGGACGAAACGGCTTGGTAAAAACCGTTACCACCTGCTCAGGATCAACGCCCGTTTGAGTCAGCGGCTCTTGCTTTGCAGTCATCAAAATCACAGCAATTGACTGAGTTTTCGGATTTGCCTTTAGCGCGGCTAGCGTAGCCTTACCATCCATATCTGGCATCATCATATCGAGCAAAATCAGGTCGGGAACTTTCTCAGCGGACACATCTAGCGCCTGCTGACCCGAACCAGCCTGTAGCAACACCCAGTCCGTCTTCATCTGTAGACCCAGAGTGGCGATCGCTAAAGCATCTTCCTCATCATCGACAATCAGCACTGTTTTAGACATAAGCCACCCTCTTAAAATCTCTTGCGCCGTCCATGCAAATCTCCAGTCCATGTAAGTCTCTATGCGAACTCTTGACTTAGCTATCGCCTTCAACCGCTACTCAACCGGCAGCCGCACGTGAAAAGTACTGCCTTCACCCACAGCGCTCTCTGCCCAAATGCTGCCATTATGTTGTTTCAAAATCTTGCGGCAAATCGCCAATCCCAAACCGGTTCCTCCCTTTTTACGAGCGTCAGAGGCATCCACCTGCTGAAATCGTTCGAATATACTTTCTAACCGATCGGGCGGAATACCTCGCCCCTGATCAATCACGCGAATATGTAAAATATCATCCGGCTCTAAAGCAGCTGTCAGCAAAATAGTTCCACCAGGAAGCGAAAATTTTATAGCGTTGCTCAAAAGATTAGTCAGCGTTTGAAGAATGCGATCGCAATCGACAAACACCGGCACAGAAACAGCCTGAACGTGCAGCGTCACATCAGCCTCATCGGCCATCGCCCGCATTGCGTCTACCGTCTGAGCAAACAAGTCTTCAATATTACAGTGGGTCCGATTCAATCGGGTCTCTCCCGACTTTAGCCGCTCCAAGTCAAGAATGTCATTCACCAGGCGAATCAGCCGCTCAGCGTTTGTTGTTGCTACCGAGAGAATCTGAGCGCCCTGCTCACTCAGCTCACCTAGCTCACCCGTACTGAGCAAATCGAGAGCACCCACCATTGAATGCATCGGCGTGCGCAGCTCGTGGCTAACAACAGAAATAAACTCATTTTCAATTCGCTTACGCTCAGTAATATCATTAATAATATTCAAAACGCAGGATTCACCATGCAGCGTAATTCGCTCCAGCGAAATCAGCACTGTGCGGTACTCGCCTTTTTGAGTTCGGCACTCTAGCTCCTGACTCTCGCACCGCGTTCCCTGCGCAAGCTGTGAAATAGCCGACTGATAAAGCGCTGGCTCTGGCCACAGCTTTAGATCGGCGGTTGTTCGATCTAAAATCGCAGCCTTAGCATAGCCCGTTAGTCGCATAAAGCTAGGATTCACCGCTAGAAACCGATAGTCTCGTAACGTTGTAATCGCAATTGGGCTAGGGCTAGCTAAAAAAGACTTTTCAAAGGTTTCTTCCGCACGGCGGCGATCGCTAATTTCCTGCTGTAGCCGTAAGTTTTGAGCCTGTTGCTCTAGCTGTAAGCGCCGTAGGGTGAGGTGAGTGCGAATACGCGCCAAGACTTCTTCTATCTGAAAAGGCTTTGTAATAAAGTCAACGCCGCCAACGTTAAAGGCCCTCACTTTATCGAGCACATCGCCCAGCGCGCTGATAAAAATAACAGGAATATCACAAGTGCTCTCGTTGGCTTTTAGCTGCTCGCACACTTCATAGCCGTTCATTTCTGGCATGTTTATATCCAGCAGAATCAGATCGGGCGGGGCAGCGATCGCACCGCGTATACCCGTTACCCCTTTAGTCACACTGCGCACCTTATAATTCCGCTCGTTCAGCAGGGTCGATAGCAGATGCAGGTTTTCAGGCGTGTCATCAATCACCAAGATATCGGCTCGAACCGCTTTCTTTTGAACCGTTTGAGGCGACGGTGCTGAAGCAGACATTAAAGAAAATGACGAAGACGATGGATCAGGCATAGGTTTGAGTAAGCGTGATAAGTTCATCAAAACAAAAATCTTGCACCAGCTGAGACAGCGATAATTTCAACTGCTGGTGTTCTATCGGAATTTGCGCTATCAGCTGACCTAGCGCTTCGCTATCGACTTCTACAGCAGCCTGATGACACTGAGCTAGCCAGGCTGCAGGCATAACGGCCATCATTTCTGGCTGCAGCGAAAGCTGCGATCGCTCACCAGCAGTGTCTGTTGTGACCACTGCCAACTGATCAACAGATAGCTCTCTCTGGTACTGATACTGCACGCCTAGGTGCTCGGCCATTTTCTCAAAAATCAGGCAAGTCTCAAAAGGTTTACGCACAAAATCATCGCAGCCACAGGCCAACACCGCCGCTTTCTCTTTCTCAAAAACATTCGCTGTAATTGCAATAATTTTTGTCGGCGGCTCCAGCGCTCGAATCTGCCGGGTTGCCTCATAGCCATCCATCACAGGCATATGCATATCCATCCAAATCAGATGTGGCTGCCAGGCCTTAAAAGCTTCAATCGCTGCGGCGCCGTTATTAGCGGTTTGTACCTCAAAGCCCACCTGACTCAGCAGTGCAACCATCAGCTGCCGCGCAGAAAAAATGTCTTCAACCACCAGTACGCGGTAAGTAGGCTGTCCGGGTGCGAGCGCTACCACCTCGCCAGCCGCTCTCTCTATTCGCTCTTCGGGCGTTGCCAGCTGTGCCTGAATCGAAAAAGAAAATATCGAACCCGCGTCTACTACGCTTTGCACTGTAATTTCTCCGCCTAGCATGCCAGCAAACCGCTGGCTAATCGCCAACCCCAACCCCGTTCCTTGCTGCGCACTGCGCGTTCTAGAAGACTGGAAAAAAGGATCGAACAAATAGGGCAGCTCTACAGCAGGAATACCTACGCCCGTATCTTGAACAACAAACGAAATCACAGCATCTACGTCCGCCGATCTAGTGGAACCAGCAGCTTTTTCGACACCTTTTTCGACACCTTTTTCGGTAGCGACAGCGTCACGACTCACCGACAGTTTCACCCAGCCAGCCTGAGTAAACTTAATCGCATTCCCTACCAAATTTACCAGTACCTGCCGCAGCTTCACCTCATCGGTCTTAATAAATTGCGGCACCTGCGGATCGATATCTACCCGTAGCTGAATCGCCTTCGACTCAGCCCGCATCCGCAGCATTTCTTCAAGCGTCAGCAGCAGATAGCGCAAATCAAAACAAACCGGTGCAAACGTCGTACGACCCGCCTCTATTTTTGACATCGACAGCACGTCGTTGATCAAATTCAACAGATGCTCACCGCTGCGACTAATAATTCCAAGATACTCATTCTGAGTAGAAGCTTGAAAAGCAGAAGACTGAGAAACAAAAGACTGAGAAACAGAAGATTGAAAGGCATAGCGGCGGCTTTCTCGCCGCATTAGCTGAGTAAAGCCCAAAATCGCGTTTAGCGGCGTGCGCAGCTCATGACTCATATTCGCCAAAAACTCACTCTTCGCCCGGTTAGCACTATTAGCAACATCAGCAGTCTTCTCTAGCTGTTGGCTATAGGTCTCAATTTGCTGACGAGAAGCACTGAGCTGCCGTGCCAAGCGCCCCACACCCAGCAGCAAAATTGCCGTAGCGCCCAAACTCACCACCACAATCGTAGTCGCCAGGGCCCGCGCTGGCGCAAACGCTTCTGCTCGCTCTATTTCTGCGAGCAAAGCAATGTCTTGACCCGCCAGCCACCGATAAACGCCAATAACGGTCTGACCAGCATAATTCTGATAGACGCCCTCGCCATTCTGAGCGCGAAAGGCCCTTTCAATCCCCAGGCTCATTGGCCCATCAGGCGGTGGCAAGAGCGTATCTGGGCGAGCCAAAAAGGCTGGCTGGTTAAGAAGAGACCCCACCAGATAAGTTTCGCCCGTTTCCGCTAGCCCGCTGTGCTCCGAAATAATGTCATCAATCCGCTTCAGGTTCAAATCTGCCAGCAGCATGCCCTGACGGCTGTTATCTACATCAAAAAACTTGCTGGCATAGGTAATAGCAGGGCCGCCCGCTTGCGGAGAAACATAGAAATTTGGCGCAAAGTTCTCACCAGCAACAACGCTTTCAAGCACCGTCAAATTAGCTGAGATTTCGTACGTACCGACCCGATCGGGATTGGTCGATAAAATGATTTGATTCGCCTTGTTTTGAATTGAAAGCTCAGTAAACTTAGGCTTATTCTGCTTAATTTCAGCAAAGTAGTCAGAAACTCTGCTGTAGGCAGCCTGATAGACAGCAGAATCAGCTGGCTCGCTAAATAGAACTTGAATATCAGTTGTGACCGTTGGAAACTCAGCAATTAACAAAAAGTCTTCTTCACAAGATTCTAGCCAGCGAGTAATCTCTTTTTGCTTTAGCGTCGCAATCATGTTCAGCTGGCTGTAGGTAGCATCTGCTAGCGCCTTACGGCCGCAGCCATAGGCAACCGCACCCACTAGCGCCACGCTGAGCATCGCTAACAACAAAAAAGAGCGCGCAATCCTAGCCGTAAAGCCAGAAGACTGATTAATAGCTGGATCAACAGTTTGCGCCATAGCGGGTTTAGAGAATGGCCAAAAACAAGATAAGCCAGGAAACAAACGGCTCATAACTGGCTCTGAAAAATAGATTTAATCTGGGCGATCGCCGCCGTCGCGGCCTCTTCAGCACTCATATTATTCATCGCGACATCATAGACAGCCTGCCCCCAAACGTTCTGTTCCATCACCATGCCATAGGCCGGATTATACACATTCTGGAATGGCTGCGTCTGGCCAGCCATCACCGTTTCAACCACAGCAGAAACATGCGGATCGGCCGCATCTTGCCAAAATAGATCGGCTTCAATATGACCAATAGAAGGAGGTATATAGCGGCCATAGGAAGCTTTCAAAAAGTCACTCAATACCGCTGGCTGCGTTAAGTAGGTTAAGAAATCTTTGGCGCCTCGCACATTAGGCGCATCGGCAAACACCACCGCCTGACGAATGCTCACAAAATGGGGCAGCGGCGCTCCATCAGGCTTGTTGGGAAATGGCACTGTCCCCAGCTGTTCTAAATAGATAGCATCATCATTGCGAACCGCTGCCGGAATAGACATCGTCGGATTGGGTGTCATGACGACAGCGCGGTTGAGAAAGTTTCGGTTATTTTCAGGATCTAGCCATCTAACGGCCTCGCTAGGCGCATAGCCCGCTTTGTAAAACTGTAAGTACCAGTTCAAGCAATCAACAATACCGGCTTTTACCGTAGGATCGTCCACTAAAAGCTTGCCTTGCGCATCCACCAGCGTGACATTGTAAGCAGACAGCACATGCTCAAAAATATGATAGGTATCAGACGCGTTTTTAGAGTACGGCAAACCAATACTACGCAGACCAGGATACGCCGGAGCGAGATTGTCTTGTACCGTTTGCCAAAAAGCCCAGAAATCGTCCCACTCTGCCGGAATATCCGCTGGCCTGTAGCCCGCTTCTTGCAGTAAATCTTTCCAGTAGTAAATATGAGTAGTCGACTGGTTGAGCGGCACCGCGTAGTAGCGATCGCCCGCTTTCTCACTGCCATAGACCTTTGCAGAGCGTAGTGCCACCTCTGTGTAGCTCTCTAGCAGCGGCGACACCACGTCGCTAACATCTGCAAGTTTGCCGTCCCAGTCAGAAACGGGATACACCGATTTAGCAGCAAAAAGAATATCAGGCGACTGCCCAGCCTGGCTAAAGCGAAGGGTTCTAGGCGCAATTTCACCTGAATTATAAAAAGACAGTTCAACTTGCAGATCGCTTTGAGCATTCCAGTCATCGACAACCTTTTGAATAGCCTCATCTTCTTCGGTAACGTAGCCCTTATCCCAAAGAACAATCAGTGATTCTTTAGAGGTCCTTGCTGAGATCGTCTCTGAAGTTGTCTCTGAAGTTTTATCTAAGCTCACCGTTGACCCAAAAGGTCCAGAAGAGCAGGCCACAATCGTTAGTCCAGCAAGCAAAGCTAGCAGGCCATAGCGAATAAAACCGTAATCAAGCGTCTTATAGCGCGTATAGCGCGTAATTTTGTAGTCAATGATCCTGCTAACAGCCCTGTAGCCAATAGTTTTAAGCAGACGTCTACAACGCGTTAGCATGTGCCAAGAAAATTGTCGATCTCTTAAAGCTATACCTGAGTGCTTATTTTTTCCAGTACTTCATACCTTTTGTAACTATTTAGCAATGTAGCCCTTGAAATATAGCGATTCAAAGCATCAGTAAATCATAGCTATTGCGACACCTTTTGCATTGCACCGTAAGCAACCTGATACAAGCGCTCCACCGACTTTCCCTGAGTTGGGTAGTGGGCAAATCCCAGCGCATACTGCGACTGAAAGCGGCCAGATTGGGCCGAGGCATTAGTGTCACTTTGAACGGCCAACAGAGCGGTAAAAATGCGCTGACGAAACGTCTGTAATAAAGGCGCGATCGCATCTTTTGTATCACGCTCAGTATCCATTGCCAAACCAATGACAAACTCACCATTTCCCCAATAGCTAGCAACAATTCTCGCGGGTAAAGTCAATACCTGAGCGCGAATCTCATTTCCCCAGGCTTGCAGTACCTGATGGCCTGCCGTATGACCATACGCTAAATTAATCTCTGCTAAATTCGTCAGCTGAATCAATAAAAACGTATAACCTTCACCGCGATCGCTCAACTGTTGTAAATCCTGCTGCGACTGTATCTGATTCACCAGTCCCGTCTGCGTATCGCGGCTAGAAAGTGCTTTTAGTAAGCGCGATCGCTCCAACCGATTCGAGATTCGCGTAATCAGCTCCGGGCCCAGTACCGGCTTGACAATGTAATCGTCTGCGCCAGCCGCAAACACGTCACCAGCAGCGTCATTTCGAGCCGTTAAAAACAGCACGGGCAAGCTTTGCCACCGACCGTTGTCTTGACTATCACTACGCATCGCCTGACACAGCTTAAGGCCACTCACTTGGGGCATCTCAATATCTAGAATTAAAAGGTCGGGCTGAGTCTCGATCAGCACCTCCCAAAACTTTGTAGGATCGGAAAGTAATACGATAGAAAATCCCCAGGGCTCTAAAAGTGGAGAAAGCGCGGAGAGAAAAACAGAATCGTCATCGACAGCCAAAATCGTAGTGGCAGTACTTGAGGGCTGTATAGACTGAGAGGCAACCGGAAGAGAAGAAGTTGGAGTTGAGACAATAGCTTCATCTGCTTGCCCAAATCTGGTAAGAAATTTATCAGTCTCCTTGAAAACAGTTTCAAGCGCTTCTAGCAGAGGAGAAAGCGCCACATAGGTTAAAGCATTTTTATCGTCATTGGCTAAGGCTGTTTCTAACGCTCTTGCTAGCCGAGTTCCCTCATCGGTACCAAACATTCCCAAAACGCCCGCCAGCTTGTGAGCAGCCTGACTAGCGGCTTGCTGAAGCTCACCCGTCAGCTTGTTTTGCTTTAACGCGCTAGTCGCCTGCTGCAATAGCGCCAAGCGCTTATCCATCAGGGCTCGATGCTGCTGCCACAAAGCGGCCATAGACTGCTGAAACTGCGCCTCTACTGAACGCTCTAAAGCCGAGTCTTCTAATCCTAAATCCTCTGATGCAGCCTTAGCAGCAGACTTCAGCGGCACCTGAGAAGAGACTGCTGCTGAGAGCTCACCAGAAGAGGTGGCTTTCTTAGCTGCGATCGCCTCATAGTCAATCTTCGGACTCAGCTTGTAGCCCAAACCATACACATTCTCAATCCAGCCATCTGCGCCAGCTGTTTTAAGCCGCTTGCGCAATCCTTTTATATGAGCTTTCACACTATCTTCCAAAGGCGGATCGTCAAACGTCCAAAGGTGTTCAACAATTTGGCTCCGGCTAAAAACGCGAGTTGGATTACGCAAAAACATCTCTAGCAAGCTGTATTCCTTCGGCGTCAGCTTCAGTGGGCAGTCAGCATAGCTCACCTCACAGCTCACCGGATTCAGCTGAAGCTGACCCACTTCCAGCACCGTTGAAGTGGCTACGTCACCCCGTCTGAGCAAAGCTCGCAGGCGAGCGTGCAGCTCAGCCATATCTAACGGTTTGGTCAGGTAATCATCGGCACCTGCATCCAACCCACGAATTCTTTCATTGGGGGCGTTTTTGGCCGTCATCAGCAAGATAGGCACCTTGCAACCAGCATTACGCAGCTGCTGACATAGGCTAATACCATCCAAACGAGGTAAGCCCACATCAATCAGCAGCAGGTCATAAGAACCGGTTTCAGCATATTCAACAGCAAAACAGCCATCCTCTACGGTATCGACAACATAACGCTGCTGCTGTAAGGACTCAACCAGCACGCCAGTCAAAACCTCGTCATCTTCAGCCAAAAGAATGCGCATAGGTCGCCGCCTGCGAAAAACTGATCATTTATAACATTTCAGCAGTACCCCAAAATTACCTTTAGAGGCACGTCAAAAGTCATTTCAAAGCAGCAAACATTAGCCGCCTTCAAAAGCAGTGTGATTAAAAACAAGTTGCCAAAAGCAGCGCTTAAAAAGCCTACTTTTATCAAAAGAGGATGCTCCCGACTTCTTCCCCATTGATTCCTATATTCAAACTCACACACCGAGGATCAATGCTATGACATTCACCATCCAAAAACTCACACTCTCTACCGCTTATGTCGTACTAGCAGCCTTTGCTGTTAACCCTATGGCGAAAGCCGCTGAAACAAATCAAAAAGAAATTTTCAACATTCATCAAATTCGCACAGAAGCCTTCGATATCCGTGTCAAAAGCCTTGAAGTCAAACCAGGCTTTAACGTTCATGACCGGTACATATCAGGGCTAGACAGTCGCAACAAGGGCTATGCTGAAGAAAGCAATACCGCAGCCGATTCTGAAATCACTGAAACAGCTGAAACGACTGAAAAGCTTACACTACAGCAGCGACGCATTGCCGAGCGCGATCGCCGTAATAAAGAGAAGACAACAACATCGTTCTAACCTCTTTTCAATACACTCAGCTGCCTTCAATAACAGCGTCAAAAATGAACTCTTCTCATCTTCATAAGTTCCTCAGACTTTTGAGCGATAAATAAGGAGTTGACACAAAAGAATGCCACTAGTCCTGTGCCACTAGTCTCAAATCGCTAGTCTCAAATCGCTAATCTCAAAGGCTACCGGACATTTCTCTAGGGTCACCCAAACGCTTGATTGAAAGGGGAACCAGAATGCTAACTGTTGCTGACATTATGACCGATGAAGTATTTACGATTCGCAGTTCTGCGAAGGTAACGCAGGCGATCGCACTTATGCAGGCCAAAAATGTGCGATCGCTTATCGTTGAAAAAGCTGTTAAGGGCGGTGCCTACGGCATCGTAACCGAGCGTGACATTGTTTATAAGGTCATGGCAGAATCCGCAGACCCTTTACATGTCATGGTTTGCGAAGTGATGAAAAGTCCCTGCATCACCGTCGAAGCGACCTCAAGCCTACTCGACCTAGCCAAACTACTTCGAGCCGCTAGCATCCAGCGAGCACCTGTGGTTAACTCAGGCGAGCTAGTAGGCACCGTTTCAATTACAGACATCATTCGACAAACCGATGTGACTGACATCGAGCTACCGCTAGGGTGGGCAGAAAAGGTGGAAACAGCGTTGCGACACAAGCGGCTGTGCTGGGGAGACGACTGCCAGCTAGAAGAAGAGCGTGAAGTTGCTGTTGAGGTACTCGCAGAGCTACAGCCTGAGCTCAACAATCGTCCCAAAGTCTCTTCTGCTCAAAGTCGAAAATAAGACCGTGCTAGAGCAAAGACCGTGACCTAAAGAAAATCGCCAGAGAAAACCACCAGAGAAAACCGTCCCAAAGATAAAACAGCCTCAGAAGCCAAACAGCAATTAGCGCCCGCTTCAAGTCTTCACCTTACGCCAGCCAATTACTGAGATCTCTATCTATCAGAGATTCTAACTTTTGGATATCTGAGCGGTATGCCTCAACCAGCAGACGCCTGGTATCGTTGCTCAGCGGCGGCAGTTTCTTCTGGTTGAGGCGATACACCTTTAATGACAGTGGTTTACGGAGCTGCGGTGGAATAATTTTTTTGAACGTTTGCTTAAACCGATTAGGCTGCGTCAAAAAATCATGCAAAGCTCTATTACCACGGCCTGCAGGCGAGGCATTGTGTCTCTTTGAAGTATCTATAGCGCAGCGGCTGTCCACGCCAATAAAAGAAAATATATCTGCGAGAACCGCCTGTGGACTGGCAACTAGATCTTCAAAGAGACAGACCTTCAGCTGCGCTCGATCAAACCGTTCTAAGAAATAGCTAAGCTGCTGATAGTAGTAACCCACTGACCGATAGTGCCACACTGGAGACCAGCCATGTTCTTTTCGTGAGTCCTCTAGCTTTAGAGCCTGCTCAAACGACTGCCACTCTCGCCCATCTCGGCGCATATGACGATAGTGCGCGTAAGCTCGCTCTATAGGGTTTCGCAAAATCACAACCAGCTTCACGTCAGGCACTAGGGCCGCAATCCTGTCCCGACTTTCAGAAAGATGTAGATACATGACCGACGCCTCCCCTTTCACCTGATTGTCAGTCGCTTCAGAAAACAGCGTTCGATAGGCATCCAAATCATAGACACTACGCTGACTAAGCCAAGCATTGTCATCTCCTGGCCCGTTGTAAACAGGCGGCGTCTCCGAGAAAGCAAAGTAGTGAGGCTCTTTGTTAGGACTAGTATAAATATTGGGATGCTGGTCTAGATAAGCGTAAAGCGATGTCGTACCCGCCTTCGGCACACCAATAATCAAAAAGTCTACTAGAGACATAGCATTCGCCCCTTTCGGGGTCAGGTAGCGGCTTAGTGACATCACTAGGGGCCAGCAACGACAGCATCGGCAACATCGACCGACAACTTCTCTGCGAATACATTAGTTCTCCCTAGAGGTCTATATGTTCAATTCTATAAACACTCGATCCATATGACCTATATTTTTACGCAATCGACACTATAGCCCCAATAGACAACAGCTTTAGCGTAAAACCTCGTCAAAAAAATCAATCATAGACTTCCACGAACGCCGAGCCGCTGCTTCGTGGTATTGCAGACCATGCGCTGGCATCGTGGCACCTTCAAATGTAAATGCATGCACTGCGCCGCCATGAATATGCGCCTGCCAATCAGCCATTCGCTCATCCATTTCACTAGCAAATGACAGGTAGTCACTAGGCGGAACGATAGGATCATCCCAACCGTGCTCAATGAGAATACTTGCTTCTATAGGCTTCGTATCCGTCAGACCACCACTAGTCAGCGCGCCGTGAAAGCTAACCACACCCTTAAGACCGTCTGGCACTGACCTTGCCAAATCAAGTACACACAAACCACCGAAACAGTAACCGATCGCGCCCATTCGACTCGCATCTACTGTCTCTATTGCTCTAATAGCCGAATAGCTGGCCTGTAATCGATCTCGCAAAACACCTCGATTCTCCAGCAAAGGATTCATTAAGTGTGAATTGTCACCTGTGGGCTCACCTCGAATCCCCTGTCCATACACATCAACAGCAGCAGCCACATATCCTAGCCGCGCCACCCGTTGAGTAATCTCTTTAATAGGTGTATTCAAACCATCCCACGCATGAGCAACAAGAATGGCTGGAAGTGCCTGAGTCGCAATCTCTGGCTGTACGATGTGCAGATCAAACACCATCTCATCCAGTTCATAGGTCGATGCGTTTATTGATAGTGGGTTCACTTTGTACCTCCAAAACTCATGTTATGAAGCATAGAGACATTTAGAACAAAGGTATTGAACGTTTGCGACACCTACAGGTAAAAAATGGTCGGGTCCAAGCCAGTTTGTCGAGTTGAGGCCGCAAAGGCCTCGGCAACCGCCGACCTGCACTCTGTACGATATCGGCCAGGTGTTCGGCCCAGATACCGACGCCACGTGCGTATCTCGTGAGCTTGATCGGCAAACTCTTGCACAGAGCTTCGATAGATAGAAGCAGCATTAGCCCTGACGCTGCGCTGCAACCGATGTAGGTTCAACACTTGTTTTGGACTTATTCCTACGTGGCGTCGAAATTTACGCTGCAACATCCTTGGCGTTATTCCCAGCTGCTCGCACGCCGTGTCAATCCGCTTGTAAGAGGTAAGCACCTGATGCAGCTGTAAATATCGCTTTGCAGCAGAAACCGGTACTGCGCTAAACAAATCTAAAAGCCAACCGTCCAGAGCATTTTTGACGTCGTCAGGCTGTAGCCTGTGAGGAAAGCAGCGCCAAAATTTTTCGGCGCGGCGATCGCCCCATATGCTCGCAACATCGAGCAGGTGATCCGCAGAATCTTCGCCAATATCTGGAAACAGCGCCATCATACCGGGTATGGTGAGCATAGCCATAACAAAAGAGGTCTCTGGCTGAGATAGCCATTTACGAGCGTGCGTCTGCACACCCAACAAACCGGTCCTCGGATGAATCTTACCCGATTCGTGATACGACGGGTTTCCAAAGTTCGCGCTCAGCACACCAACCGGCTCAGGGCAGGTCCAAAGAGGCGTTCCTGCAAATTCTCCTGGTATATCTTCAACGATCCGATAGCTCAGCACGTAGGGTCGAAGGTGTGGATGAGGTTCAAGCGCTACAATGCGCACTTCTGTACTCCAGCTCAGCAAGAATATAGCCTATCACAGGCATTTGATAGGCTTGACGGTGACAACCTGTAGGTGCGATCGCTTTCTTATGAATTTACTACCTGTTCGTCAAATGACTAGGTAGCTTTATCAACCGTCTTATCGCTTTTTTCTTCTTTCAGAACGTAGTGCTAGTGTCAAACGATATCCAACGAGATGAAGATTCGACGAGGTGAAGAACTGTTTTAGAACGCACCAATCGAATCTCATACTTCGTCCCCTCGTCACAGAATACAAATCTCGGAGAGCCTTTAAATGCATTTCCCACTAGCGAATTTTCGACTTCTACGTCGGTCAGCACCCTCTATTTTCAACAGCGTTTCTAACCGGCAATCTCTCACAAGACTCGGCATTATAATGGGTGGTATCAGCTCACTGCTAATATGTGCCCCCAAAGCCAACGCACTTGAAGAGGTTCGGCTTGCCTACAACGGATATCAATTTGGCACATTGGAAATGGAAGAGCTGTCGAGTTTTGCCAGCACAGGCGAGGCTTCTGCTGATATTCAGGCACTGTTAGAAGCAATTGATATAGATACAGCCTCTGCTAGAGCAATGCTTAACAGCGAAGTGACTATAAAAAGTGCATATCTTCCTGAAGTTGCAGAAACCTTTATGGGTGAAAGCTTTTTTCAGCTTGTGGGAACCACTTTCACAGTTCCAGATGAAGAAGAGTCTAGCTGGGTATATTTAAGATCTGCTTTCTTAGACTCTGCGGTTGACAGTCAAGTAAGCTTCATTGATGTTCTCCAGTCATTTGATGTAGATGCGATTGTTATTGACACTGATAGAATTGGGCCTGTCACCGAGCAAATTAAAAATGATGTTGCAGTCATCAGCCGTTACTTCGCAGAAGACCCGCAGCCAGTTGAAGCAGATTAGCTCAGCGCTTATCGCTGATTCAGTTATCAGTATTAACGTCATGGTCGGTGGTAACTATGGAGGTGAAAATTAGCTTTTTAGTTGTCTGCCGCAAACGTTATGCCAGTCGGGCCAAAACCAGTCTCCTGTGCGATCAACTCACCATCTTTTGACCACATAAAGTGAGGAGTTCCTGCCGCAGTGTATATAATAGAACCCGCAGGATAAGCTACAGCATTGTTTGGATTGAACTGCTCACCAACACCGTAATACATCACGCCAGAAATAACAGTGGTAATTCTGTTATCTGGGTGAACGTGAGCCGGGAAAACGGTTCTGGCCGCCATCTTTCCTAACAGCGCATAGAGTCCCGTATCAGAAGGATCGCCGACGGCGATCGCACTTTGAACACCAGCTATGCTAGAGTTTGCGCGCCACTGAATGCTGTCTAGCTGTATGGTTTGGCCGTCAACTGAGACATTTCCAGCATGTGAGAGTTCAGTATTAAAGAGCGTAGTAGCAGCAAAGACCAAGAAAAAGCCAACTGCCAGGAAAATGTTTTTCAGATTTCTCTTCATTTTTTATTTCTAAGTTACGGTTAAATTACGGCGTTGTTTTTTGTTGTAGCTGCCCGACCGTGGTGAAGACAACCGCAATCAGCCAAAGCGCCGGGCCAACCCAGCCTTTAGGGAACCAAGGAAACGTACCTGGAAGAATGAACAGCCAAAATAACCCGAATTCAGTCCATCCAATAGCAATTAGATTAATCCAAAAGCCAGTTCGGCTATTGCGCCAGTTCATAACGCCAACGGCTACAGCGCAGACTACAAAAAACAGAATGTGAAATGCACCTTGTTGAATCCGCACGCCCAGCCCCGCAGGTTCTGCTAACGTAGCGCCAAGCTGCCACAGCCTGACAACAACCTGAATATGCCATAGGCCCCACAGAATATACGCGATCGCCCCAACCTTATACCAGGCAAAACCGACTACTTGACGTTTGCTGCGTGAAATATCTGTCCGACTCGTCATGCCATCCACCCCTCAGCAGCCGTGAACGAATAAGCCCACAGGTGCTACTTTTTACAACAGGCAACTCAACAGAAGCTATAGTGTAGATAATTTCATATTTGTTGAGTAGTGGGTCAAAATGACAATCACCTTCTCAAATATGGAAAGACAACGGAAAACACGACTATGGACTTAAACGCAGCGGCTCTCTTTGTCAAAGTTGTTCGCTACGGTAGCTTTTCAGAAACAGCACGGCGAACGAACATACCTGTCGCCACCGTCAGTCGACATATTAAACAGCTAGAAACTGACCTGGGCTTCAGATTGCTAGAGCGCTCTACCCGGCATCTTCGATTGACAGATGCCGGTGCTAGCTTTTTGGACTACGCAAGTCAAGGCATCGAAGCCTTCGAATCAGGCCGCTCAGCATTGGACCACCACGAAGTTGAACTATCAGGAAAGCTACGGCTCTCTTTCCCCAGCGGGTTTTTGCCCTGCCGCAAGCTATTAAGAGACTTTCAAACGCGCTATCCAAACATCATTATTGAACTACTGGCGACCGAAAGAAAGGTCGATTTAATTGAGGATGGAATTGATGTTGCACTCAGAATCGGTCTTCGTAAAGACAATCAAGCCATCTCTCAAAAGCTGGGAAGCTACCGCCATCTTCTGGTAGCTAGCCCAGCGCTAATAGATAAACATTCTACCCCACAGCACCCTCAAGACTTACTCAGTCTCCCCTGCGCCAAGTGGAGAGATCTAAACAGCTCCAACAGTTGGCTGCTAGGCGATGAAACCGTTCAAGTTCGCCCTTTTTTTCAGGTCAACGACTATCTTCACTTGCTAGAGCTTGCCCTTACAGGGTCCTGTGTCACAGAACTTCCTCCTTTTCTGGCCGGGCGCTACATCGACAGCGCTCAGCTAATACCCGTATTAGAAAACTATCCACTGCCCACCTGCGATCTTACTTTGCTCTATCCATCGAGAAAACAACTCTCTCGCCTAGTAAGGACCTTTATCGATTTTTGCTGTTCTAGCGATGTCTCAAGCGAGTTGGGCGTGCTTTAACCTCAAGACGCACTAGGATGCGGGTGATCATTAGAGAACCCACACATCCGGGGACTGTGTGGCTATCAACGCTTTGATGTCGTTGCAAGGAGTCTGGTTGAGGCTTTATTTCTGCCTGAGAGTTGAATGGCGTTGAAATAAGATGGCTCTAGAGCCTCAACAATTAAGCTCCTCAACAATAGGACTATGAAGGATATCTATAACCTGACAAAAGTCGAGCAGCTAGGTAGAGTGTTATCACCCTCACTTTCCTCACACTCACAAAGCATGACTCAGCTAGACTCAGCCGCTTTAAATGCTCGCAACACACTTGTCGTCATGTTTGTTGCACTTTGCATCTTAGACACTATTCTTATCATAATCGCGCGCGATGCTTGGGCGATCGCACGTATCATTCTCATCATCGTTCTAATGCACTTTGTCGTGCAAGGAAGAAAATGGGCAAAGTGGGTTCTTATAGGCATGCTTAGCTTGCAAATTGTCGCCCTGCTCGCGCTGCTCATTGCATTATCTTCGGAACTATCCGCTGTCTTAACAATTGGCAGCGTGAGTATGATTATTCTCACTATCGCAATCATAGTTTACCTCATCCGAAATCGAGCGCTAAGTCGCTACTTATCACATCAACAACAGCGCCGTATCTAGGTGTCAGGCCCTTGAAATTTTCCCTGCTAGCTGTCGCAGTCTGCCGAGTAAAGCTTGCTCATTGTAAGGCTTAGAAAAGTAATCTGTTGCCCCTAAATTCATTGCCAGCTTGCGGTGCTTTTGCCCACTTCTAGAAGTCAGCATAACAATAGGCGTTTTCCGAAAAGCCGATTGTTCTCTCAATTCTTCTAAAACGCCATAGCCATCTAACCGAGGCATTTCAACGTCACAGATAATCATATCAACTGCCAGACCGGCCAACAGCTTATCGACCGCCTCCCGGCCATCTTTAGACTGCTCTACCAAATACCCTTCTCTCTCTAAACTGATCGCCAAGTACCTTCGAGCATGAATAGAATCATCTACGATCAGAACACGCTTTGAAGCAGACGGTGACTGCGAGGAAAAATCATCAGACCTTCCAGATAATCGCGGTCTGCTGTTATCTTCAACCTGTTGACTAGACGCCTCCGATAACCAGTCCACCAAACCAACCGGATCAATCAGCGGCACAACGCGTCCATCGCCTAAAACTGTTGTACCGCTAAATCCTGGTGGCAGGGGAATAGGGCTCGCAACAGGCCGGATAGCAACCTCTTGTTCTTTCCAAAACCGATCGACTTCAATGCCGTGATACTGCTCTTTCTCACCAACAACAACGACCATTTTACGATCGATTGAAGGGGTACCTGTCATTTCTACCGGGCCGGTAACGCGCGACATACGCCAGTACGACTCTAGGCAAACAAGCGGAATATCCCGATCCTGCCAGTGCAGTAGCGAAGGATTATTTTGGCTACTATCGAGGCTTTGCTCAGACTCAACCATTTCCTGAACCGCATCAATTGACAGCGCAAAGACCAAACCTTTACGCTCCAGCAGCATTACGCGCAAAATAGATAGCGACAGTGGAATATTAAGCGTAAAGGTTGTTCCTTTCTCAGGCTCTGTATCCACTTGAATATCACCTTGTAGCCGTCGCAAATTGTTGTTCACCACGTCCATACCAAAGCCGCGTCCAGAAAGCTCGGTAACTTCATCACGCGTACTAAATCCAGGCTCAAACAAGAAAGACAGCAGCTCTTGACGTTCCATGGCGTCGATTTGATGGTCGGGAATGTCATATTCCCGGATGCGATCGCGCACCTTATCAATATCAATACCGTTCCCGTCATCATTCAAGGTAATCACAACTCGATTACCCCGATTGACCGCTCTCAGCGTAATTCTGCCAGCCGCTGGCTTTCCTCTGCGCTGACGTAGCTCGCTGCTCTCAATGCCATGGTCAAAAGCATTGCGCAAAAGGTGCATCAACGGATCGCTCAGCTGATCCAAGGTGAACTGTTCGAGTAATGTATTTTCACCTTCAATGTCGAGCGTAATCGGCTTGTTGTAGCGCACCGACCAGTCTCGCACCACCCGAGGGAATCTATCGACCACCTCTCTAAACGATCTCATCTGCGCCTGAGTAATTTGCGTCTTGAGCGCTCGGCTCGTATAGCCCAAATCACCGACGGCCTGACCCATCTCACTGATACCGATATCAATGTCCAGACTAACTTCTTCGAGCTTAACAATCGTCTCCATATTCTCTTGAGCTAGCCTGTGCAGTTTGGAGTAGCTGTCTAGCTCAAGCGCATCCAGCTTACTAGCTGCTGCGACAGCAGTCGCAGTGGTAGACGATCGAACGGCTGTCGCAGCAGTTGCCGAAGTGATTGGCGAAGTGGTTATTGGAGCGGCTGTTCCCACGACAGATTGATCCGCTGTAGGAACAGTCGTTGAAGCTTGGTCATACCACTGGCGTAGCGCCGTGTTAAAAGAAGCTAGCGACATCATACGTTCCTGCATCAGCGCACTGAACGACTGCAACTGCTCTAGGCGTAAACTAATCGCATTGCGGTTCAGCACCAGTGACTCAAACAGACTATTGATCTCTCTGAGCTGATCGACTGAAACCCTAACGGTTGAAGGCTGTGCAATCTGAGCACCATTCAGTAAACCAGCGGCGCTGTCAGCTTCAGGCTGCGTGGCACCTTCCGTATCGAATGCCTCAATATCGAATGCCTCAACCGCTCGGATAATCTCTAACGCATCGGTTGTCTCAACGTCGTCGAAGGCGATTTCATTAGCAAGCTCTGAGCCTAGAAGATTATCATCAAGCTGCTGTGTAGCAACAGGATCTGCGACAACAGAATCTACAGCAACAGGATCTACGGCAACAGAGTCCAAATCAACAGAATCTGCCACACCCAGCTCTGCAAAAGCCGGTTCTATAGCGGCAGACTGGACTGGAACAATAGCCGTTTCAGCAACAGGTGGTTCGGTTGGCAGCGGGATGGTATCTAACTGAGTTTGAATGTTAGAAAGCTGAACCTGTAGCTGGTCGATGTCAACTGGGCTGCCCTCTAGCTGTGGCCCAAAGCCGGTGAAAGCAAGCTCAGTTAGCGCCTCAACGTCAGAGAACCCGGCACGCTCGGAGAGGTCTTCTGCTATTTGCTTAGCAGGGGTCGACGACGAGGACTGAAGGGCTTCTAGACTTTCAATTGGGCCTAGCCGGGTAGGCAACCTTTCCTTACGACCTAGCATGACAAGAGAATGGCTGCGCTGCCAGGTGTTAAGCGTCTGATTAGCCAGTTCATTAATGGTCCAAGAGGGTGCGCTCAGCCCCTGCCTTTGAACATCTCGGCACAGTTCTACAAAGGGCTTGAGCTGAGCGATTTGGCCAATCTCTGCCAGGCGACTCGCCATATCGATTAACGCCTGTCTCAAATCTTCTCGCTGAGTCAGCGATTGGCTAAAGCGATTAATCGAGTCAGCAAACTCTTCTAAATAGTCTTCAACCGTGGTTGTAAAAACAACCACATCTAGGTCCTCGTCAGATTCAGCAGAGAGCAGCCGGGCCTCGTCTTTTGGAGTCAGTTCACCTAGCTGCTGCTGCAACCGATCAAAAACAGGATCCACATGGCTAGCCAGCCAGGCAGACTCCACCGGCTTACCCTGATGTCGGCGTAGCCGAATCGCGCGTAGGCAGTCGATTCCCTGCAACAGCAAAGTAGAAAGAGAATCATCAACGCTCAGATCTCTGGCCTGAAGAATCTTAAAAGACTCTTCTAGGTGATGAGCTGCTTGCGAAATCTGGGTAAAGCCCATCATTCCAGCAGCGCCTTTGACTGAATGCGCCGCCCGCATAGCAATATTCAGCTGGCTAGGGCGATCTTCAACCGCTTCAAGGGACAGTACAACAGCCTCTATTTGCTCAAAATAGGTTTCAGCTTCCGATAAAAAAGTCAGCTTGGCCCTTTGCTCTTTATCTAGTTCCATCTTTACTTTTCAACTACCTTGAACTGCTCGACCGAGGCTTGCAGCTGTTGAGCTACTTGAGCGGTGTCTTGAATCGCTTTTGCCAGCTGGGCTGATGTTTGCGATCGCGCCTGTGAGCTTTGCGTCGCTTTCTGAATCAGCTCAGTCACCGCCGCAGAGACTCTGGTTTGATCAACCGTAGAATCTGAAATGCCCTGCATCAGCTGGTTAATTTCACTAGATTTTGCCAGCACATCCTCTAGCTGCTGCTGAGTAGATTTCACCAGGTTGCTACTGTCAACCACCTGAGCTGTTCCCGTTTCAATCGCGGCCACCACATCTTGAGTCTCCGTCTGGATTTCGGCCACGATTTGAGCAATCGTTTTCGTAGCCCCAGCGGACTGCTCTGCTAGCGCGCTGACCTGCTCGGCAACAGCAGTGAAGCCCTGACCCAGCTCACCAGCTCTGGCGGCTTCAACACTGGCATTTACCGCCAGCAGATTCGTTTTTAGCGCAATCGAATCAATCAGACCGACCGCCTGCGCGATCTTCTGAGCCGATTCACCCAAGCGCTTGATTTTCTTCGAGGTCTCACCAACGGTGGTGCGCAGCTCCAAAATACTTTCAGCCGTACGCCCAATTGACTCCGAGCCCGCCTGCACGGTGACGTAGGTATCGTCAGTTAGCAGCGAAGCCTGGTTGGCGTTACTGGCAACCGTTTGAATCGACTGCCCCATCTTCTCAACCGCCGACATCGTAGACTGCATAGAGCGCGCTTCTTCTACCGCTTCGTCAGCCAGCGCCAGAATTCGCTGCTCGTT
Organism: uncultured Synechococcus sp.; assembly: GCA_937911865.1. Classification (GTDB taxonomy): domain Bacteria; phylum Cyanobacteriota; class Cyanobacteriia; order Phormidesmidales; family Phormidesmidaceae; genus Phormidesmis. The sequence goes on from CALDSK010000080.1 coordinate 32,213, forward strand.
ATCGCTCAAAGATTCACTCACGTTACTGGTTGACTGCTTTACGTTGACGGCAATGTCTCGCAGATTCTCCACGATGGCATTAATCAAATCAGCAACAATGCCGACATCACCTTCTGACAGCTGCGCTCTCACAGACAAATCACCCTCAGCAGCATCGCCAACGTCTTCCATCAGCTGCGTGATTTCTTCTTCTAGCAGCTCTCTTTGATGGCGCTGTGCGGCGGTTTGGGCACTTTGTGAGCTAAGCAGCGACTGTAGCTGATCTAGCAGATTGTTGAAGCCACGGCCCAGCACCTGAGTTTCTAGCGTACCTTGCAGGTTCGCGCGAGCATCGAGATCGCCAGAAGTTACCTGCTGCGCAGTTTCAGTCAGTCGCTGCAGCGGGCGTGAAAGCTGTCCGGCTAGCTTCTGCAAGAAAAACGTAATGGCCGTACCCATAACGAGCGCGGTAAACACATAAACAATCAGCAGGTTGCGGCCAGCAGCGTTAATCTCGGCAAGTTCTGCAGAGGCGATCGCAACCCAGGGCGTCCCTGTTACGGCAGTCAGGCTATAGGTTCTACCCTCAAACTCTGTGAGCAACGTCACAAAGGTCTCACCAGAAAGAGTCGTGACTTCTTCTAAGTCGATCACTTTTCCAGACGCCTGCTCGCTGAGTCTAGCTTCTAGGCCGGCCAAATCGCCAATTGCTGGACCTTCAATAATGCTGTCGGCCGCAGCTTCGGTCACTTGAGCAAACTCAGTAGAAAGCGCTTGGGCAGTCGCCACAATCGACTCTCCCCCAACCACATCGGCGTTCACTTCAGTTTCTTCACTGTTATCAATCGTCAAGAACGCAACACCTGTGCGAGTATCCACCACCTGTACCTGCTGGGTACCGCTAATAGCTTTCGAGACATAGGTCCCCACCTGTTCATTCAGACTATCTGTCGAAACGACCGCTTTGGCGACACCTTGAAACTGCCCAGAACTTGGGTCGGTAATGGCCTTTGCCAGCGAGACACCCAAAACTCCACTGGACTCGTCAAAAGCAACCGGTTCAATATACTCGACGTTATCCCTAGCCTGAACCCACCAGTCTTCATCTCGTTGAACAAAGTCAGACGTTGGGCCGCTGTAGGCTACGTTAAAACCGTTACGCTCAGTGACAAATAGCTCGGCCATTTCTTCTACAGTCGCAACGTTCGCCAAATAGCTATTGAGCGTAGCGTCAGGTGAAACGAGCTTGCTCTGAGAAAACTGTTGCTCTAGTGCGTCAACGGGCCTATCGAGCAAGCCATCGCTATTAGCCGTTGCACTCGCTTCATTCAAAGCCTGAGTAAGAATTGGGTTAACGAGTATCCCATCAATCAGATTGAAGTTATTTTCTACAAAAGTTTTGGAAGCTTCACTGGCTAAAAAAGACTCTTCTTGCAGCAAGAACAAAATGTCTTCTCGCTCAGACTGTCGCGTGATGGCAATACTCAGTCCACTGGCGACCACAAGAGGAAGCAAGGCTGCTGGCAGCAGCGTTTGCAGCAGCTGTCGGTTGAGCGTACGCCCTTTATTTAGAGAGACTTGCACGGTTGAAGGGACTTGATTCCGAGGAGAATCAGGATCGGGCAACGGCAAATCAACACTATCGATTGCTGAAGAGGGAAGCTGGTCTTCGGACGAAAATTGCTGTGCGGTCATAGATCTTTTAAGAGGAACTCGGCGATAACCAATGGGTGATAACCAAAACGTAGTAGCGGTAGAAGCAGTGATAAAGAAGAAACAGATGGCCCTGAGAAAAAATAGACCCAAGGAAACAGAAAAGAAGAAAAGCTAAGTGGAAGCCGCGCCCAACGAAGCAGCAGACCCAATCGCCTCAGCGCTCAAGACAAACACAGGCCCGTCTTCGATAACGGCCTGACCGCTCAAAAAGGGGCGCAAACCGGGCTCTACTTCGTCTGCTGCCGAAGTGATTTCCGCAGACGATAGCCGAATGGGCCCCCTGATTTGAGGCACAATTAGCCCTAAAAACCGTTCGGCTTGAGCGGATAGATCACCCCCTGAAGCAGCAAACGCCGCATCGCTATCTGGCGGCGTACGAATGACAACAATCTCATAGGACTGAGCCGCCCTCAACGCAATCGGTAAATTTAATAGGCTGAGCAGGTCAACCGCCCAAAAAACTCGACCTTTAGAGCTCATCAGCCCAATCACTGAGTCAGCCATATTGGGTAGCGGTGTAATGAGCTGAGCAGGCAGCTGTAAGCTTTCTTCTACCCAGTCTAGTGCCACTGCAACAGTAAGTTTCGCTGAAAGCTGTATCCTTAAAAACTGCTGGCCTGAGACAGGCTTAGGGTCAAAAAGCTCTGGCAAAAGCTGTTTTAGGCGAGCTTCAGCGCCAGGTGAAATGGCCGATGATGGGAGCGAAGTGGGAAGCGAGGAGGGCGATTGCATAGGTAGCGTTGTTTTTTAAAGGCAGATTCGTTGCTATAGCGTTGCAGCTCTAACCGCGTCACAGAGCTGCTGAGCGGTGCAGGGCTTAACGACGTAAGCAATCACACCCTGCTTCTTAGCCCAGCTTTGATCCATTTTGCGGTCTTTATTGGTGCAGGCAATCACCGGAATATCTGCGGTTTGTGGATTTTTTTTCAGCCTTCGACAGAACTCTAAACCGGTCAGATCTGGCATCACCAGATCGGTCACAATCGCATCGGGTCTATCTGCCACGACCTTTTCTAAGCCATCATTACCGTCTTTAGCTAAGGTAACTGTGTAGCCACCTGCCTCTAAGTAGTGGCTCAGCAGCAGCCGCTCAGACTCCATATCATCAACGAGTAGTATCTTCTTTGCCATGGTTAAATGAATGCCTCACTAGGTAAAAGATTGTTGTATGTCCACGTAGCGTGGAACTCAGTTTCGGTTGTACAAAAAGTACGTCATCAAGGGGGGCCTATGGTTTGTATCAACAGAAGTCAGTTCTCAATCGAGTGGGGGCAGGTAGACCTCTATCATCTTCAGAAGCTGGGCTTTAGAGAAGGGCTTCTCCAAATAGTCAGTTGCGCCTGCGGCCCTCGCTTTAGCTTTATTGATTGCATTGGTATTGCTGCTAATCATAATGATTGGCGTTTGCTTAAACATCGATCCTCTTCTCAGCATCTGACAAAGCTTGTGACCATCAATTCTAGGCATGGTGATATCTAGCAAAATAAGATCGGGCCTCATAGAACAGATTTTGGCAATAGAGCCAATCGGATCTAGGACCAGCTGAAGCTTGAATCGGTTGGAGTCAAGATAGTCACTAATCCGATCGAGCAGCAGCTGATTATCATCAATGCAAATAATCAGATAGTCAGACTTCGCTTCACCTGCCGGTTTGGTCTCTGGCGTAATGACATCCGGCTGAATAACTTCTGGTGTGATGACATCTGGCTGAACCACTGCCGGTTGAACAACTGCCGGTTGAACCACTGCCGGCTGAACCACTGCCGGTTGAACAGCTTCTAGCGTCCTTGGCATAGCCGCTACGGCAGAACGATGAGCAGAAGCAGATTCGCGGTTATAGCTGTTCTGCCTATGGTCATTTTGGCTGTAGTCATTTGGCTGATGAGTGCGGCTATGTAGGGTCTCGGCTCGCTGAGCGATCGCAGGCAGCGGTTGATTGTTATCAGGCAGCCAGGGCAAGCGATCGAGCGGTGGAACCGGAGGCCACAGCTTCAGCAACCGGTGCTGAATGTAAGGATAGAGAAGCTGGGATAGCTTGAGTTCGTCTATTTTTAGCGTGATAGAGAGCTGGCGAATGCTAGCACCCTGCATAAGGCGAGCAAGGGATTCTAACGTTTGCTGCGGCAGCGTGCCACCCGGCAGCGCTTTGCTCAAATGAGCTGGCTGATCGCAGTAGGGCCTCTGGTGAGGAGAGATAATGCGATCGCCTAAATTTTGCCAAAGCTGAAGCCTGGCTATCAAGGCGTCAACCAAAGGAGAAAACGCCAGCCCGCCATAGGCCAAATGCCATGACTCAGCTGGAAGATCGTGCCAGGTGATAACCGCTGACGCGAGGCCGATTAGTGACGCGATCGCATCTTCAGAAAGTCTATCAAGGACTTTTTTAGCCTGCTTTGCGCTCAAAGCATTGCGCTGCACCAAAGCACCTAAAACAGTAGTAGTCCAGCTCAAGGACTCTAAACCAGCATCGACCTTTGGACGGTAGGTTTCTAGCGAAATCAGCTGCCAGTAAGTAGGCAAAGCAGTCTCGTACCCCAACGAAGGCAGCACTGATTCAAACGCCGTCAAATATTGCAAAGAGTGAGTCGCAAACAGCAGGTGCCCATCTACAACATCAATGCACCATTCCACCGGCCGGCTGGCTACTCTCTGACGTCCTATACCGTGATTGCTTACCGCCTGACTGCCTAACCCGTTATTTTCCAACAGGTTGCCTTCCGCCCACTGACTTTCCACCCGCTTACCGATGACGTGAGCCCGTCCGTCCTGCAGGGGAAATATGAGTTCATTCAGAAATGAGGTATTCATCAACCGAAGATCAGCACAATTTAGCTGTGCGTGATTATGCGTAGAATGCTTGGTGCCATGGATGCGATGCAAGCATCAATTTGCGACTTAGTCAGCGGTTTACCGCTTAAGAGTAAGTAACAAACAGTCCTGTATGTGAATAAAATACGCAATAACTACGTATCTACACAGAGTGATGAATTTTAGCTTGCTTTAATTTTTACACGCCCAGTTAGAGCTATCAGGGGAAAACGTAGCGATTTATATGATTTTTCCGGTTTATTTCCGGATTATTGCAACGCTCAGATCAGCTGCACAAACTGTGACTTAACGATGTGACCACACGCACATTTTATCGGCCACATCCTCTCGTTTTTAAGCTGCTCCAGAGCACCTTGGTGCGCCCTAGCACCTTATTGGTTGCAACAGAGCCAGATCGCCGAGTAATTCAAGTAGGCGATCTGGCTCTGTTGCATGTTCACCGAATTCGGAAAGACCTTGCGAGAAAATCATGCTTCTACACCTCTACTGCCAAGGCTTCATAACGCTCACTTATAGAAGCTATTGATATCGCTATTCGAGCATCATTACCGAGACGAGTAGCGTTGAAGCAGCGTCGCCTCTCTCAAAAAAGAGCTGGGTGTCATTCTGTTTCATCGCGGTAGGTTAGGACTAACACAGCAAGTGCGACAGTGGGTCGCCATGCTCAGGTCTCTGTGTTCAATGCCCTTGCGCTCAACGCTTTAATGTAATTGCCAATGCGATGATCTTCAAAGCTACCGATTACAATTCTCCAGGTAAATCTTCGCGCCATCTTAACTGACTGGTCAACATGCCGGTAGCCCTGCCAAAGTGTCGGCAGACCTGCCACCGCGTCCCAACCATTCACCACCCGCCAGGTATCTGGAACCCGGCGATTATAAGAGTCAACAAACGCCGAGTTGCCCACCCGAGGAGAGCCAAAAGAATACGCTTCTACCGAGACGTTAGTGCCGAAGTTGTACTGCAAATCGACCGCACACAGCGTAGCGATCGCCCCCCCCAGACTATGGCCCGTTAACCGGTAGGTCGTAGCACCGCTGTTTTTCACATAATCATGAATGCGATCGCGCACCGACAGATAGGCCTGCACAAACCCCTTATGCATCTTCACCGGGTCGCTAGGCTCAGCATACGCATCAGGATAAACCAGCTCTTCATTCTCAGTCACCGAGTCAGCCATCGACTTCATCTGCTCGCGAAACGCTTCTTTCTCAGCCTTCGACCAGGCGTACTCGGTTTGCCCCACCCTGGCATTCGTCCCCCAGTCTCTATCCTTATCGCTGCCTCGAAACACAATAGTCACTAGCGGTATCGACGCATCTTCTAAAATCGCTAGCTGCGTATCGGTTCTACCAATTTCAATCAACGTCGGAGCCACTCCCGACCAATCTCGAAACTCAATTGCCGAGAAGTCTTGATACACATCCTGCGATAAACGCGCACATTGCAAAGCAGTTTTGTAATCCATCGAAGTTACCTCAGAGGTTCAAGAGCTTTTATAGCAAGTTGCCATAAAACGCGATCACAAAAAGGTATCAGGGAATCATCCACAGATTACGCAATCTTTTTCGCTGCGCCCTCTCACACGCGCGCTCATGCCTTTTCCCAAGGACCAAACAGCCTCAAACCTCCTCAAACTGATACTCCACACCCAAATGCTCAGACAGCTTATCGAGCAGCTCCTCTCGTCTAAAAGGCTTACTCACAAAATCATCACAGCCAGCAATCAAACTGCGCTCACGGTCTTGATCAAAAGCATTAGCCGTCAGCGCAATAATCACGGGCGCAGACAAATGATTCTCCTGACTCTTTTGACGAATGTAGCGCGTGGCATCGCAGCCATTCATCACCGGCATTTGCATATCCATCCAAATCAAATGCGGCTGCCAGCTCTCCCACAGGTCGACCGCTTCCTGGCCGTTAGTTGCCTGCAAAACTTGAAATCCTAAAGAAGTCAACAGCTTGTGCAGTAGCTTACGGCTAACCAGATTATCTTCAGCAATTAACAGACGAAAGGCTGGCTGATTAGGTGCCAAACCGCTCACTGACCGCGAGCTCGGCTGGTCAACCGCAGCCGATGAGCGATCTGCAAGAATATCGAACTGAAAAGTTGTGCCTTCATCCAAACGCGTATTGAGCGTCAGTTCTCCCCCCATCAAACGAACCAGCTGATGGCTAATAGACAACCCCAAGCCTGCACCCTCAACAGCAGCCTGACCGGCCTCTCCCTGAGTAAAGACTTCAAACAGTGTCGAAACTTCATCCGGCTTAATGCCTGGGCCTGTATCAGCAACTTCAAAGTGCAGCTTTGTTTTAGGATAGTCAAGCGCATGCTCAGACACCCTCACAACAACCTCGCCAGCCGCTGTAAACTTAATCGCATTGTTGAGTAAATTCAACAGCACCTGCCGCAGTTTACCTTCATCAGCAGTCACGTACTTAGAGAGTTGTTCACTATAGTCAAAATGAAGCCACAGGCCCTTCGCTTCCGCCTTGGGTGCTAGCATCTCTTTCAGCAGTTCTAACAGCGCATGCAAATCAAAACTCTTTTTTTGTAGAACAATCCGATCGGCTTCTATCTGAGAAATCTCTAAAACATTGTTGATCAAGCTCAACAAATGCTCTCCGCTCAAACTAATAATATTCACAGTCTTCTTTTGCTGCGGGGTGAGCGACAGGTCTTGATTAAGCAGCTGAGTAAACCCCAAAATGGCATTCAACGGCGTGCGCAGCTCATGGCTCATTTTCGCTAAAAACTGACTCTTTGCCTGAGAAGCGGCCTCCGCTCGAATTCTTGCATTCTCTAGCTGAAGATTTTGCTGAGCAAGCGCTACCCGCTGCTGCTGCAAGCTCAAAATTTCGATTCCAGCAATCATACTAGCCGCACCCACTAAAGCGAGCAGCGGCGGCACCAGGGGAATCCACCAGCCCGCTAAAAAGGCTAGATAGCTGCTGACTATCAAAATGCCACCAGACACCGTGACCGCGATCGCCCATATAGCCAGCCGGGTTAAAATCCGCCGACTGTGCTGTTTCATCGTCATCAGCGAGCCGTACCCAAAGGCACCCACCCCCGACCACAGCAGTATCCAAACCCACTCCACAGGCTCGGCCCACACCTGAAAAATCGTCCGACCCTCCAGCGCGCCGCTCAGCAGCGTGCTGGTAATATTTGCATGAACCACCATACCGGCGGTTGCTTCAGGCGTCCCAACGATTCGGCTGCTGTAGGGCGTGTAAAAGAGATCGTTCAAGCTAGGGGCGATCGCACCAATAATCACCACGCGATCGCGCACCAAGTCAGGATCTAGCTGATTGTTCAACACCGCTGTGAGCGACACCTGATGAAACGCTTGAATATGCCCGCGAAAGTTAATTAGTAGCTGATAGCCACCTGCGTTCGTACGAATATAGCCCCCGCTGTTACTGCGAAAAGGCCGTAGCACCGCCTGACCCAAACGATACTTTTTTTGCTGTTCATCCAGCACTTCTTGGTCCACCGCTTGCGCATCTAAATAGCGCACCGCTAGCTCTGCCCCCAGGCCATACCGAGACTCCCCAGCCGCATTATCGTGAGAGAGCAGGCCGCGGCGCACCTTTCCATCCGCATCTACAAGCACATCAGTCAACGCCACCTGCGCCTGTTCCGCCAGCTGGGGCGGGGCGGTTACCGTTCGCCCAACGCCTTTCTCAACCCCCACCAAATTGGGCGTCGTCATCATCACTTGAGTCCACAGCTCGTGGCCAGGTTCCACCGGAATATCGCGATATATATCCAGTCCAATCACCGCTGGCTGATACTGTTTAAGCACCGTCACCAGCTGGGCTAACGTTGCATCGGCCAGCGGCCACTGTCCCAACGCCTGAATATCAGATTCGTCGATCGTGACTAGCAAAATGCGCTTATCTACAGCTTCTGCGGGGCGATGCTGAAAGTAGCGGTCGTAAGTCGCCCATTCAAAAAGCTGTAGGGCACCTGTGCATCTGCTGGCTATCACCAGTCCTGCCACAACGGGAGTGGCAACAAGCGCGATACTCCATCGCATTTAATCTGACCTGGAAGGAAGTGACGTTTCAGTTATGTTTTGCATTTGCAGGAGTGGCGTATTCGCGATCGCACCTAGACGTTCAGATTGCAGCAATTCAGCCCAATCATCACTCAGCACACGATCTGCGGGATAAGCCTGTTTCAGGGCTACTAAGCTAGCGAGCATATCATGCCAAATGCCTGCTTGACCATAGGCCACCGTCTGCGCCGAGAGCAACGAACTTTCTGTCACGCGCTCTTCTATTGTCTCCGCTGCTATCTCTTCAGATATTTCTTCGGTCATCTCTTCGGTCATTTCCACCCGCCGAATGTAGCCGCTCGCCGCAGGCAGATCGGTTTGAGCCGAGTGGCAAAGCAAGACCAGTGACCACTCATACGTAGACCCAATCAGCAGCTCAGGGCTATCTGCCGGCAAGGTAATTTGCAAAATACCATCGGTTGCGCTCAGCGGTAAAGACGCCTGGTAAACGCCACGATTTCCAGCATCTTTCAGGGTGAAGTGTGCCCGCGTAGACGTTGTAGCAGGAACATATACAAGCAGCGTTGGATGCGGCTTCACCGTGAGCCCTAATCCAGACTGAGGCACTAGCGCCGTCATAGGTGCCTGATAAACTTCGTCGTCAGCGCATTTCACCTCAGCCGAGCGAGAGGCCCCACCCCGAGAATCATCAACTTGCTCATCAGTAGGCGGTTCAAAGAGCCGACGGCGACGCGCTTGTAGCTGCATATCCACGGCTAGCGTACCAGCTAGCACGCTCTCTATCAAAAGTCCGTTCAGCATAGAGAACGTGATAAAAAAGAGAAAACGAGAAAAGTTGAGAAAAGATTTCATAGTCGCACTGAACCAAGCGTTGGAAAAACAGAGTGTTAGAGCACCACGACTGCACCTTTGAAAGAATAAATCTGAGAATGTTCTTTTTCGTTATTCTCTTCCGTTATATTGCGTGGTCGCAGCTATTGTAGGAATTCTGTCTCACCACTCATCTATTTTTGTTGTTGATCCGCCTGGAATTTAGCATCACTTTACATACGCAGGCGACAAAATGCGTTGTAGAAAGATTTAATGACACCTCTAGCAGTCAAAAGGGATCGGTGTTTACGCAGTCAAAAAATTCTTTTGTTACAGCCAGCTACCGACTAAAACAAACGGTGCCCAGTAAAAAGGATGCTGATACTGCGGCTGTGCCAACAAACTGAGTTGAGCCGCTCTTAGCGCCTCAGCCTTAGTCATTTCTGGACTTTCAGCCAATGCCTCTTCAGAACTATTCACCAGCGCCTGATAAAACTGCGCCATCAAAACAGCCGTAGAATCATCTTTCACCTGCCACAGTGTCGCCAGAGTACTGCGAGCCCCAGAGCGCAGCGCCATACCCGCCAAACCCAGTGCAGCCCGCCGATCGCCCGTAGCGGTTTGGCAGGCACTTAGCACCAACAGAGACAGCGGCTGGCCTGTGCTTTGCTGCCTAGGACGCAAAATTTCATTGAGATCCTCAATCGTAATTCGACCATTCCAGGCCAGCAAAAACGTCTCCTCTAAGCGAGAGCTAAACTGACCATGAGTGGCCAAATGCACAATAGGAAAAGGCGTTTTGTGTAGCGTGCGGTTCAACCGATCAGTCGTAAAAGTTTGATTAATCAGCGCTGTTGTTGGCAGCATTTCTGCAATTTTATTTATCTCAGCGTCCACAGCTGGTAGCGCCGAAAACCCTGCCTGAGCCTCGCTAACGCCACCGGTAAAAGCTTCTAAACTACTAGCATCAAGCGGCTGCGGATCGAGCAGCTGTAGCCCAGTACTAAAAGCTAGGGCGTAACGTTCTATCAGATACTGTTGGCCATCATGCAAAGCAGCCATCGGCAGATTTCGCAGAGCACCGTCTAACACAAACACCAAAGTTTGAGTATTGGTCAAGCGCACCTCAGCAGGTCGAATGAGCCAGTCATAAATCTGCTGAGAGAGTCGTAGTCGGTCCGTATCAAAAAAGTGAGGATTTAGATAGCGCCGCAGGTCAAAAAGAGTCGCTTCGATCTCTACCTGTGGAAGTCGAGTTTCGTAGTGAAATAGCGGCTGACCGGGCTGAGAGACAATCACCGCCAGCCGATCGGGCAAAATAATCGGGTATAAAACAGCAGCTGTTCTATCTATCGTATCAATTGACTGAGAGGCGGCTGGCAAGCAGGCTTGATGAAAAAAATTGTCGATTTCTGCCAGCTGTAACGACTCAATTAGCGCTCTTGCCTGCTTTAGCTGTGATTGTTTTAGCTGAGCTTGATCGGTAGAGCTATCTAATAACAGTGAAACCAGCTCTCGATAAACAGGTTCTACGGTTTCAAGATAAGAGAATTGACGATCGGGCGTCAGCGAAACTAACGATTGTCGTAAAGATTGAAGAGAATCGACCGCCTGAGTATAGGCAGCGATCGCACCCGCCTGTTGCCCTTGCTGCTTCAGAACACGGCCTAGCTGCCACTGCCCTTTAGCCGTGACATCCGGCGCGTTAATCTCTTCAGCCAGCGCCAACGCTTGCTGCGTCAGCTGCTCGGCTTCAGACCACTGTTGAGTCGTTTCGTACAAATGGCCCAGTTCCACGAGCGCAAAGGCTTCGGCCCGCATGTCGCCCAAATCACGAGCTACTCGCACCGCATTCGCTAGCAGCTGAGCAACCTCAGCATGCTTTACCGGGGTAGCCGCAACAGAACTCGCAACCTGTATCCAGCTGTCGACAAAATCAATGGTGGCATAAATGCGATCGCGGCCAGGCGGCAGCGTTTCCAGCTGGGTCGATATCGCCGTTACTAAAGGCAAGATCTCTGGCCGTTTTTCCGACAACTGCTCATCTATCGCTAAAAGCTGTAGCAAATTGAGCTGAGCTTCGATTCTAAGCTGAGGCTGGGGTGCGATCGCCGCAGCCTGTTCATACTGGGCCAGCGCAGCCGCTATATCCTCACGAGCCGCCAGCGTCTGACCCAAGCTAATACGAGTAGCACTCTCATCGGCGCTAAAAACAGGCATCGTCGCAGCCAGCTTTTGGACACTTGCCAGGCTCTCTGTCAGCAGCGATTGAGATTCCTCTAGCTCACCCATAGAGCGCAGAGCTGTCCCTAACAGCTTCAGCCCACTCGCTTTGCGCGCTGCGTCGGACTGTTCATTAATATCTACAATTAGCCTTGCCAACAGCAGCTGAGACCGCGAGTGATGGCCCAAAATTTGTAGAGCCCTAGCTCGATTAAGCTCCGCACCCAGGTAACCAGTAGAATCTTTCGCTGAAGCATAGGTTATCGCTGCCTGCTGCCAGGTTTCAATACTCTGTTCTGGCTGGCCTAGCGCCAGCAGTAACTGTCCTTGCAGATTCAAGCTAGCACCCAGAAGCTGTAAGCCGGGTTCACCCATTGCGCTTAAAATCGCTTCACTCTCGGCGTTAGCCTGCTCAGACTGCGACCAGTAACCTAAATTAAAATCAGCAAGCGCCATATAGTGAATAGCTGTAGCCTGACCCAGAAGATTTCCCTGCGCTTCGTACGCTACCGCCGCCTGCTGCCATACGTCAGCCGCCGCAGCCAACTGACCTAACGCAAACAAATCACGACCCTGTTCTATCAGCGCCGTTTCCTTTTCTGGCGTTTCACTTTCTAGATCGTGGCCCGCCAAAGCATTCTCTTTCAAGAATTCAGCGTCCCAGTCCTGACCGCCCGGCAAACCGCTTGTAGCTTGAATAATCGTAATATCCGTTTGTTTGCTCGTTGCTGGAGCTGTGATCACAGTCAACAAACAGCTCACAACAACTAAGAGAATGAATCCAATTCTTTTCAACCAGCGATCGCTCAACATATGGTTCCTTCTTCTCGCCCCTAAAATCGGGCATTAGCCTTTACCATGACCACAGTTGTTGAATTCAACTAACAATCTAGAGCGTCAGGAAGCATCCGGCAAATAATATCAGACGCGCATCCGCCCAAAGCAAATAATCTACAGGCCATTTAGACGTTTCACCCATGGCGCGAAAAACAAAACTATTCTGGCATAGAGACTTAGAACTGCTGGCTCAGCAGCGTTTCTCTGAAGTTGAGAGGCGAGAGGCGAATGCAGAAATCAATGGACATTTTCATATGGTCTGCAACGCGGCAAGCCGAGCAGCCAACACAAGCACCTGGCGAGTTCTCATCTGTTTACTCAGCGCAGTAACGCTGCAAAACATAGCGCCATTGGCCAGGGCTCAAATCATCCCGGACACAACCCTACCCAACAATTCAGAAGTGCCTAATAATTGCACTACCTGCGCAATTACCGGGGGGAGCCTTTCCAACGATCAACAAACGCTTTTCCATAGTTTTCAACAGTTTTCAGTTCCCACAGGCGGAGCTGCACTGTTCCAAAACGATCCGAGCTTGGTTAATATTGTTACCCGTGTCACTGGAGAGAATCGTTCAACAATTGATGGGCTAGTCGCAGCGCAAGGAAACGTGGATTTGTTTCTGATCAATCCTAACGGCATCGTATTTGGTCCAAACGCGGTCTTACAACTCCCCGGCTCTTTCATCGCCAGCAGTGCAAACAGTCTAGTATTCGAAGACAACGCCCAGTGGAGTGCGATCAGCCCGGCTGAACCACCGCTTCTAACAGTCAGTACGCCCGTGGGGCTACAGTTCGGAGCCGCCCCAGGGGACATCCTGGTAGAAGGCCCCGGCAACTTTCCCCCTACCTTACCCGGCCTATTTGTTACCCCCGGCCACACATTGGCCTTGGCTGGTCGCAACGTTGACATTGTTGGCGGCACCGTCTCTGCGCCCGCTGGTCGAATAGAACTAGGCAGCAGTACCCAGTCAACAGTACGTTTCGTGCCGACGAACAACGGCTACGATCTCACCTTCGATTCTGTTCAAAACGCAGGCGGTCAAAACGCAGGCGGTCAAAATGCAGGAAACGTCCGCCTCCGCCAAGGCGGCCTACTCAATGCCAACGGCCCTGGCGGCGGTGACATTGACATCCAAAGCCAAACCGCATTAATTGAACAAGGCTCTCAGGTGCTCACGGTGACCACCGGAGCTACAGCCGGAGGCAATTTGCGGATTACCGCGCCCGAATCAGTCACCGTTCGAGGCGCTTCACCCAATGGCCAAACCATCAGCCGGGTCGGGGCCGATACGACAGGCACTGGCACTGGCGGCAACCTCGTGGTGAATACAGGCACGCTTCGAGTAAGCGACAGAGCCCTACTGTCAGCTTCCACCGGTGGCGATGGGCGCGGCGGCAATTTAGATTTGAACGCGACAGAGGCTATTGAACTAAAAGGTACCGGATACGAGTCGCTACAGACGCTCTTTTTGGGTGCACTACAGGGCGGGCTAGATATTTCTTCGGCTGAAAGCGGTTTGATTGCAGGCAGTGGGGGTGCAGGCAATGCCGGGCGTCTGGTCATTGATACCCCTCGGTTACAGCTACAAGAAGGCGCGCTAATTTCGACCACGGCCAGCGGTAGCGGAGCGGGCGGCAATGCCACTATTACCACCACAGAATCCGTCGATATTGTGGGGTCGATTATCCTGACCGGCACGCTCCAGGGCACCACGCAGCAAGCGGGTGATTTGACGCTAGACACCCAACGCCTGAGCCTGCGTGAAGGAGGACTATTGCAAACGTTTACCTTTGGCAGTGGCAAGGGCGGCAGTCTGGTCGTCAACGCTGACGAATCGGTAGAGCTATCATCAACACCAATCAACGCTGTTGTGCCCACTGGTATCTTTGCCAACAGCATTTTTGGAACGGGAACCGGTGGCAATATAAAGGTGAACACATCGCAGCTATCAATGACGGGTGGCAGTCAAATTGGCAACCAGACGGGCGCATTTCTAGGGACGGGCATCATTCCGTTTGGCGGCCCGGCTGGCGACGTCGTCATCACAGTAGACGGCACCACTTTGATCTCAGGGCTGTCTGCCGATGGTCGATTTACCAGCGGTCCAGGTACCGCCAGCTTTAGCAATGCCGATGCAGGCAACATTCTACTCACCACAGGAAATTTGTTTATTCAGGCAGGGTCTGATATTTCCACAACGACCTTTGGCAACGGCAATGGAGGAACGCTCACGGTAGAAGTAGAAGAGACGTTAGAAATTAGTGGCACAGGCACCAGAACACCGTCAGGAGCACCCATAACATCGCCCAGCAGCCTAGTGTCTTCATCCGGGCGAGCTGATTTCCCGGGGCGAGTCGGCAGTGGCAATGCCGGAACGCTGCAAGTCAGTGCAGGCGAGCTGATTTTGCGAGAGGGCGGTGCGATCGCAATCAACAGTCTAGGGCCTGGCGACGCAGGCACGCTCAGCGCCACAGCCGACCTCATCCGTCTAGATAGCGGTAGCACTATCACCGCCGCTACCACCACCGGAGCAGGTGGAAACGTCATCCTAGAAACGCCTGTACTGGTCCTTCGCCAAGGCAGCAGCATCAACTCTGACGCTGGCAATGCAGACGGCGGCAACATCACCCTAAACGGCCTCATCCTCATGGCCCTAGAAAATAGCGACATTACAGCAAACGCCCTACAGGGCCGGGGCGGACAGGTAAACATCACTGCTCAAAACATTATTGGCACCACCTTCAGAACAAACTTAACGGCAGAAAGCGACATCACAGCCACCTCAGCACTTGGCCCCGACTTTAACGGAGAAGTGGTTATTAATACCCCAGACGCCGAGCCCGACAGTGGCCTGATGCGCTTGCCCGCAGCCACAGCGGATCCAAACGAGCAAATTATCGCCGGGTGTGCTAGCGATTACGGCAATCGGTTTGTCGTCAGTCACCAGGGCGGCCTGCCAGCATCACCCAGCCAGCGCATCACATCCTCCTCTGGAGGCTGGCAGGACCTGCGCTTTTTAGACGAAAGGCCTACTGTCAACGCCACTATCGATCAACCTGTTAACAGCCAACCCTCTAACAACCCGTCTTCCAGTGGCCAATCTTCCAGTGGCCAGTCTTCCAGTGGTCAATCTTCCAGTGGCCAATCTTCCAGAACAGAGCACAGCACTGTGTCTATCAGTTCGCAGGAACCAGCACAAACAGCTTCTTTTCAAGAGGCCAATCTTGTCCAACAAAATGAACGAGGAGAGACGGTCTTAATTGCACGCGCAGAAAATGAGCTAAATCTGAGCACTCAGCACGATATATCAGGCAGCTGCGCAGCTCACCGAAAACAGACTTCTCGACTACCCGCAGAGCGCTAGTCCACAGGCAGTGAAAATTCAATCACCTCAAACCCTCTCACTTCATTTTGTTCTTCTAAGCCTTGATTAATCACTTCAAGCTGCCTGCTAGGATTTGGATCGCTCAATAGCTCCACGTCAACCATTCTATCTTCAACACTAATAGGTTCTAGCTCAAAGAGAGAATCGGCACTATCGTAGTCCGTGTAGATGAGGTCTTCTTCAACACTTTCGAGCTGTTCTTCTTCAACGGCCTGACTCGGCGGCACTAGCAGAACAACGCCAGCACAGGCTAATCCGAAGGCACAAAACACTTTTGTCAATCGCATGATGGCTATTCCCCTGAGAAGTTATCGGATGAAGTTAATCTTATGATAGTGACTTTTTAAGGGAGCTGTTCTTCCCAAAGTCATAAAACCCGGATAAATTTAGCGTCTACAGAGAATTGCAAACCCGCTTTACAGAAAAAAACAGATCTGCTCAGGTCATCGCGCTCTCCACCAAAAATCATATCTACACCCGTTGTTCCCATTATCTGGTCCGCATCACCAGTTCCTCGAATATTGTTCTAATAGGGAGCTAATGGATGGAGAGCTAATGGAGCGATCGCATTCGGCGATATCTTCACTTTTATTTGACTATTTGACAAACCCGCTCAGCAACGGCGCCACCTGCTTACCAGATAGAGAAAGCAGTGCCAACAAACCAACGCTCACTGACTATCGCTAAATATAACAGCTTAAAGACAACAGCTTAAAAACAATCGCCCTCGCTACCGCATCTCAAACCACTTTCTCCAAAGGAAATGCTCAAGAGGAAACGCTCGAGAGGAAGCACTTAAAAGGAAACGCTTAACCTGTCGATTAAAATCCTTAGTCTCCTCATAAGCACCGTGCCCTAACTCTGGATAGATCACAAGCTGACTATCTTCTATCTGGGCAGCCATTTCCTCAGAGGAGTTAGGACCCACCACAAGATCGCTTCCTCCACCAATCACCAGCGTAGGACAGGTAATTCTATTCAGCTCACCATAGGCGTCATGGTCCAGGCAGGCCTCCGCCTGAATTAAAAACCGCCTAAACGAGTTAGGCTTACCCAAGCGGCTAATCACAGGGTAAAACGGTCTATACTTTCTCAGCTGACGCGCACTGAACGTTTTCTCCATCGTATCGATAATCAAGCTTTTGTAGTCGTCAGCTGTGGCCATCTGTTTCCAGCTTTCAACAGCCGCTTGAATCGTCATATTGGGCCGAGAAATCGACACGGCAATTACCAGCCGCTTAACCAGATCAGGAAACTCAATGGCCAGGTACTGAGCAACCATACCGCCCTGAGAAACGCCCATCACAAAAGCACGCTCAATATCCAGCTGGTGGAGCACCTTCTGCTGGTCTTTCGCCATCTCTCGCGTGGTATAGCCTTGTGTAATCTTGTTTTTACGACTAAATATATAGACCCGAAAATCTTTAGAAAATTGCCTATAGTACCAGGCGAGCAGCATAGCCTGACCCCGCACCGTTTGGAGTCCGTCACTCAAGCCAGGCAAGATAACCAGAGGATACAATCCTTGCCCAAAAACAACATAGTCCATCTCCGTATCTTGAAGCAGAACACGCTTGTTTTGGGCATTGAAAAACATACTTCTAAAGCGTCTTACTACGCAGCTTAATCGAACACATACAGCAACAACACACACAGCGCTAACAAATTCGCTGACCAGCCTTTCAAGCTACGACCCTGCCGTTGCCATAGGCCAACAATACTCAGGAGAAATGCCGCGATCGCTAACGCCAGCATCACCAAAGCCATAGCATTAAACAACCAGGGCTATTTCATTTTCGGTGAAGTGAGCTAAAGTTTAGACTCCAGCGTTTTC
>CALDSK010000081.1 GCA_937911865.1 uncultured Synechococcus sp.
GAAGTAGAGCGGTACTTCTGAGGTGTCTTTCACGCTAGAGAGCAAAATCACCTTTTCTGTTTTGATCTGTTTAGCGATTTCTACCGCGACGATGCCGCCAAAAGAAAGCCCAACAACAATTGGTTGCTCGTCTTCTATCTGCGCTGATAGCCTCTTGGCATAGGCTTCAATTGGTTCACCTCTATCTGGATCAATCCACTGAATATGTACAGGCCGAAACCCTTCACAGCGCAGCCACTGAAAAATTCTCTCATCTGCACCCAGGCCGCTGATAAAGTAAATCGGTTTAAGCGCGACTATATCGGATGTTTCGTCCACTGAGCCGTTCATAAGCTGTCATGTTCGCGTAGATAGGCGTATTTTAATCTTGATTGAGATAGTTGGGTTATGCCTATTTGCTGATGTTGTGTGTTGATGTGATCCTCTATACGGTTTCTTTCTGCGGTGTTTCACACTATTGAAAACAACAGGCTGATGCGTGTAATGACCCCCTAGACTAAAAATGGCCTTACTAACCCACTATTGATTATGAGTCTGAAGCTTTATCTTTTGCGCCATGGCGAAACAACGTTTAGCATGAGCCGAGGGTTTTGTGGCGTTCTAGATGTTGATTTGACTGATTCTGGCTATGCGATGGCTCAGGCGTTTGCTGATGAATATAAGGCGCTCACCTGGGAGGCGGTGTACTGTAGCCCGATGAAGCGCACCCAGGCGACGGCAACACCGATTGCTAAGGCAACGGGAATGGAGTTGATTATTCGTGATGGGCTTAAAGAAGCTGACTACGGTCAGTGGGAGGGTAAAAGCAAGGACGAGGTTCGGCGCGAGTTTGAGGCCGATAACTATCATTGGATGACAGAACCTGCTTGGAATCCGCCAACGGGCGGCGAAACGGCGGTGGAAGTGCGCAATCGGGCGATGGCGGTGATTGCTGAGATAGAAGAGAAGTATACCGCGGGCAATGTGCTGATAGTGTCGCACCGGACGACGCTGCGGATTGTGCTGTGCAGCTTACTAGGGATTGACTTAGGTCGGTATCGTGATCGCCTCGATTACCCGGCGGCTTCTCTCAGTGTGGTGAAGTTTGGTAAGTATGGTCCTTTGTTGGAGCGAATGGGCGATCGCGCCTACATGCCACCAGAACTTAGAGAGCGAGAAGACATATGAATGTACTGGTGCTCAATGCGGGCTCTAGCAGCCAGAAGTGTAGTTTGTATCGCTTCTCAGACGAAGGTCCGCCAGCAGAGCCGTTAGACCCTGTTTGGGAAGGGGCTATTGACTTTGGCCACAGTGAAGGCCAAGCAGAGATAACGGTTGAAACGGCGTCGGGCGAGAGCTTGAGAGAGACTTTGTCGGAGTGCGATCGCACCGCTATTAGAAAGCTCGCTGTTGAAAGACTTTTAGAGACGCTGTGGAAAGGCCCTGCGCAAGTCATTGATAGCAAGTCAGCTATCAATGCGGTTGGTCACCGTGTTGTTCATGGAGGCAGTCAGTATCGCGAGGCGGTTCTGATTGATGAGCGCGTAAAAGCCGCCATCCGCGAGCTGACGCCTTTAGCGCCTGCACACAACCCTGTGAATCTAGCTGGAATTGAAATAGCGCAAGCCTTGCTAAAGGATGGTTGCCCGCAGTTTGCCGTCTTTGACACCGCTTTTCACCGTACGCTACCCAACGCGGCAGCGCTTTATCCTGTGCCTCAAAGCTGGATAGAAAAAGGTATTCGGCGCTATGGCTTTCACGGTATTAGCCATCAGTACTGTGCTAATCGCGCTGCTGATTTGCTAAATGAATCTGTTGAAAACTTGCGTTTAGTGATCTGTCATTTAGGCAATGGCTGTTCTCTCTCTGCTGTGAAAAATGGCCAAAGTATCGATACGACGATGGGGTTTACGCCCCTAGACGGTTTGATGATGGGTACGCGCTCTGGAAGTGTTGATCCAGGTATCTTGATCTATCTGATGAGAGAACATGGATATGATCATGAACAGCTTAATCAGCAGTTGAACAAAGCGTCAGGGCTCAAAGGTGTTTCCGGTCTATCTGGCGATATGCGAGAGATTGTCTCTGCCATGCAGGCGGGAAATGCTCAAGCGAAGCAGGCTTTTGATGTGTATATTCATCGCTTGCGTTCGGGGATTGCTGCGATGACGGCTAGCTTGGGTGGCCTTGACGGGTTGGTGTTTACCGCGGGTGTGGGTGAGCATGCCACGGTAGTGAGAGCAGAAGCCTGTGAGCGGTTAGGATTTTTGGGGTTAGACGTGTCAGAGCGCAAGAATATGGAGAGAGGAGGCGATCGCGCTATCTCTTCAGCGCAATCTAAAGTGCCTATTTGGGTTATCCACACCCGAGAAGACTGGCAGATAGCTACTCAGTGTTGGCAGTTTGTAAAAGACTGATCAGATCAGCTTAGTTCTGGACTTTTGTAGTAGCAAAGGCTGCTGTAGAGATGAAAGGCCAGATCCCAGTCACTGGGCGCTCGGCGGTCAATATCTAGGCTGGGTGCGATGGCCGGCAGCAGGTTGATGAATTCTAGGGCGCCTTTGCCGAATCGGGCGAAGTCGTTGCTTTGAAGGCCGCTGGTTGCCTGGTTAATGTTGGCTAAGAGATGATTCCAGCGGATGCGACTGTTGATTTCGTTGACAGCGCCGAGAGAAACGCCCTTTTGATATTGATAGAGGCGATCGCACAGTCGAACAACAATCTCTCTGCCTGGAAGATGCAAGTCAACAACCTGCGCGTAGTCCTGTACTTTCTCTTTGTGAACAGTTCTACCGCGTGCGCCCAAATCAATCACCTGTTCAAAAATAGGCAGCTGACCGCGTACCTGCTGGGTCACTTCTGTCCAGTCAAAAGAGATTTTTCCTAGCTGCCTCTCTGCGTTGCGACAGATGATAGTCGGCTGTGGTGATAGCGTCTCAAAATACAAAATTTGAAAAGTTTGTAAGGTTTGGATGCTGTTGACTTTGACGCAGAAGGCTGGAACCTTTTCGGCAGTCAGTTGTTCTTTAAAGTAGCTGAGTTCGCCCCACTGGCCGACGCGGTAGATCCGAAAGCCGTCATTGGGCACTTTCATGCGCGCCGTGTAGACGTCCAGGTTGAAGACTTCAGCAAAATGATGGATGGCGTTGTCTCGGTTTTGAGTAGTGGGCGCTGCGATCGCTAAAATAGCGCCTTCATCAGCACCCTTGATCGCCCTTGCTTCTGCTAACGCTGCCTGCTGCTGTTCTTTTTGCTGCTGGCGAATTCGCTCAATGCCCGCTCTCGCCTGGCTAATAATTTTGCGGTTCGTACATTGCTGTAACAGCAGGCAGTAGTTCTTCTCTGCCGCAGCTAGTCGATTGGTTTGCTCCTGTAGCTGCGCGGCGTAAAACCTCAACAAAGGATTCTCTGCGTCGTCGCTGTGTTGCCATTGTTTTAGTAGCTTGCTTACCTGCTGATAGTCGCTGATTGCCAGCGCAGCTTTGACTTGTGTTTCCATGACCTTGTTTGGAAAATCTGTTCGGCAAAAAGGTTTGGCCAAAAGCCGTTAGCTTAGGATGCCCGTTTGAAGCCTGTCGGAAGAAACCGGCAGGCGAGTAAAGCTCAATACTTTCGGTGGAGGTAGTGATTTTTTTGCCCTCCTATAGTGCTTGAACGGTCAATTTCTTGAGAGGCAAAAGATGTCCGGTAATCAGTCTGGTGATAATACGCTAACGAATGCGGCAGGTATTCCTATCGCGAATAATGAAGTCTCTAAAACAGCGGGTAAGTACGGCCCACTGCTCATGGAAGACTACGACCTGCTAGAGAAAATGGCTCACTTTAACCGCGAGCGCATTCCTGAGAGAGTCGTTCATGCTGTTGGTGCAGGTGCTTACGGTACCTTTACGGTCACTGACGATATTACCCCCCTAACGAAGGCGAAACTGTTCTCTGAAGTCGGTAAAGAGACGGAGATATTTGCTCGCTTTTCGACGGTAGCTAAGTCAAAAGGTGGCTCTGATATTTACCGAGATCTGCGTGGCTTTTCGGTGAAGTTCTACACCGAAGACGGCAACTGGGACATGGTGGGCAATGGGACGCCGATCTTTTTTATGCGCGACCCCATGAAGTTTATGGACTTTATTCGCTCACAGAAAGAGCATCCGCAAGCCAACTGGCGACAGGATGAAATGTGGTGGGATTTTTGGTCTCAGGTGCCTGAAAGTTTGCATCAGGTGGTTTGGCTGATGGGCGATCGCGGTGCGCCAATGGGTTGGCGTCACATCAACGGCTATGGTAGCCATACGTTCAGCTTCATCAACGACCAAGACGAGCGCATCTGGGTGAAGTTTCACTTCAAGACAGACCAGGGTATCAAGAACTTTAATAGCGACGAAGAATGGAAAAAGCTACAAGGTATTGAACCTCGCTGGGCAACGAAAGATCTGTTCAATGCCATTGACCAGGGCAACTATCCGTCTTGGACAATGTACATTCAAACGATGACCGATGAGCAAGCCGCGAACTTTCAGTGGAATCCGTTTGACGTGACAAAGATTTGGCCGCATGGTGACTATCCACTCCAAAAAGTGGGCCGGTTTGAGCTGAATCGCAATCCTGAAAACTTCTTTGCAGAAGTTGAACAGGCTGCATTCTCTCCTGGCAATATGCCGCCTGGTATCGCGGCTTCACCCGACCGGATGCTGCAAGCGCGCATTATGTCTTATGCTGACGCGCACCGCGCCCGGCTAGGTGTGAACTACGACACGATTCCGGTCAATAAGCCTCACGCGACAGAAGCTAATACGCCCTATCGCGATGGCCAAATGCGCGTGGATGGCAACAACGGCAGCCGTCAGAACTACCATCCTACTGAGTACAAGTATCCGCAGGCAGATAAACGAGCTGCGACGCCTCCTTACAAGGTTGAAGGCATGGCCGATCGCCAGGATCTTGATGAGCAAGATTATGCCGATCAGGCTCGCATGCTTTACACCGTTTTGAGTGATGATGAGAAAGACCGGCTGGTTCACAATATTGGTGGCAGTTTGGGCAAGTGCAGAGACTCTATTCAGAAGCGACAGATCGCGCTTTTCCGTGAAGTTGATGAGACGTTTGCCGATCGCGTAGAAATCGCTGTGAGTGACGTGAAGCCACCTAAGCCAGAGCCAAAACCTGCGGCGGTATAGAGAATTTAGAGTAATCTCAATTGTCTGGTCTCATCTTCTTCTGTCGTATCGGGTGGATTGAGTGCGTCTTCTGACGCGTCTTGCTCAGGGGCGACAATCTTTTTGTCGCCGTGTGGATCCTGGTTTAGCAGGCCGTGCGCGGCTTCAATGATGTCTGGCGTGATCGCACTCAAATCTTCTCGATTATCTAAGTACGCCTGCAATGCACTCATCGGTGAGAGCGAGTTATCAACGCCTAGCTCAGGCAGTCTAGGTCGCGAGAGCTGACTGACGAACTCTGGCTGAACCGTGTAGCTGTGCGCCGCTGATAGCGCCTCGCTGACTAGGGCATTGTCAATCTCTTCTGACTGGTCGGCTCTAAGCTTGTATATCAGTCTAATCACTTTCTCTTCAATGTCTTCTGCTTCAATTGCTTTCAGCAAAGCTGTCTGTGGTTGCTCGTCGCTGGTTAAATCTACCACTAGCGTTTTGAATACACGGGCCGGTATCCTGCAAAACTCCGCGCTCGCTTGGCCTTTGCCCACATCTACCAGCAGATACCCTTTCTCTTCTTTCTCTTCGCTAAAATCTACACGCTCGATGCTTCCCGGATAGATCGCGAGCGGCGACTTACAGACTTCCTGATACCTATGCACGTGACCTAGCGCGATATAGTCGAAACAATCTCTTGTTAAGATCGCCATTGGCACCGTAAAGCCTTTACCCACGGCCAGAAACTTCTCTGCTCCGTACCTGGCAGTATCAGTCATCAGGTGCGCTAAAAGTACAGTTGGAATCGTTTTGTCCAGCTTACGGATTTCGCTTTCTAAAACAATGCGTAACCGGTCTAACAACAACTCTCCCACTTCTCCCATAGAGAGGCCATGCGTTTCTGGTTTGGTGAGCAAGGTAGACCGTGTCAGCCAAGGTAAGGTGACTACCTGCATAGGGCCGCTTTTGGTATCGATGCGGTGGGTGGTGAGCCTGTCTCCGACGATAAAACCTGGTACGCCAAGCGTGCGATAAATGCATAGGCTAGCGCCGCCGACCCCCTGTGCATGCTGATCGTGATTGCCTACCAGTAGTACGGTCGGAATGTCAGCTTCGACCAGGCGGCAGAATTCTTTGGCGAAAATCTGATGAATGTAGGGCGGTGGTGTGGCATCGGGAAAGGCGTCACCGCCGAAGAGCACAAGATCCACTTGGTTTGCGATCGCACTATCAACACATCGCCTTAGCGCCAGCGCAAAGTCCTCTAGCCGAGTGTTTAGTCCTGTTTCTGGATTTATTCGGCCATGGCTAAAGCCACTACCCATGTGAATATCAGATAGATGAAGCAGCTTAATAACCATAGATAGGAAAGCAGAGAAACGATTGAAATTCTAGCGATGAGAGTTTTATTCAGGGCACTTTTCTTGCACCTAACTTAACAACTTCTTCATGAGAACGGTCTTGTATCTATAGACAAAGATGGAGGCTGTGCGCTTCGCACTCCTGTTATGTTTCAACTAATAGAAACATTTAGAAACACTTGTTCATAAAGAGGAGGCGGTAGCGACGATGTCTGTGTCTGACGATAGTTTGTTTCAGTTACATGACTATATCCAAGACAAAGATCGTCTCTGTGCCGTGCGAAATTACTGCGCCTTGAGTGAGCTATCCGAGGGTGCCTTAGATGAGCTAACGCGGCTAGCTGCTTCTTTGTTTCAAGTTCCCATGTCAATGGTGACGCTAGTAGACAATAAGTGTCAGCGTTTTGTCTCTCGTTTTGGCTCAGAAGTTACAGAAGCCCCTTTGAATAAAGGTTTTTGTCCTCTTACCGTTGCCGGGGGCAAGCTTTTGGCCATTCCAAATACAAAGGCAGATGAGCGGCATGCCAATAATCCGGCGGTGAAAGAGCATGGCGTTCAGTTCTATGTGGGTGTGCCGTTGAGGATACCGCACAGCCACATCGTTGGGGCTGTGTGTGTCGCTGATACTGTTCCGCACGAGCCTAGCGAGGCTCAATTGCGCAGCCTAGAGACCATTGCTCATCAGGTGGTCGGTCAGCTGGAGCTAAGGCGATCGACTCGCCGGGTAGAGCAAGCCACCAACGCCCTGACCCAGGTTTCTTACGGTGTGGCCTCAGCGGTTGGCGACTCCTTCTTTTCGACACTGGTACAGCACTTTACGAATGCTTTAAGCATAGACTACGCCTACGTCGCACTGATTGACCAAGACACGCCGGGGCAGCTAGAGACGCTGGTGGCCTGCCACAAAGGGCAAATCATCGACAATTTTGCGTACGATATAGAAACCGCTCCCTGTAGGCAGGTGCTGGCTACAAAGGCCTTCTGTCACTACGAGCAAGGTCTTCAAGCGCTGTATCCAGAGGTCGCTATGCTGGCGCCGCTATGGATTGAGAGTTACGCTGCGACACCTATTCTGGGCTCTTCGGGGCAGCCCATTGGCGTACTGGTGGTAATGGACACAAAGCCGCTAAAGGCGACTGAGCTGTTGAAGGCATTACTCAATATATATAGTGTCAGAATCGCCACCGAGTTAGAACGTATTCGCTCAGAAGAAAGAAAAACAGAACTGCTGTTGCGTGAGTATGAGGCACGTCAGCAGGCCGAACTTGCCAACAAAATGAAGGATGATTTTTTGGCGGTGGTTTCGCATGAGCTGCGATCGCCCCTCAATCCAATCCTTGGGTGGACTCAGCTGCTACGCCGCAGAAACGTCAGTGCTGATAGAGCTGAGAAAGCCTTAGAAACGATTGAGCGCAACGTGCTGCGCCAAGTGGAACTAATAGATGATTTGCTCGATGTTTCTCGTATCTTGACTGGCAAGCTGTCGCTAAAAACCGCACCTGTTCACTTAGACAAGGTGATTGTGGCGGCGCTGCTATCAGTGCAAGCAAAAGTCAAGCAAAAATCAATTCAGCTGGACTATCAAAACTCTGCTGATAGGTCGTTGGTGATGGGCGATGCCGATCGCCTAGTCCAAGTGGTGGAAAATTTGCTTTCCAACGCGGTGAAATTTACGCCTGAGAACGGCACAGTAGACATTAACTTGTCTACTAAAGAAGCGCATATTTACCTTGAAATCCAAGACAGCGGTAAAGGTATCAGCCCCGACTTTTTGCCTAATGTGTTCGATCACTTCAGGCAGGAAGATTACTCGACAATTCGTCGATTCGGAGGGCTGGGCCTAGGCTTAGCGATTGTGTATCACCTGGTAGAAATGCACAAAGGCACAGTTAAAGCAAGTAGCCCTGGTGAAGGCAAGGGGGCGACTTTCGTTGTCAAGCTACCGCTTCTAAAGGAAAAGAGCTTCAGGTAGCCCCTTGAAAGTTAGAAATAGATATTTATCTTAAAGAATGCATGTTGTGTGCGTAGTTCTATGCATATAAGTTGCATGCATATAAGTTGCATGCATATAAGTTGCAGGCTGGTTGATAACGGCGATGGACCTTGCGACTACTGTGCACCCGCTGCTGACGAAAATGCCTGCCACAAGAGGCGATCATGATAGAAATCGGCGGGCAGAGAACCGTACCAAACGATTGCGGTTATCCAAAACACTCAGCCGTTTGATCGTGTTAACATTTGTATACAAAATTCAGATTCTTAACGAAAGTGAATAGCTGTGCGGCTAAATCCTTATGCCCACAAGGACCTTTCTTGAGATCTCGTTTCTGTAAATTTCCTCTGGAATGTCGACGTAAAATTCTCGGCCTTCTAGAGCAAGTGAGCCAACACTGTGTAGCGAACAAGGGAATTTAGAGAGGCTTGATGGTTATGCCTACGGACACAATTTCGCAAGTCAACAGCGGTACAAGTGCCGACCGGATGATGTCTGTGTCTGGCGATAATCGCAGCGGCTGCCTAGGACATTTTGCGGCGGCAGATGTTGTCGGTGTCTGTCTTGGCGATAGATCCGGTAACCTGGTAAAGGCTAATGACGAGATGCTTAGAATCCTGGGCTATTCGCCTGAGGGCTTTGCGTCTGGCCATTTGTGCTGGCACAACCTTACGCCGCTAGAGTATTGGTATCTAGATGAATTAGCGCTGTCTGAAACAAAGGTGGCAGGCCGCTGTGTTCCGTACGAGAAGGCGTTACTGCGAAAGGGTGGCGGTAGCGTGCCTGTGATGGTAGGCCATAGCCTCGCTAGTAAGGATGCTGTCGATATTGTTACTTTCGTGTTGGATCTCAGTGAGGTTAAACGAACTGAAAGTGAGAGAGAAAAGTTGCTAGCTCAAGCGCAATCTGCCCAGGCGCAAGTGGCACAGATAGAGCGAATGAGAGATGAGTTTTTGGCGACGCTCTCCCATGAGCTTAGAACGCCGCTTAGTCCGATATTGGGATGGTCTAAGCTGTTGCAGAAAGGTCAGCTCAGCGAAGAGAAAACTGCGATCGCCCTCAACGCGATCGAGAAAAATGCTCAGCATCAGTCTCAGCTAGTAGACGATTTGCTTGATAGTGCACATATCTTATTCGGCAAAGTCAGCCTTCGCAAAGCACCGATGGATCTTAGCCAAGCGGTGACGGCTGCTGTAGATGCCATTTATCCAGCAGCCAACGCTAAAGAAATTGCCATAACAACAGAAATTTCTCCCTGCATGGTATTGGGTGATGCTGCCAGGTTGCAACAGATCGTAAGAGAACTGCTGGCTAATGCTGTAAAGTTTACGCCGCGCTCAGGCAACATAAGCGTGACTCTAACGCCTGCAGCGTCTTCTGTTCGTTTGTTGATTGCCGATACCGGTAAGGGCATTGGCGCAGACTTTTTACCCTATGCCTTCGACCATTTTCGACAGGAAGACTGTTCTACATCCAGGCAGTTTGGTGGATTAGGGCTGGGATTAGCTACCGTTCGGCAGCTGGTGAAAATGCACGACGGTCAGATTTTTGCTGAGAGTAAAGGTGAAGATGCCGGAACACGTTTGGTAGTGGATTTTCCGCTGTTGGACATAGGGCATGATGCGTCAGCTACTAAAAGCAAGACGACTCTAGCGAATACGGCCGCCAGTACAGAAACTATTGCAGAGGCCAGTGTAGAGGCCAGTACAGAAGAATCAGAACAATCTCAGTGTAGTGTCTTACTTGTTGATGATGATGACGATTCTCTTGAAATTACTTCATTCGCACTAGAGCAAGCAGGCGTTAACGTCATTAGTGTCAATTCTGGTGCTGCTGCGCTCGAAGCGCTAAAAGTGCAAGTTCCTGCGCTATTGATTAGTGACGTAGGCATGCCTGAGATGGATGGCTACATGCTCATTCGAAAGATTCGACAGCTGCCTGCAGAAGAAGGGGGCAAGGTCGTCGCGATCGCACTCACAGCCTACGCTAGTGAGTATGACAGCGAACGCTGCATTGATGCTGGCTTTCAAAGACATTTAAGCAAGCCTATTGATCCAGATGTTTTGGTTCAGGTAGTCAGTGAACTGGTCGGATTGTGAGCTTACAGGACTGTAGCGTTGGGTATTCAGTATCAGTACAAAAGATTGCTGCTATACAAAAGATTGCTGCTATGGTCAAATCCACTACACCTCTGTGTCTGAAATATTTCTGAAATCGGAGCTGACGCAAAACATAGGTCAGCTGTGATGCTTGTCATAACGAAAAAACGATGCATATACTGTCTTAGTTAAACGTATTTTGATTAGTGTGCTTCATTTCGTGGGGGTACTAAGGTGGGGTTACTAGCCACTGTTGGCTATGACTGTTGGTCATTACTGAATCTGTTACTGAATCTGATAGTGACCTGAGATATTGATGCCAGTCAGGCAGTAACGGTCACATAATTGTTGGCCCCTGTCATTGTTAGCCTCTGTTGCTAATGAAGCTCGCATAGCACTTATGTCAGGTTCGCGACGGCCTTTTCGCTGTTAGACATAGGCGCTGACGTCATTTCAAGCTAGTCATTTCAAGCTATTGGAGATAACTACAACTTTCAGTAGCCACGTGCGGTCGGAACGCACCAAATTTTTTGTGGTGCGATTAATTAAAAAATTATCAAACGCTGCCTAATTTGCATGTTCGATTCTGCTAATTTCCTGAAGAACGTTACCCTGAATCCTTCTATCCAACACCAGCTAGCTCCAAACTACTCAGCGACCCACATAAGAAGCTGTGTCTGTTCGGCCTGCTGTGTGTCTACCTCTGCCGATTTTTCCTCAGACGGTAGCGTTATTGAAGAAGACTTTACGCTGCAAAGCACCAACTTTCAGTGGCAACAGCCCGGCGGCAAAGGCTCGCGAATTACCCTTTCCTACAGCTACACGAATCTGTTGGACGGTGGTGTGCAGGGTGGCATTAGCAATGGTGAAATGAAAGCCGCTATAGAAGAAGCTTTCAGACTGTGGTCTACCTATGCACCTCTCGAATTTATAGAAGTTGAAGATACCGGTGCCAAATCGAGAACCCAGCCCGATGCGGCTGATATTCGTATTGGCCATGATGACCTGGGCGGAAAGGGCGGCACCTTGGGGCGTACTCAGCTGAGGTATGACGGTGAGCTCGCGACGACCGTTGCTTTTGACAATCGCGACCTTTGGGCGACAGATGGTAACGCCACCCATACGGATTTTTTGTTCGTCGCTGTTCATGAGATTGGCCATGCGCTTGGTTTGCGACATGAGTTGACTAATGACGCTGTGATGCAAGTTTCTGCTGACAATGTGTATACCGGTTTGGGCTCTGCCTTTCTCTATGCCGATGATATCAACGGTATTCAAACGCTCTATGGTCAAGGTAGCGGGCTGGTTACTCCCATTTCTAATATTGGCGCTGCGCCACCGTCTTCCCCGTCTGTTAATCCGCCTGCTACCTCTCCTGACAGTTCCCCTATCGGCTCCCCTGTTAGATTGAGTGTGGTGGGCAGTCGGCGCCGGGATGTGCTAACTGGTAATCACCGCAACCAAACGTTTAAGGCGCTAAATGGCAATGATATTGTCAGGGCGGCTGGTGGTAATGACAGATTAAAAGGGGGCTCAGGCAACGACAGTTTGTATGGAGAAAGTGGCAACGACAAGCTGTGGGGTGAGACCGGTAACGACAAGCTATGGGGTGGTAAGGGCAGCGATACATTGTTTGGCCACGGCGGTCGCGATCGCCTAATCGGTGTTGACCCTGCAACAAAGAATCCAGGACGAAACGAACGCGATGTTTTGACGGGTGGCGGCGGTCGTGACCTGTTTGTACTGGGCGATCGCACCACTGTGTACTACGACGATGGCCGCAACAATACGATAGGACACAGCGACTATGCCCTGATCAAAGATTTCAGTGCTGGCAGCGGCGATAAAATTCAGCTTAAAGGCCGAGCTAGCGACTATCGAATCGGCTCAGCACCTAAAGGGACTGCTGGAGGACGCGGTATTTTTCTCCAAACAACTGGAGAAGACGAGCTTATCGCCATCGTCAAAAGCAACACTGGTCTCGCCCTTAAAAGTTCAGCTTTTAGATTCGTCTAAAGCATTTCTGTCTATAAAATTTAGCGGCTTAGTCACTATCAAAGAACAACGGTGCTGATTAAAAGAAGCAGTGGTATCGAGCTTGATATCACTGCTTCTCTTTTTCCCCAACCAGCTTTGGTGACACCTGATGTTTGTCGGTGTTGCGCTCAACGTTGCGCTCAACTCTGTTACGCTCAATTGGCAAAGCAGGCTACTCACGTTTATCCTATTGAACGGTAGCCCTATAAAGTGCACGTTTGTCTATTCGCTTTGGTGACTGACTTGTGTACAATTTCACTCTATGTCTCATCCTTCCTCTTCTGCTGGCATTAATGCCAACACCACTGTTGACGAACATGACGACGAACAACAGCCCGCGATAGTCTCGGCCACGCCTGTAGGGCCGCCGAAGCTACGCCCTTATCAGGTAGCGCTCATTAATGACCTTTATTGTGAGCTAAATGAAGGCTACAAGCGCGTAGCGATTATCGCTGGGACAGGCGCTGGTAAAACCATCATTAGCGGGCAGATTTGTGCCCACGCTGAAGAAGCGGGTAAGCGCCTGATGTTTTTAGTGCATCTAGACGTTCTTGTCGGGCAAACCTACGAAAAAATGAAAGCGTTTGGCTTACAGTGCGGTTTTATTAAGGCGGGCTGGGAAGAGAACCGAGATGCCCCTATTCAGATCGCCAGCATTCAAACTATGGCGAAGCGACGCTGGTGGCAAAAGTGGCCTGCTGATGTTGTTTTTTACGATGAGGGACACATCACACTTTTTAGCCAGGTGGGCAAAAAGGTCATGACCAAAACTCACTCAAATGCCGTGCATTTGGTTATGACGGCTACGCCCCTGCGCTTGGGTAAAGAACAGCTGGGAGACTATCTTGAAACACTCGTGTCTTCGCCGGTGCCCAGAGTGCTTCAAGACATGGGCTATCTCTCTACAATGAAGTATTACAGCATGCCAAGAGACAGCATGGCGAATTTGGAAGAGGTGAAAACAGCAAGAGGAGATTACGACGAGAAAGATTTGAAGAATGCGTGCGATCGCACTGAACTGGTCGAAAAAATAGTAGAAGAATGGTTCCGCATTGGTCGCAACAAGCGCACTATCGCCTTTTGTGTGGATATTGAGCATGCCAATCACGTTGCTGAGCAATTCCGCAAGGCCGGTATTACTGCCGATACGGTTGACGGTAACACTTCTATCAAAGACCGCAAAAAGCTGTATCACGCTCTTAAGACTGGCGAGCTGATGGTGCTAACTTCTTGCAACGTGATCAGTATTGGATTCGATGAACCCAGCGTAGAAGTCGGCCTGATGCTGCGCCCGACCAAGTCTAGCGCGATGCACTTTCAGCAGCTTGGCAGAGTCATGCGAATCTCTCCTCAGACGGGTAAAACGCACGGCATTATTCTCGATCAGGCTGGCAACTTGCAGCGGCTCGGCTTTCCCGAAGATGTAGAAGACTACAGCCTACCCACCCGACAAAAGTCTTCAGGCGGTGGCGGCGTACCGCCGACAAAGCCCTGTCCTGCCTGCGGTCGAATCGTTCTTTCTTTTGTTGTGAAATGTCCTGACTGTGCTCATCAGTGGATTAGCGAACGCGCGGTCAACACAGAAGATATGGTCGAGATTTATTCTAATGACCAGGCTCGACAAATTCGCGATGTACCCACGCTGGTAGAGCTTTACCATGGTCATCGTCGCCGTGCGTTCAAGCAGGGGCGCGGTCCTGGCTGGGCAGATAGAACCTTTATGGATCAGTGTGGCCGTGAACCAAACCCCAGCTGGTGCTACGGTTCCCTAGCTGGAACTCGTCCTACCTGGGATGACCAAATAGCCATAAAAGATTATCTCTTTGAACATGCAAGAGGCGCCAACATCGGTGAGTGGGTGATTCAAGAGTTTGAGAAAGAAGTCGGTGCAGGCTCTTGGTTCAGACTGGCCGAATACCTTAAAAGAGTGGAGGGCTAGTTCTAGATATTAGGTCCAGATACCAGGTTTAGCTATCACGTCTAGAATCAAGCTTCTACCACATAATCTAGCACCAGCTCATCGCCTGGAATGCCTCGAATTCCCCAGTTGTGCTTAGGGAGCTCAAACATTGCAATTTCAATGTCTTCTACCGCAATGTCAAGCTGTTGATTTATGCGTTCAAATAACAGCCTGGTTAGCGTTTTCTTCGCTGGAACAGATCGCCCTTCGAACATCACAATTTCAATAATAGTGTATTGCTCAGAACGCTCGTTGGGGTAGTAAAAGTTTTCTGCCTCCAGTGGGAAGAATCGCTGAAAGCGCTTTTTCTCTGGCGTGCCAATGGCCTCTTGCAAGCAGCTATGAATAATATCAGAAAGCTTGGCTTTTATCGGGTTGAGCTGCGATGCACAACCGGTGATTTTGACTTGCACCATAATAGAAAAACTCACTCTTTTGCTAAGCTTGTGATGAATATATTACTCATTCATGGACTCGGACGCACGCCATTATCTCTTTGGGGAATGGCGAATGCTTTGCAAAAGGCAGGACATACGACAGAATTTTTTGGCTACGTAACGGTGTTCCAATCGTTCGATGACATTGCGTTCAGGTTGCGCGATCGCCTACGCAAGCTCTCTGGGCGCGGTCCTTACGGCATCGTCAGTCACTCTATGGGCGGCATCCTCACCCGAGCTGCCTTAGCTGAGCCAATCGACTTTCCGCTGCCTCACCATGTTGTGATGCTCGCCCCACCCAACCGTTCACCAAGAGCGGCCCGTATCGCCAACCGCCTGCTACCCTTTCGCTGGTTTGCTACTCAAAGCGGCCACAACATGGCGAGTCAAACGTTCTACGCGCAGCTTCCAAAGCTAAAGTGTCCCTACACTCTAATTGCTGGCACCATCGGTCCAACAGGTTCCTTAAGTCCCTTTGGTGAAGAGATTAACGATCTGATTGTTGGTATTAGTGAAATTCGAATGGAGGCCCACGACCCGATTGTGCAGATCGAGGCGCTTCACTCGTTTATTATGAATCACGATATGGCCCAGCGTGCAGCGATTGATGCCTTTTCTCGTCGTCCTACAAGCCTGCCTTTTCCGGTAGACCTAGCATAATATTCAAATTCTGAACGGCCGCGCCCGACGCTCCTTTGCCCAGGTTATCTAACCGGGCAACCAGCAGCGCTTCTTGCGTGTCATCGTTGGCAAACACAAACAGCTGCACCTCGTTTGTGTTAACAGCTGTTTTTGCTGCTAAAAAATTCCCGTCTCTGAGCGTACTGGCATCCTGATACGGCATGACCTGTACGAAGGGCTCGTTAGTATAGTGCTGTTGGAGTGTACTGTGCAGCTGTGCGCCCGTGGGTGGCTTCTCTAGTGTCCACAGCGGCAGAGGAACTTGAACGACCATGCCCTGCACAAAATCGCCTACGGCTGGTACAAACAGTGGCGCGTGCTGTAATCCAGAATATAGCTGCATTTCTTTAACATGCTTGTGCCCAAACTTAAGGCCGTAGGGGCTGTAGGGTTCTTTGGACTCAGCTGACTTCGGGTTTTGCGCTTGAATGTCTTTGTTTTGGAAGCCTTCATTCCGGAAGCTTTCGTACTGGGCAATCATCTTTTTGCCGCCGCCGGAGTAGCCGGAAATGGCGTTGACGGTTGCTGGAAAATTGGCTGGCAGCACGCCTGCGTGCGTAAGGGGTGCGATCGCTGCCAAAAAGCCGGTTGGATAGCAGCCCGGATTACTCACCCGACGCGTTTCTGCAATCTTTTGTCGTTGATCTGGTGCTAATTCAGGAAATCCGTATACCCAATCTTTTGCCGTCCGATGAGCCGTGCTGGCGTCCAAAACTTTAGTTGTGTCGTTGTTGACCCAGCTGACTGCCTCACGAGCTGCTTCATCGGGCAAACACAGAATAGCAACGTCTGCCGCGTTGATCATTTTCGCTCTTTCTTCGGCGTCTTTCCGCTTAGCCGGGTCAATGCTAATAACGTCTAAATCAGTTCTCTTTGCCAAGCGCTGGTAAATCTGTAGCCCAGTCGTTCCCGCTTCCCCATCAATAAAAACTTTAGGACTACTCACCTTAGGACTACTCACTGCTCAACCCCTACGACTCAACTCGTCAACAATTACGATATAGCCATCAGTATATCTCTGTGGGTGTCGCTAGCTGTGGGTGTCGCTAGTTGTGGGTGTCGCTAGTTGTGGTGTAGTGCTAGATTGCGGAGTCTGCTGTTGATAAAGAAAGGTAATCGCTAGTTGCCAAAGCTTGCAGATGGTACCAGCAAAGATTCTACCGCTGAGGGGTGACTTTTTATTTGTTTAGTTTGAATTCTGTTAGTGTTGTTGGGACTCGGCGAGTCGGATTTCTTCCTTACATTGATTTGAGTGTTTTCTGTTGTTGACTCTTCTATCTCTACCGCTCCCGGCATAGAAATTTGACTGTCGATTTCTGGATAGAGAACCTGACACTCTTTGAATATATTGTTGGCGATCGGAGAATATTTCGCCTTGCGATTCAGCCGTAGTAAAACAATCTTTAATCTCTCTTGCAAGTCATGAACGCTGGGAAGCTGTTTATACAGACCTTCAACTAACGCTGATGTATTCATCTGCTGAACTCGATCGCTATCATTTTCCCAGCTGTCGTAGCACAGGCAGTACAGCAGCTTTTTCGTACGAATGGGGTCGGCTGCTTGCTCTAATCGAATCGCGACATCTTTATAAAGTGCAATCAGTGGATTCTCTAGCAGACTTGGGTCTTCTGCCGGTTCCAGACCCGCTGTTCCTAGTTCTGCCGTTTTGACGCCAGCTGCTGTGTCTTCCCCAGCGCGAACGATCCCACCAGTGAGCTCTACATAAACGTCTTGCAGATTCTCTAGAATAATATTGGCTATTTTGGTGTAGGTCTCTTGACGATTGAGCGTAGCAACAATTTCGAATAGACTATGGCGACACTCTTCTACATTGGCATTTCGATCGGTCAAAGATTCTAGCAATGCTTTCAATGAAATGCCTTCGAGTATAGCGGCATCATTTTCCCAGGCTGCTTTGTGGGTGCCGTATAGCAGCTTCTTAATGCGACGACTGTTAGGGTGAGACGAAAGCCGTTTGACCGCCAGGTTTAACGGGGTAATGGTTAGCGGGGCGACGGCAGCTGTGACGTCGCTGTCTATGTCGGCGGGGCGCATTCCTTTTGGCCAAACGTTGTAGGCGGCAACGGCTTCCGAAATGTTTTTGAGTGAAAGCTGACCAATGTAGTCTGCATCCAGCTCTAAGCGAGATTTGACCACGTCATACACCACTTGCGACATGCAAATAGCACCTGGTTTTGCCTCAGACTCTAGCCGTGCGGCGATGTTGACCCCGGTCCCCATCATGTCTGTCTGGTTGAAGAAGATATCTCCGAGATGTACGCCGACTCGGTGTATAAAGTGTTCATCGTCTGGCTTATTTTGCTTATACCCAATAAATGTTTTTTGCATTTCTACCGCGCAAGCGGCTGCCTGCACAGCGCTGACAAAATACATTAAGACGCCATCGCCCACCGTCTTTAAAATTTTGCCCTCAAAAAACTCACACAGCTCTGAAATGAGCTGAATATCCCGGTTAATCATCGATAGCGCTTTGTCTTCGTCTTGAGACATACGCTTGCTGAAGCCAACCGCGTCTGTGACCACAATTGCGGCTAGCGTTCTCTGTATTTGTGGATGCACAGGGGTGTTCATAGAATGATGCTATTCTGGTAACCTAATTTTCCCAGATTGGTGAGGGCGGTGTTCATCTTTAGAAAACGGGATCATGAACTTTATCGATGCACTGCTCGTTGATCCACTGTCGCCCACTTTTCTCGCATTCTCCTCTGTTTTTTTTGAAGGGAACGGCGGTGGGGTGAAAGGACTCATCCGCCTGAAAAACCGGGTCTGGCTCGGCGAGTAACGCGCTGCCACTAAGCTGTACCAGGCCCAATATGATGGCTGCCCCCAAGGCAATACTGGTAGCAACCGTAGGCATGACGAACGGATTACGATTCTGTAGGCTGTGATAGCGTGCTCTTCGGTTGGGGCCAGCGGCAAAAACCAGGTAGGCTCCCTTGCCTAGAAAGGGTAGTGAGCGTCGAATATCGATGAGATGTTGTCGGGGCGCTAAGGCATTTTCAATGGCGTGAATTTGGGCTTGGGTAAATGTGCTGCTGACGCTTGTCGGCATTCTGTCTAACACCCGGTAAGCTGTTGGGTAGCGATAACAGCGCCGAGTCGGTGTACTGCTCTCAGTTTCGAGGGTATTGATTGTAGTGGTGTCAGTTGCGGTGCGGCCAGTGTTGTGGCCAGTAGTATGGCCAGTGGTATGGCTAGTAAGCTGCTCAATGCCGTTCGATAGCCTGGGCTGCTGACGTCGATTGGGCCCGCAGACCAGTACAAAATAAGCGCCCTTACCAAAGAGTGGAATCAGACAGCGGAGATCAACGAGATGAGTGCGCGGAACCAATGCGTTTTCTATGGCTTCTAATTGCTCTGTGGTAAAGCTTTCTCTGAGCGCTGGCGACATTCTTTGCAGCATTCGAACAGCGCTTGGACTATTTTGAAAGGAGAGAGGCATAGATTCTGAGAGTTCAGTGGTAAGTCGGTGACCGCAGTCACTCATAAAGTGCCCAAAACACATGTGCGAGTGTAAAAAGAGACTGGCTTCAGTGTTGAGGTTAAAGCCGCTATGCTATGGGCGATCGCGCTGCTGTAAAGGCGATATTCCGGGATTAAATTTTTTTGGTATGGGAGTTTAGGCCATGATTGATCTCCGTAGTGATACGGTCACGCAGCCAACACCTGAAATGCGTCAGGCAATGGTGAACGCACCAGTCGGCGATGATGTGTTAGGCGATGACCCAACCGTGAGCGCACTAGAAGCCTATGTGGCTGAACTGCTAGGAAAAGAGGCTGCGGTGTACATGCCATCGGGCACGATGACTAACCAGGTAGCACTGCGATCGCACACTCAGCCCGGCGACGAAATCGTGCTAGAGGCCGAAGCGCATATCTACTACTACGAAGGCGGCGGCCCTGCGGCACTATCGGGCGTCAGCTGCCGGTTGCTGCCTGGCGAAGGCGGCGTTTTCTCAGCCGCCGCTGTTAAAGGTGCTTTGCGTCCACGCGACCCACACTTTCCTCGCACTCAGCTGGTCTGCATTGAAAATACGCACAACCGCAGCGGCGGACGCATTTTTCCCCTAGAGACGATTCAGTCGATCGCCAAGGTTTGTCAGGAGCAAGATTTGCGCTTACACATGGACGGCGCTCGCTTTTGGAATGCTTGCGCGGCAACGGGCATTTCTGAGGCTGACTATGCCAGGCCGTTTGATACCGTGAGCGTTTGCTTTTCTAAAGGGCTGGGGGCGCCCGTGGGTTCGGCGCTGGTTGGCTCAGCGGCGCAGATGCAGGTGGCTAGGCGGTTTCGAAAGATGTTCGGTGGCGGTATGCGGCAAGCTGGGATGATTGCGGCGGGGGCCCTTTATGCCTTAGAGCATCAGCGCGATCGCCTGGTAGAAGATCATGAGAACGCTCAGCAGCTGGCTCAAGGATTGCAAGGGATCAAAGGTGTGGTGATAGATCCTGCTGCGGTTGAAACAAATATCGTTAATTTTGAGGTGCCGGATGATTCGGCTGAAGCGGTGGTAAAAGAGCTGGCTCAAGACGGTGTTGCTTTATTGGCTAGCGGGCCATGTACGATTCGGGCGGTGACAAATCTGATGGTGACTCGCCAGCAAATAGATTTGGCTGTAGAGGCGATCGCCCAAACAATGCGGAGGTAATGTGTGGATTAGTCTGAGATTTGCTCAAAAACAACAGTGTTTGAGTCATGAAAGCATAATGGCGTAAAGAAATCTTTCCTCGCTTGGAAGCTCGAAACTGCCTGAATACAAGCCTGCTACTGTGCTTTTTACGGGCAATTACTGAAGAAAAGTATGAGAAAAGTAAAAAGACTTAAGGGCTGTAAAAATAACATTTAAGAATGCTTCATTCTCGGTTTTGTGAAGTACGTTTCTTAGTGGCGTTATCAATAGCTCTCCTCACGGGTGATAGAAAAAGTGAGTGATTGACCTATTGATGTAGCGCGTTTGGTGCGATCGCAGAGCTTTTTCCTTCGGAGAATCGCCGTCGTACCTGATCTTTTCAGGACTTAAACATGGCTAGCAAGTTTAGGATTCATGGACTGCACCTGCGTAATGTGCGGGGCGATATTTTTGGCGGCGTGACAGCGGCGATTGTTGCGTTGCCTTTGGCGCTGGCTTTTGGCGTTTCTTCAGGCGCAGGGGCAACTGCCGGACTGTACGGTGCGATCGCGATAGGATTTTTTGCCGCCTTGTTTGGCGGGACCCCCTCACAAATCTCAGGGCCAACCGGACCGATGACCGTCGTGATGGCCACCGTCTTTACCGGGCTGATTGCGAAGTATCCGGAATACGGCAAAGAGATGGCTTTCACCGTCGTCATGATTGGCGGTGCGTTTCAAATTCTGTTTGGCTTTTTGCGTTTGGGCGAGTACATCACGCTGATGCCCTACACCGTCATCTCAGGCTTTATGTCAGGGATTGGCGTAATTATCTTGACGTTGCAGATAGCACCGTTGATGGGTCATCCGGGGTCAGCGGGTGTGGTTGAGTCTATTCAGGGCCTACCGGATGTAATCAGCCATTTGGACCCCTATGCTTTTAGTTTGGGCTTGCTGACGCTGTTGATTGTGTTTGGCATGCCAGCTCGGATCAATCGAATTTTGCCTGCTCCGCTGGTGGCGCTGGTGGCTGGCACGCTAGCGTCCTTAGTGATGACCGGTCACGCCGTACCGCGCATTGGTGAAATTCCCAGCGGACTGCCCGACTTTCACTGGCCTCACTTTGAGCAGCGGGCAATCAAAGACATGTTGGGCTACGGGCTGGTCCTTGCGACTTTGGGCGCGATTGATTCGCTGCTGACCTCATTAGTGGCCGATAACATTACGCGAACGCAGCATGATTCTGATCGTGAGCTGATGGGGCAGGGGCTTGGCAATATGGTGTCGGGTCTCTTTGGTGGGTTACCTGGTGCAGGGGCTACGATGCGGACGGTCATTAACGTGAAGTCTGGGGGTAAAACGCCGATCTCGGGCATGGTGCATGCCTTCTTGCTAGCGGCTGTGCTGCTAGGGGCTGGTCCGCTGACAGAGCAGATCCCGCTAGCCGTGCTGGCTGGCATTTTGATTAAAGTTGGGATCGATATTATCGACTGGAGCTTTTTACGTCGCGCTCACAAGGTGTCTTTGAAAGCCGCGGGTTTGATGTACGGCGTGCTGCTGCTGACGGTGTTTGTCGATTTGATTACAGCGGTGGCGGCAGGCGCGTTTGTGGCCAATTTGCTCACGGTGAAAAAGCTAACAGATGAGCAGCAGCGACATGTTCAGGCGATTATAGAGCCGACCGATGAGTCTTTGACTAGCGAGGAAAAGCGCCTGCTAGCTGCCATTCAAGGCCGGGTGCTGCTGTTTCGCTTGAGTGGTCCAATGAGCTTTGGCGCAGCCAAGACGATTTCTCAACGAATGACAATCGTTAATCGCTATGAGGTGCTGATTCTGGATTTGGCGGATGTGCCCAGATTAGGCGTGACGGCTTCGCTGGCGATTGAAAATATGGTGCGTGAGGCGTGCGATCGCCGCTTAATGGTCTTTATTGTGGGTGCAAAAGGCGCGGTCAAAACTCGTTTGGCTACGCTTAATGTATTCGATGGGCTGCCGCCAGAGCATCTGACCTCTAGTCGTTTGGAGGCTTTGCGTAAGGCCAACCTAAGTCTGCGCTCTATGGTCACCGGAGCTATGGTCACCGATGCTATGGCAACTGACCCTGGGACGGCTGAAGCTATGGCCCCTGTTGGCTCGAACGTTACTAAGCAAGGGCCCACCAATGTGTCGCCCGCTGCGCTCAGCAATGCTAACGCTCATCCTACAGTGGCAAATACGGTAGGTTCCCGAGAGGAGGCGATTCATTCGGAAAATAATGCCTCCCCTATGGTTCATCCTTCAGATATCTCTAATAAGTCCTAGTTCATTCAAGTTCTAGTTCATTCAAGTTCTAGTTCATTCAAGTTCTAGTTCATTTGCGCCGCATTCCAGGCGAGCGTCGCTTTTGCGATTCGTTGCCCATACAACTGTGAGAACTTCAGATCGCCTGGATCAACCTCGCCTTCTCCTCGTCCATAGCCCATCACGCCTAGATAAGAGCCTGCTCGGTTAACACCGCTTTCAGGATCGGGCATCTCGCTAGATCCCACCCAGATCATGCTGTGCTGTGCCGCGTTGGTTGCTAGGTAGAGCAGCGTGCCCTGCTTATCACCGCTAGGTGATCCAGAATGTGTAAAGCCTCCAGCTAGCTTGTTTTTCCAGCCTTGACTAAACCAAACTTCTCCGGCTGCATCAATAAAGGCTTTTACCTGCGCGGCAACGCCGCCCATATAGGTCGGTGAGCCAATAACAATGGCGTCTGCTTCGCTGAGCGCTGCCATGATGGTTTCGTCTTGCCATCGCCCAGCGGTAATTTGCTCGCCTGTAATTCTAAAAACTTTGGCAGTTGTTTGCTCGACCGATTGAGCGCCTTCAGCAACGGCTTCTGCCATTAGTTTGGTGTTGCCAGTGCCTGAGAAATAAACGATTGCAACAGTTGTCATAGTAGAGAGCGCAATAGAATAGAACAGCTCTCAAACTAGCTGATGCATGTTGCTATCGCGGCTGAGGCTTATGAAAAATACACCATAGCGTTTGTCACTTGGCTGAGGTGCAGTTCACAGGCTGAAAGCCCTAAGCGACAGCAGATTAAGTGACTAGCCTGTATCGAACGCATCCGGCACATGCTGTGTTGCCGCAAGAGAAGTCTACTGACACAGGAAAAGTCTCTTTGCTGCTCGGGTAAACGCGACGTAATACAGCTGATTGCGCTCAATGACTTTGCGGTTGAGCATCAGATTTGGCACATCTACAAAGACGTCTTGAAAAGTGGATCCCTGACTTTTGTGGACGGTTAGGCTGTAGGCGTAGCTCAGGTCGTGAAAGAGCTCTTTGTAATCCCAAAAGGCCATCCACTGTTTTTTCTCGGAGTAGTCGGAGAGCAGTTCTTTTAATCGCTGACGCTCGTCTTCGTGGAGGACGCGGAGCTTGCGCTCCTGGTTTTCGTCTGTTTCGACCTCCAGATCCCAAACCAGCCAGCCTTCAAAGCGGGTGAGGTAGGCGTCGATTACCTCACACTCTTCTGAGGTTTGGAGCAATATGCCGTCGCGGCCCATGCAGGCGTTGCGGGCAACTAGCCGTTCGCCTGGCATAAACCGGGCTGCTTTGTCGCCATAGATAGCAGCGCGGATTTTGTTATTGAGATAGTTGACTCTGGCGTTGGTGTAGGCCAGCACCCGCACCTGATCGGGATTTTGGTTGTAGGCTTTGCTTTTGAAGGCGCGCAGCATCAGATTTTCCCAGTGGGGCTGCGGGATGGTGAAAATGCCCTCGGTGTTGGTTTCGTTGCGATCGCTCACCGCCCGAGGCATGCTGGGCCGCTCTAAGTGGGTTCTAACATCCTCTGCTAACAGCCCAATGGCGCCCCCATAGCGAATCACTTCTGTCAGATCGCTGCGCGCTATGACGTTCTCAAAGCAGGGCGATTCGGCTTCACCCACAGGCGGCAGCTGGGCAGAGTCACCGACAAATAGCAGCTGCGTGCGCTCAGTGAACCTTGACACGGAGTTAACTAGCAGCGTCCACATGTCTTCGTTGATCATGGAGCACTCATCAACCACCACCAGGTCGTATTCGGTGGTGAGATTTTTGCGATCGCGGTCCGGCTCAAACTTTTGTCCGCCCGTTTCTTTATCGATCACTGGCTTGAGGCCCAGCAGCTTGCAGCAGGTCATGCAGTCAACCTCGCATCCCCAGCGGTAGGCCATTGCCTGTAGCACTTTGGTGGCCTTATTACTGAGCGCTGTTAGGGCAATGGGCCGACCGTCTCGTGATTGTTGCAGGCGCGTAATCAGTGCCTGTAGCAAAGTGGTTTTGCCAGTGCCCGCGTAGCCTGTGAGCAAATAGATTTTTTCATCGCTGTGGACAAATGCTTCTAGTGCCTGAAGCGCATCCCACTGCTGGCTGCTCAGCGTGAGGCCGGGCAGAACCTCTGGAATAGATGATTCGTCATTTTGAGGCGTATCCGCGACGGCAGCAGAGTGCGACATAGTAGATCAAATATACTATATGGGCTATTTTACCAGCGATGCTCAAGCTAATTTCATTTTGGCCTCCCTTTATTTTGACTGCCCGCGTCTGTTTCAAGTCAGCAGATTCAAGTCAGCAGAATCTGAGCAGTGAGATTTAGGATTTTCTCATGCGAGAGCGTGATCGCTTTGCTAACCTCAAGTAATTAATTGCTGTTCTCATTTGCTTGTAAGAAGTCACAATGTATTTATCACTAGCCGGACGAATTTGCTTAGCGCTGATCTTTTTGAATGCAGGCATCAACCATATCACCGGATTCCCAGGATTTGTTGAGACTATTGCTAGTCAGGGGCTGCCGTTGGCTGGTCTGCTAGCGGTCGGGACGATTGTATTTCTGTTGGTAGGCGCTGTGTCACTGTTACTGGGATATAAGACAACAGTAGGCGCTTGGCTATTAATCATATTTTTGATCCCCACGACGTTCATTTTTCATCCGTTTACCACTGACTTAACTAGCTTTCTCAAGAACACAGCCTTGGTTGGTGGCCTGTTGATGACCCTATCTCATGGACCTGGCCCACTGAGTTTAGACGGCGCATCTTCGAAAGTGCCTAGCTAGCTGACAGTGAGAACAAGCTAGTGGAGACAATCGTGATATGAGTTCAGCAATATGAGTTCAAGGGATACGCGATTGAGTAATCGGTGTCTGTGTGGTAGCCAAAAGCCTTTTTCTCGCTGCTGTGGCCCTCACTTGGTGGCGTTGTCTGCGCCGACGGCTGAGGCTTTGATGCGATCGCGCTACAGCGCCTTTTGTCAGGGCAACGTTGATTACTTAATCGCTACCCACCATCCCTCAATGCGATCTGACGACGAGCCCAAAAGTCTCGCAGCGAGCGTTCGTCATACAGCCTGGAAAAATTTGCTGGTGATTAAGACGCAGAAAGGTCAAAAAAAAGATAAGACAGGTGTGGTTGAGTTTGTGGCGGCCTATCAGCAGGCGGCTAACCCGTCTAGTCCTGTAAATTCAGCGATTCTTAATAGCTCAGCTAATAGTTCAGGGCTGGTGACAGCGCCGAAGGCGAAGCTTCAACAGCTGCATGAGCGCTCTCGATTTGTGCGCGAAAAGGGACAGTGGTTTTATCTCGACGGTGATATTTTGCCGCCCTTTGAACCCAAGCGATCGCAGCCCTGCTGGTGTGGCAGCGGTAAACCCTTCAAGCGATGCCATGCTGCCAAGCAATAGCTGCCGCTTAGTAGAAAGAACCGCTAAGAGGAGTCCTATAAGAGGAGTCCTAAGAGAAGCGATAGGAGGCGCGATAAGAGAAGCGCTAAAAAGCTCTTTAAACGCCCATGCTGCTCAGCGTGTTGAGTAAGCGAGAAAGGGTCTCGGTGACCTTTGGATGATCGCTCTCAAACTGTTCGATTAGCGCAGGCAGCGTCTGTAGGTTTGCGCTTTTATGCTCAGGGCTTTCTGGCTCTTTTAGCTGGCGTTCTACTGTTTCAATGAGGGCAACGAGCTTTTCTTTAACCGCCGCATCAGGCGTCTCCAATTGAGCGATTTCAGTATGTAGCGCTGCTAAGGATTGATTGACGTCTTCT
Source organism: uncultured Synechococcus sp. (assembly GCA_937911865.1). Taxonomy (GTDB): domain Bacteria; phylum Cyanobacteriota; class Cyanobacteriia; order Phormidesmidales; family Phormidesmidaceae; genus Phormidesmis. The sequence continues at coordinate 26,364 of CALDSK010000081.1, forward strand.
TTACTCATGGTATTAGCGTGAGGAGTATCAGCGTATCGGAGTGCCAGCGTTGGGATGTGCGCACCTTTGAGATGCCATGTTGTATCTAATTCATGTGCTATCTAACTTTATTCTAGAGTGCGCCGCGTCTTTCCTGACACAGTGAAATGGTGTTGGGTGAAATTGTGTTTTTTGATACAAAATGAGTCTTGACTCTATTGATACTTTAAAAACTAAGGAAGACGCGCTGAAGCTTTTACTATATTCTTAGCTACTAATCTCAATGCTGCCTATTGAGATACTAAAAGAGTTGGGCGAGTTGTGGCGAAGGCCCTTAATAAATGTTGGGTATAGCTCTATGCTGGAATTGAAATCACGTTTGGCTCAAAAGTCTATGGCAATTTCTACCCGGTACCCAGTGATAATCATTGGTGGGGCAGAAGACAAGACCAACGGCTGCGACATACTGAGGGCTTTTTTTGAAAGTGCCGGGGGTGAGCGCGCCACTATCGGCATCATTCCTTCTGCCTCTCGCGAGCCACAAATTGTCGGCGACAGGTACTACCAAATCTTTACAGGAATGGGTGCGGCGCGAGTCCAGGTTTTAGATATTCGCTACCGAGAAGAGTGCGATGAGTCTCGGTGGCATTCTGTTTTAAATGACTGTAGCGGTGTTTTTATCACTGGGGGCGATCAGCTCAGATTGAGAGATTTGCTGGGCGGTACTCGGGTGGTTGACATCATTAAAAACAGGGTGGCAGACGGTCAGCTGGTGATTGCTGGAACAAGCGCTGGCGCTGCCATTATGGGTATAGATATGATTGCGGGTGGCAGCAGCGGTGAGTCCCCCAATCCTGCGTTGGTAGACTTGACCAATGGATTAGGCTTTGTTCCTGAGTTGCTCGTCGATCAGCATTTTCACAATCGTAACCGGATGGCTCGCTTGCTAAGTGCGATCGCAGCTCACCCCAATCGTCTGGGTGTCGGTATTGATGAAGATACTTGCATTGCTCTCGCGGGCGACGGCACGTTTCAGGTGATGGGTAAAGGCACCATCACCGTTGTTGATCCCGGTAGCCTAACGCATACCAACTACCCAGGCTCTGGGGAAGCATTTCCGCTCAGTCTTCACAACCTTAAGGTACATGTTTTGAAAAAAGGCGACTGTTACGATTACAAGAATCGGGCTGTTCTTCAGCTTCAGACCTAAGGCCGGATTCCTTCGCTAGCGGACAAGACGGGCCACCGGTTGTTGGCGCCTTTGCTGGCCTCTTTGTTTGCCCACTGTCCGATAGCGGCTACGTCTAGAGATATCGATTAATTTGCTGATGGTTTCCTTTCAAGCTTCCGCTTTTTGGTTGGAAGTAGATTTGAAAGTACGCCGATTTCTACCCACGCTTATCTGCCGCTTGTAACTAACCTATGAAAGTACTCAAGACCCAGACTCTCCGCGGTCCCAACTATTGGAGTATCCGCTACGCCAAGCTAATCATCATCCGATTAGATTTAGAAGAGATGGCCGAGCGTCCTTCCAATACGATTGAGGGGTTTTACGACGGACTGGTCAGCGTATTGCCCAGCCTAGTAGAGCATTTTTGCTCTCCCGGTGTCAAAGGCGGTTTTTTGTCCCGTCTAAAAGAAGGCACTATGCTGGGTCATATTATTGAACATGTCGCTCTAGAGTTACAGACCCTAGCTGGTATGCCTGTAGGGTTTGGTCGCACCCGTGAAACGGCGACGCCTGGTGTTTATCAGGTTGTTTTTCAATACGAAAATGAAGAAGCTGGCCGCTATGCCGGCAGGGCAGCCCTACGACTGTGTGAAAGCATTATTGAAACAGGCACCTATCCTGAACGTGAGCTTCAGCAAGACTTAGACGATCTCAATGAGCTTCGCGCCGCGGCGGCGCTTGGTCCGAGCACCGAAGCGCTGGTCCGGGCGGCCGAAGCGCGCCAAATTCCCTGGTTGGCTCTGCCGGTTCGCAATCTGTTGCAGTTCGGCTACGGCGTTCACCAAAAGCGAATTCAGGCTTCGTTGACCTCTCACAGCAATATTTTAAGCGTGGAGCTTGCCTGTGATAAGGAAGGCACCAAACAGATGTTGGGCAATGCGGGCATCCCAGTCCCTAAAGGGAGTGTTGTCTACTCTTTGAGAGAGCTTGAAGATACTTTGGACTATTTGGGCGGATATCCGATTGTTGTCAAACCGCTAGATGGTAACCACGGTCGGGGTATCACCTTAGAAATTCGTAACTGGGAAGAAGCTGAAGCGGCCTATGACCGGGCTCGCCAGGTCTCTGACGGCGTGATTGTAGAGCATTACTACGAGGGCCGAGATCACCGGATTTTGGTGGTGAACCACAAGGTCGTGGCGGTGGCAGAAAGAGTGCCAGCCCATGTGATTGGTAACGGCAAAGACACCATCGAAGCGCTGGTAGAAACAGAGAATCTTAACCCCAAGCGAGGCGAGGGACACGACAATATTCTGACGAAAATTCTGCTGGATAGAACCACCGATAAGCTGCTAGAAACTCAAGGCATGACGCTGAATACGGTGCTTGACGATGGAGAGATCTGCTATCTTCGCGAAACCGCAAACCTCAGTACGGGCGGAACGGCGGTCGATCGCACAGATAAAATTCATCCACAGACCATCTGGATTGCCGAGCGCGCCTCTCGCTTAATTGGGCTAGATGTCGCTGGCATTGATGTGGTGACAACAGATATTTCTAAGACGCTTTCAGCCGCAGACGGCGTGATTGTAGAAGTCAATGCTGCGCCTGGGCTACGAATGCATGTAGCGCCGAGTGAAGGCGTAGCCCGCAATGTTGCTGCGCCCATCATGGAGATGCTGATGCCCACAGATGCGCCCACACGTATTCCGATTGTGGCGATTTCGGGTACTAACGGCAAAACCACAACAACTCGGCTGACGGCGCACATTTTCCGTCAGGTGTACAACACGGTAGGTTTTACAACCACTGACGGTATTTACATCGGTAATAACTTAGTCGAAAAAGGTGATACAACGGGCCCACAGAGCGCTCGGATGATTCTCGAAGATCCGACGGTTGATATGGCGGTGCTAGAGACCGCTCGGGGGGGACTATTGCGATCTGGTCTGGCCTTTGAACGGTCTGATGTTGGCATTGTCTTAAACGTGGCGGCTGACCATTTGGGCATTGGCGATATTGATACGATCGATCAGCTCGCAAAGCTGAAGGCGGTCGTGGCTGAGGCTGTTCGCGATGACGGCTACGCTGTGCTGAATGCCGACGATAAGCGCGTCGCGGCGATGGCCAAGCGGGTGCGGGCGAAGATTGCCTATTTCTCGATGGATCCGCAGAATCCTTTAGTGCGATCGCACCTAAAGCAGGGCGGTATCGCCGCCGTCTACGAAGAAGGCTACATTTCTATTCTTCAGCAGGACTGGCTCCACCGAATTGAGAAAGCCGAGCGCGTGCCGCTAACCATGGGCGGTCGGGCGCCCTTCATGATTGCCAACGCGCTAGCTGCCAGCCTAGCGGGCTTTGTTCAAGGCATCAAAATAGAACAAATTCGCCTAGCGCTGCGAACCTTCCAGCCATCTGCTAGCCAAATTCCTGGACGCATGAACCTCTTCAATATGGGGAACTATCACGTCTTGGTAGACTACGCTCACAATCCCGCTGGCTACGAGGCCGTTGGCAGTTTTGTGAAGAACTGGCCAGGCCCTTCGATTGGCGTAGTCGGTACCCCTGGCGACCGGCGCGATCAAGATATGGTAGCTTTGGGCGAACTCTGTGCGGGTATCTTTGATCAGGTTGTGATCAAAGAGGATGCAGATACGCGTGGCCGGGCTTCGGGTGAAGTTGCAGCGCTGATCGTAAAAGGCATTGCCAAAGTCGAAGCAGCTTCTGGAGAGACCTTCTCGTACGAAATTGAGCTAGATGAAGCTAAGGCCATTAACTGGGCACTAGACAACGTACCTGATAATGGTTTGGTTGTTGTGCTGCCAGAGAGCGTTAGTGAAGCGATCTCTTTAATCTCTGCTAAGGGTCCCGTTTCTGAAGGCTTCTCTCCAGCGGCGGATGAGTCAACATCGGCGGAAACAAGCGTGGGTGCCTCTCATCGCTCGCCCAACAAAGCAATAGTCTTTCAGCCGGTAGGTAAAGCTCGCCAGTCGAATGACCAGTCAAGTAGCCAATCAGAAAGCGATTTGTCCAAGGTGATGACCGCTTCAGACTTGCAGTCTTTCAATGGCTCTCAGCCTTCTATCTCGAAAAAATAAACCTGTAAAATCTGCTTAAAACAAGCTCACAAATGTATTGAAGTTGTCTAGTTTCGTGTTCTAGGTCCTGAGTGTCTAGAAGCGGTAGGAGATTTTGATGGTTGCCAATGCCTCTCGCCCGGTCGTTAGTTCGTCATCCGATGCGGCTAGCCGATTAGCTAAGTATGAAGAGAAAACGCAGCTGATCGCGCGCCAGCTGCTAGCCGATAGTCAGGGTAAGCGATCGCTCTTCTCCAAGATGCGCGATCAGCTGCGCTGGGACGACAAGCTACTCGCTTGGACCATGGATAACCCTGGCCTGCGGGTACAGATGTTTCGTTTGATTGACTGTCTGCCTGCGCTGACTAACAAGACCGAAATTGCTAGCCACTTTCAAGAATATTTAGGCGATGACAGCGTTGAGCTACCACAAGCCCTAAAAGGACTGCTGAATTTTGCCGATCCAAGCTCTATGCCTGCGCAGGTCGCGGCCACAACGCTTTCAACCGCAGTGGAAACGCTGGCTCGAAAATACATTGCAGGCGAAAACATTAAGCAGGCGCTAAAGAGTATTGAGCAGCTGCGCAAGCAGTCGATGGCCTTCACCATGGATTTACTCGGTGAGGCGGTCGTTACCGAAAAAGAGGCTGAAGCCTATCTCAACCAGTATCTGGACCTGATGGCTCAGCTGACAGAGGCCGCTCAGCGCTGGTCGAAAGTAGATAGCGTCGATACTGCTGAGGGTAAGCCGCTTGCTAAGGTTCAGGTATCGGTGAAGCTAACGGCCTTTTACTCGCAGTTTGACGCGCTAGATGTAGAAGGTTCAGAAGCGAAAGTGGGTGAGCATATTCGAACCCTGCTCAGACGGGCCGAAGAACTCGGTGTCGCTGTTCACTTCGATATGGAGCAGTACCGCTACAAGGATGCGACCTTAGCTGCACTCAAAAAGCTGCTAATGGAAGACGAATTTAGATCGCGCTCTGACATTGGCGTGACGCTTCAAGCCTACTTGCGCGATAGCTATCAAGACCTAGAGGGCGTGATTGAGTGGGCGAAAGAGCGCGGAACACCTGTGACCGTGCGCCTAGTCAAGGGCGCCTACTGGGATCAGGAAACGATTACGTCCCGGCAGAACCATTGGCCGACGCCAGTTTACAATCACAAGTCTTCAACCGATGCCAACTTTGAGCGCATGACGCAGCGGCTATTGGAGAGTTATGAGCATGTATACGCGGCGATTGGTAGCCACAATGTGCGATCGCAAGCCCTCGCTATGGCCATCACCCAAACCCTAGATATTCCTGCTCGCAACGTAGAGTTTCAGGTGCTCTATGGCATGGCCGATAACCTGGCGACGGCTCTGGTAAAACAAGGGCACAGAGTTCGTGTGTACTGCCCTTACGGTGCGCTGATTCCGGGGATGGCCTATCTGATTCGCCGCCTGTTAGAGAACACGGCGAACAGCTCATTTTTGCGTCAGAGCTTGGAAGATAAACCGGCAGATGAGCTGCTGGCAGTGCCGGAATGGGGAGAGGGCGATCGCGATGAAGATACCGTGACGCCACTGCCGATTGCCGTTGTGAAAGATGGCGTCACCCGAATTAATCTAGCCCCAGATACAGACTATGCCTTAGCGCCAGAAAGACTCTCGGCAACGGCCGCGCTAGAGACAGTCAAGCAACAGCTGGGTAAGACCTACCAGCCTTTGATCAACGGCGAATTCGTCAAAACAGAGACGACGGTTCAGTCTTTGAATCCTTCTCGTCCGGCGCAGCTGGTGGGGACGGTGGGACAAATTAGCGTGGATCAGGCAGATAGTGCGATCGCCGCTGCCAAAGCCGCATTTGAAACCTGGAAACGTACCCCAGTTCGAGCGCGCGCAGCCATTATCAGCAAAGCCGCTGACCTGCTAGAAGAACGCCGCCATGAGCTGAACGCCTGGATGGTGTTTGAGGGCGGTAAGCCCCTGCATCAGGCAGATGCAGAAGTCTCAGAAGCCGCCGACTTTTGCCGCTACTACGCCGATGAAATGGAGCGCTTGGATAATGAAATTGTCTACGACGTTGCTGGCGAAAACGACCGCTACTTCTACCGGCCCAAAGGTCTTGTTCTGGTGATCTCTCCCTGGAATTTTCCGCTGGCTATTCCGACCGGTATGACCGTCGCCGCGCTCGTCACTGGCAACTGCGCCTTGCTCAAGCCTGCGGCGCTGACCTCTGTAATTGCTGCCAAGCTTACCGAAATCTTTATTGACGCCGGTATTCCAGAAGGTGTTTTTCAGTACGTGCCCGGCAGCGGTTCTACCGTGGGCTCGCACATGGTAAAACATCCAGATATCAACATGATTGTGTTCACTGGTTCTCAGGAAGTCGGCTGCCAAATCTATGCAGATGCTGCCGTCTTAAGACCTAGGCAAAAGCACCTGAAGCGCGTGATTGCTGAAATGGGCGGCAAGAACGCCATTATCGTCGATGAAAGTTCAGACCTCGATCAGGCTGTTCAGGGCGTGGTTTATTCTGCCTTTGGCTACAGCGGCCAAAAGTGTTCTGCCTGCTCTCGGGTAATTGTGATGGCTGCTATTTACGAGACTTTTGTGGCTCGCTTAATCGAAGCAACAAAGTCTCTAAACGTGGGAGATGCCGTTGAACCTAGCACTACAGTAGGCCCAGTGATTGATGCTTCCGCTCAACAGAAGATTCGCGAATACATTGAAACAGGCAAGGCGGAAGCCACCTTGGCCTTAGAGCTACCTTCCCCTGAACCCGGTTACTTTGTCGGTCCTGTCATCTTCACCGATGTTGACCCGCAATCGACTATCGCTCAAGAAGAGATTTTTGGCCCGGTGCTTTCTGTCATCAAAGCCGATACCTTTGATGACGCTCTCGAAATAGCGAACGGTACTAACTTTGCACTCACAGGCGGCCTTAACTCGCGCACCCCATCCCACATCGATCGCGCCTATGCTGATTTTGAAGTAGGCAACCTCTACATTAACCGCACCATTACCGGTGCTATCGTTGCTCGCCAGCCCTTCGGTGGCTTCAAACTCTCCGGCGTCGGCTCCAAAGCAGGTGGCCCTGACTATTTGCTCCAATTCCTCGACCCACGCACTGTAACTGAAAACGTTCAACGCCAAGGGTTTGCACCGATTGAAGGGGTGGACTCGTAAGCGGACGAGTTACACTGGTACGAAGCGTCCTTAGCAGAGGCCCATAGCATGACTTCCTCCGCTGTTGAACCCACCAACTCAGTCCTTAAAGAGGCGCAGGTCAACGGTGTTGTGTTTCCGCCTGGCGATCTTTACAGCGATGAACCGCAATTGGAAACGTATCTTCACTTGCAGCAGATGGTGCTGCTCTTAAACTGTCTTGACTGGCTTTGGAAAGATCGTACTGATTACTTTTCTGCCGGTAATTTGACAGTTTATTACAGTCCGCGTCAGCGAAAATCCGAGGATTTTAGAGGCCCGGATTTCTTTGTTGTCTTGGACACTGAAAAGCGACCCCGTAAAAGCTGGGTCGTTTGGGAAGAGGACGGTAAGTATCCCAACATTATTATCGAGCTGCTTTCTACTTCAACCGCGAAGACAGACCGAGGCCTGAAAAAGCAGCTGTATCAAGACAGCTTTCGTACGCCCGATTACTTTTGGTTTGATCCAGATTCGCTAGAATTTGAGGGCTTTCATCTGGTAGATGGCACATACGAAGCGCTGGTGCCCAACCCTGAAGGCCATTTGTGGAGTCAGCAGCTGGGTTTATACCTGGGCGTGTACGAGCAAGCACTTCGATTTTTTACCCCTGATGGGGCATTAGTGCCTTCAACGAATGAACTGGCCGCGTCAGCTCAGCAGCAGGTGAAGTCAGTTCAGCAGCAAGTGGAATTAGAGCGTCAGCAGAAGGAAAAACTAGCGGCCAAACTTCGTGAGCTGGGCGTTGACCCAAATGCGCTGTAGCGCGGCTGTCGTGTTTAAAGGTCAAAGTTGGGATGAGAGAACTGATAGCCTGTTCCTTTGATTTTGGCGTTGGAAACGCGGACGTTTTTTCGAGTGCTAGGTTGACCCTCGTCCCACTGAACAGAGGCTAGATTGTAGTGATCGCACACCCGCGCAATCAGCTCTCTTACCGTTGGCACCTCTTCTTGCACCAGATTGTAGAGTCCTGCTAACTGTTTCTCCCTTGCCCAATCGATGCCCCCAACAATGTCACTGAGGTGTACCCAGTTAGTTCCCTCTTCGCCTTTTCCGGGTCTGGTCGTACCTGCGGCCCGGCTGTAGATTTTCTCTAACGTTCTGCCGGGGCCATAGATGCCGCCCAAACGTAAAACGCAAACTTTTTGTTGCGGTGTCGTTGCCGCTAGTAGGGTTTCTTCCGTTTGTTCAATAATTTTTCCATTGTCTGTAATCGGCATGGGGGGCATCATTTCGGTGACCCAAGCGCCGTTGTGCTCACCATAGACTGAGCAGCTGCTGGTGTAAATTAGCTGCTCTACAGGCGTATTGGGTAGCACCCGCGCGATGGTCTCGGCCGTTTTAAGATAGGTATCTGCATAGCTAGCGCCCCGTTTAGAGGCAACGCAAAGCAGTACTATCTGCCGATCGCTTAGCGCGTGCTGTAACTTGTCGACATCTGTGCCTGTAAGGACTTCGACTTTGCTGGCGATCGCACTTAGCGCTTCCACCCGCTCCTCTTGGGTTGTGGTTACCAGCACATCTAGTCCCTGCGTTTGCCAATGCTTTGCGATCGCGCTCCCTACATAGCCGCAGCCAATAATGGCAGCTTTCGTATCCATATTCTTACCTGTGTATATCTAGTCTGTGTGCCTACGACTGTTTACTGACAACGTTTGTTTACTCTAGTGTCCTATGATCCGTGCTATTCACCACGTTGCCATTATCTGCTCTGATTACCCCCGATCTAAAACCATTTACACCGAAACTTTGGGCTTCAGAATCATTGAAGAAACCTACAGAGCTGCTCGTGACTCTTATAAGCTCGATCTCCAGGTGGGGACTACCCAAATAGAACTATTCTCTTTCCCAGAGGCACCTGCTAGACCCAGCTACCCAGAAGCTCGCGGGCTGCGTCACCTGGCTTTTACTGTGGATGACATTGTAGCCAAAGTTGCTGAGCTGAATGCCTGTGGGGTTGAAACCGAACCGATTCGCACAGATGAGCTTACCGGAAAGCGATTTACCTTTTTCCAAGATCCAGACGGATTACCTTTAGAGCTGTATGAAATGTAATGCCTACAAGACGTATCGCTCTAGCTGAAAGTAGTCGAGCAGGGTCGCTAGGGACGTGTTGTCTGCTGTGGGCGTAGCCCTTTTAAGTTGTTCTAATGTATCAGGTGTAAGGTGCTTGAATACGTTTTGTTTGAGTGATGCGATCGCCGCTTGGGGGAGTCCTTCTAGTTCTGTGTCCAATCGATTCAATCGACCCCTAGCAAAAGCAATTTCAAAACGAGCCCGTTTGAGTAATCTTTGTCTTACATTCTCACGAAACGGCTGATCGTAAGCAGATTTGTTCTTTATAAAAGGAATAATATCTAGATTCTCTTCTAAAAATAAAAGGCTACCTTCTCTGTTGTAGGCTGCAATGCCTTCTATCCCCAGTGTGCCAATATCTGCTAAGGCTAAGCATCTTGCAACCAGGGATATTGGCTGCCCGTCTCCATATAGGGCGCGATGTTGAGAATACATCGACGGCTGATAAATCGAGCCGTCGGTCGCATCGTATTCACAAATCGTTGCCTCGATCGCTTCTTTGATGATTGCAATATCATCTCGATTGAATCGATTGTTTGGTTTTTTGATGCTTAAACTGGTCTGTTGAAGAAACTCGATTAGTTTATCGACCGTCGCTTTTTCGCTATCTCCACTCCTTCGCCGCCGCGAGCTGTGCGGATCGCTTTGAGGTAAAAATATTTGTTGCATATCATGCGCGATCGCACTCAAATACAACAAACTACGCTGCCTGTCCCATCCACACTTTGGCGTGTCTTCTTTTGTGTAGAAAGGAATGACTGTATCAAAAATAAGTTCGGCTTTTCTCGCTACGCCAGTGACATGATCCAGGCCGTGGTAGTAGAGCTGCTGCGATTCGACCTCTTGCTCAAATATCGTTAGCACACGTGAAACGACCGTTGCAATAGTTTGCGAGAAAGTGCTCTCTGATTGTTTTTCCTTCCTCGCCTTTTCCTTCCTCGCCTTAGCAGGAGCCGCCTTTGATTTTAATACCGGCGGAGGCTCGTCACGTGAGTTCTGCAAGAAACCATCCATCGAAGATAATACCCAGACCCTAGCTGTGATCAATGGACTGTGCCAGTTGACTTGGCGTAATGTCCGTGTAAGTACTGAGAAAAAGAATGAATACGCTGTATATAGAAATTGTAGAGCATATGTGATTGCCAGGTATAGGGTGCACTTCTACCGCAATTGCTATAAATAGGGGCATACCGTGCAAAGGACCATTTCAGGAAGCTTCCGGCTTCGACTGATGGCGCTGGTGATGCTGGGAATTTTACCGCCGCTCTGGGGGGCTATTTGGTATGCCAGTCACCGCGCCGCTAATATTTTTCGGGTAGAAGCGCAAGAAAGTATGGCCATTCGGGCCGACATACTCAGTGAGCGCGTTGACCAGTGGCATCAGCAAAATTCTCAGGTGCTTGACAAGCTGCGCGCTGAGGTAGATTTCGCCACAATGGATAAGTCTGAGCAGTTGCCAAATATGCTCTCTGCTTTGCAATCTGCGCAGACTGAGGTCGATGCGGTTGTGACAGAAGACCTGGATGGTGAAGTCGTCGCTGATGTCGGCGGTCGCCCTCGCAACCACGAAAACTATCGGCAGCAGCCCTGGTTTCAGTCCGCAGCGGCTGGTGCTGAGAACAGTCCGGCAGTCCTCTCGCCGAGTAAAAGCGATCCAACCGTCATTTTCTCAAAACCGATATTGGCCCAGACGACGCTCTCAGTCGGCGATCGCAATCCTAAAGTGGCCGAACTTCAGACCCGACTGAAAAATCTAAACTATTACTCAGGTCCAATTGATGGTATCTACGCTGGCGAGACAGTAGAGGCCATTCAGCAGTTTAAGCAGGCTTATCACCGGGAGGCCTCATCAGGCGTTCAGGTTGATCCCCTGACCTGGCAGTCGATTGACGTAGCCGACAAATCGACTAAAGCTACAGATAAGCGTGTCAATCGCCACTGGAAGTTTGACGACGTAGAAAAGGATGCTGCAGAAAAGGATGCCACAGAGAAAGGCAATATAGAGAAAGGCAACCTAGAAAAATACGATACAGAGACTGCTGAAGGGTTAGATCAAGTCGAAGGGGTTGTGATGATAGAAGCCCAGCTTGATGACATCAAGCAAGCGGTCTCTCGCACACAGCTGGGTGACGATGGCTATGCGCTGATCTTGGACGAGGAAGGTCAGGTACTGGCTCACTCGGGCGATGACGAAAAGGATATTGCACTACCAGAAGAGATTCAGCAGAGCTTTGCAATAGCACCTGCAGCCCCTTCTGTAGACTCTTCTGAGGGCTTTGCTGCTAGTGCGAACTCTGCTAGGCAGCGGTCAGCGAAGCCTCAAGTCGTCTGGAAAAATCGTAGCAGCCGGGCTGCAAGCACAGGGCCTGTCGCCACCTCCGCTCAGAAAAGTGCCGCCGTATTGCCCAATCTAAATCCGCTCTCTCCGCTGCCGGGTTTGTTTGAAGACCGCTCTGGTCCGCTTGCTTTTCAAGACAGGCAGGGCAATCGTTGGATCGCTCATAGTGAATTGCTTGCCAACGGCTGGCGGGTGGTTTTGCTGCAGTCCAACGCGGCTTTCTCTGAGCAGGCACGGCTTTTTCGTCAGCTGTCAATCATCACCGGTGCGATCGCCCTTCTGGTGACAGCTATTGCCATTAGCATTCTGTCAGCCCGGCTGACTCGCCCTATCCTTAAGCTCAGCAACGCTGCTGACGCCATCTCGCTGGGGCACCTCGACCAAAAAGTAACCGTCGAAAGCCACGATGAAATTGGACGATTAGCCAATGCGTTTAATAATGTAGCCGGCCAGCTACAGCTTTCTTTCGCGCAGCTCGCCGATCAAAATGAAGCCCTAAAACGCTCGGATAAGCTCAAAGATCAGTTTTTAGCTAACACCTCTCACGAGCTAAAAACACCGCTCAATGGCATGATTGGCATCGCTGAGTCGCTCCTAGAAGGGGCCGCTGGTAGCCTCAGCGAACTACAGCGTCAGAACATTGCGATGATTGCAGCTAGCTCTCATCGGCTCACTCGGCTGGTGAACGACATTCTAGATTTTTCTAAACTGCAACATCAGCAGCTGAGCCTACACTGCAAGCCTCTAGGGATTTTCGCAAGCGTCAACGTTGTGCTGGCGCTCAGTCGTTCGCTGGTGGTCAATAAATCCCTAACGCTAGAAAACAATCTCTCTCCTGATATTCCCTTCGTCTATGCCGACGAAAACAGAGTGCAGCAGATTTTGCTAAACCTGGTGAGCAATGCCATCAAGTTTACAGAGACTGGCACTATTCAGCTGGCCGCTGAGCTAATGACAGAGGGTGAGCGCCAGTACGTTGCCATTTCAGTGCGAGATACTGGCATTGGCATTGCGCGCGATCGCCTTGCCCATATTTTTCAGCCTTTTCAACAGGTCGAGAATCCAGCCCAAAGCTACGGGGGCACGGGCTTAGGTCTATCAATTACTCAGCATCTGGTCAGCCTTCACAAAGGGAAAATTTGGATCGATTCTGAGCTGGGCAAAGGGGCAACCGTGACCTTTACGTTGCCCGTTGCAGCGCCCACGACTATTGCGAGTTCGGGGGATGAGTCCCTTCAACTATCTGATCATATTGCTACTGATTTAGCAACAGCTGATTTAGCAACAGTTGATTGGGCGACGGCTGATCCGATTGAAAAACAGGTCGAATTGAGTCAGCTGCGATCGCTGCGTCAGCGGGCCAAGCTGACCACCACACTGACCAAAGCGCTGAAGCGTAAGAAAGACTCTTCTGCTACAAAAACATTGGACCCTCACAAGTTCAACATTCTAGTGGTCGATGATGAGCCTATCAATGTGCAGGTGCTCAAGAATCACCTATCTCTGGAAAACTACACCGTGACTCATGCCTTCAATGGTAAAGAAGCGCTCGCGTTGCTCAAGCGTCAAAAAAAGAGTGTTCAACAGTTCGATTTGGTTGTTCTAGATGTGATGATGCCGCGCATGTCTGGCTACGAAGTTTGCCAGAAACTAAGAGAGCTGTATCCTGCTCACGAACTGCCAGTGGTTATGCTTACCGCGAAGAATCAGGTGTCGGATCTGATCACTGGATTTCACTTTGGGGCTAACGATTACATGACTAAGCCCTTCTCAAAAGAAGAGCTGTTGACCCGAATCAGCTCTCACCTGCGGCTTTCTAAAACCAGCCATTCCTATGGCCGGTTTGTGCCTAACGAGTATCTGCGATTCTTAGAAAAAGAAAGTATTGTTGACGTTAAACTTGGTGACCATGTCAGCAAAGAGATGGCTGTGATGTTCTCTGATATTCGTTCGTTTACCACACTGTCTGAAAGCATGACGCCGCAGGAGAACTTTGACTTTGTGAATGCTTATCTGCGGCAGGTGAGCCCGGTGATTCGCGATCAAAATGGCTTTATTGTGAAGTATTTGGGCGACGGCATGATGGCTGTTTTTCCAGATGGTGTAGAAGATGCGATCGCTGCCGGTATCGCTAAGCTGCGCAGCGTTGCAGACTATAACAGTCGCAGGCAAGCCAAGGGCTTCAAGCCGATTGCTGTAGGCATTGGCATTCACTTTGGCCACATGATGGTGGGTATGGTGGGCGAGTCGGCCCGGATGCAGGGTGACGCCTTTTCTGACAACGTGAATCTGACCGCTCGGCTCGAAAGTCTCACGAAGCTATATGGCGTTTCTATGGTGATGAGTGGCCATGTGCTGTCTCTTTTGAGCGATCGCGATCGCTACCATACGCGCTTTTTAGATCGGGTGATTGTGAAAGGTCGCAGTGAACCGATCGATCTTTACCAGGTGATAGAAGGCGAACCGGCTGAGGTGATTGCGCAGATTGAACAAACAAAAGAGATTTTTGTGGCTGGCATAGCCTATTACCAGTCAGGAGATTTTGCCAGGGCCCAAGACTGTTTTGAGGAGATTTTGCGGCAGAATGCAACTGACAAGACTGCGCAGATTTACTGCGATCGCCTCTCTGCTCTAATACAGTCTCCGCCTGAACACTGGAATGGCGTCTGGTCACTCACCCAGAAATGAGTAAACTCACTCAGCAATCAGACTTAATACAGGTGGGCATATTAAGCCAACCGTGCTGGTCCATCCCTTTGTTTAAGCGCACCATACTTCAATGAAAATTACTACTACAGCCGATACCTTTTTTAAGGCAATGCCCACTCAGGCATCGCAGCTTAAAGAAAAAAATCTTCCCGATCAACTGGTCAGAATTGACGCTGGAACATCGTTAGAGATTGTTGATTACTTGCCTCACGAAGGCCGCCCCGACAGCGCCGCAGACGACCACGTGTTTGTACAGCTAGCTAAACCGCTAGAGGGCCATCAGGGTATTCGGTGGTTTGTGTACGGCCTGCATGCGCAGCTAGAAGGCACTGAACCTAATAACGACCCCAAAGATGAGGCGGCTGAGAAGCCAGCCGAAAAAACGGCTGAAAAGCCTGTTGAGAAAGCTGTTAACTATGGTCCAAAAATCTCTATTCCAGGCATTAGTCGCCCGGTTGGTATTTACGAGCCTGTTTATTTTGAACCCACGGTTTGCAACTTTACCTGGGCAGAGATGACCAAAGGCGGCTCTCGAATTCCGGTTGATTCTACCGTGACTCAGCGCATCGTCAAACTGTGCAAATACATGGATGAGGTGCGAACATTCTTAGGTAGTCGCCCCATTCGAATCACTTCTGGATACAGAGATCCTGTTAGCAATCGTCGAGTGGGTGGGGCCCGTAGCTCTAGGCATATGTCCGGCGATGCCGTTGACTTTTGGGTTGAGGGTATGAATGTTGTTGATGTTTTTTATAAGCTGAAAGGGTTCCATCCCAGAGGTGGACTGGCTGTCGGCAATGGCTTTGTTCATCTAGACCTGCGCCCCGGTTCGCCCGCTAGGTGGACCTATCCGGGTGGGCCTCGCGTCAGCCTGTGGTGACCACTGAAAAAGCAACCGGGTTTTGATCGCGGCGATGTCTGATGGGAATGGGGGGACCTTGTTGGTCTCCTACGAGGGCAGCGGTATGTTCCAATGCAGCGCGTAGATGTTTGGCTGCGTAGATGGACATGTCTCTAGGGACGTTGATGCGATCGCGCAAATACCGCAGTGCTACATCGCTACCGGCCGGAGGCAAACAGTCTTCTTGTGTCATCAGGTAGGTCAGTGCGCTGCGTAGCGCTGGTTCAAAGAGGGTGGCCTCAGCAGGATTAACCGCAACAATATTATCTCTATGCTTAATAACCCGCGCCAGTGCCTCTGCTT
Organism: uncultured Synechococcus sp.; assembly: GCA_937911865.1. Taxonomy (GTDB): domain Bacteria; phylum Cyanobacteriota; class Cyanobacteriia; order Phormidesmidales; family Phormidesmidaceae; genus Phormidesmis. The sequence goes on from CALDSK010000081.1 coordinate 42,105, forward strand.
TAGCATTTTCGGGTTCTGCATAGGTAACATCTGGTAGCCCGCTCCAAGGTCCTTCATCTACCCGACGTTGATTAATTTTGGTCTGAGCGTCATCGTTTTCATAGCAACCGCCCATCTGTGGTGGCAGGTCGTGAACATGAGTATGAAAGTCGCTCTGAGTGCCCCGGTAAGTCTCTCGGCTCTCCATCGCATCGAACCAGTCAGAGAGCGTGGGATGTTCTTCTCGTAGTGAGTAGCCTTTGTAGTAGTACAAGCTGGCATTCATCCGCTCAACATAGGGTGTAAAGATGACGTCGGCAGTACCAAATTCTTCTAAAAAGTAGGGACCGGGCGTTTGCCTTAGCGCCGTTTCTACTTTTTGAACAACATTAACAAACTGTTGGCGGTTGCTCTTTTCTTGCCCAAACCATCCGCCCGGTTGACACAGCCAGCTACACCAGGCTCGAAACAACAGCCTTTCTAGCTGTCTTAATGGGAGAACGTTAGCATCTGTCATCCCTGCGCCAAGGGGCCCAAACGCTTGCTCTAAGGCGAGTAAAATGTCGTCACTTTCTGTGATGATCCGACCATCCAATGCTAGTGCTGGCAGCATTCCAGACGGCACAATGCGCTTATACCAGTCTTCCTTTTGCCCGTAGCAAAACATGGTGACTTTTTGGATGCGATAGGGGATTTTCTTTTCCTCCAGCCACAGCCAAATCTTTTGGCAGTAGGGACACCAGGCGTGGTTGTCGCGGTAGAGCGTGACGCGTATGCCGCTTTCTGCTTGCCCGAACAGACGCAGACGAGATTGTGCGTTGGTCGGGCCCTCAATGGGGTCAGCGGTGTAGTTTGTAAGTGCAGAGAGTTCAGTCCAGGTGAGCGCGTCCATAAGAGCAAGGCGAGTAAAGCTTGGGTGATATTAAAAACTTTAGCGGGTTTGAAAAGGATTTTGTGTCGTTTGCTGTGTGCAGGCGGCTGAAGCCTTGTCGAGTTCAGTCACTTCTGCTTCGCTTAGGTGCCAGCCGAGGGCAGCGGTATTTTGCTGTGCCTGCTGAAGGGTTTTGGCCCCTGGAATCGGCAGGGTGCCTTTGCAAATGCACCAGTTGATAGCGATTTGAGCCATCGTTTTGTCTTTTTCAGCAGCGACGGCTTTGAGACACGCTAGGAGGGGTTGAACACCCGATAGTATTTTCCCGAAGGCGAATTTTCTAAGTCCCTTAGGTAACGCTGACTTTTGGCTATATTTGCCGGTGAGCAGGCCCAGCGCTAACGGGCTGTAGGCAATGAGCTGAATATCTAGCTCGTCGCAGACTTCTTTGAGCCCTAGCTGGGTGACAGGATAAGTCGATAGCAGGGAGTATTGGACCTGCAGCGTATGAATTTTAATGCCGCGATCGCTCAATCTGCTGTAAGCCCACCGCAGGCGTTTGGGGCCGTAGTTAGAAAGTCCCACGCCTTTGGCAATCTTTTGTTTGCATAGTTGGGCTAGACCGTCGAGCAGAGGCCCTTCCTGAAGTGGAAAATAGTTGGCGGTAGACCAGTGCATCTGCACCAGGTCTAACCCACCTAGACGCTGACTAGACGCTTGGCCTGCGGCGACCATTGACTGGCGTGTGAGCCGCCAGGGATAGGGCGCTAGCTTAGTCGCCAGGCAGATATTGTCTTGATTGGGCCCTTGATAGCTGGCTTTAAACCGACCGAGTAATTTTTCGCTTTGGCCACTGAGCTTTCCGGTTCCATAGGAGTCACCCGTATCGAACAGGGTAACGCCTTGGCTAACGCAGTGGTCAAAGACCGCATTGAGGTCCTGATCCATGCTTTCTGTATAGTTCCACAGTAAGCGATTACCCCATGCCCAGGTGCCGCAGCCCATAGCCGGTAGTTTGAAAGGGAATACTGAATCGCTAGGTGAGGACATGAGGTCAAAAAAGCGTAGGTAGGATAGCCTTTGCAGTCTCTCATATCTCTTTGTGCCAAATCTCTTTATTAAAAAAATGTGCCAAGAAAATGCGCAAAAAAAGTCAGCAATCGGGTGGACTGCTGACGGTCATGGTTCACGCTAACGCTCAAATATTTGTTTCCCAAAAAAGCTGGGCGAGATCTGTCTTTTAGAAGCTTTTAGAAGCCGTAGTCGGAGCTGATAGAGGCGCTACAGCCAGCACTATGTGTGCATGAAGGCATAGTTACTTGAACCGAGAAAGTGCCTTCGTAGGGCGCTGTGATGATAGGGTAAGCATCAACGGCATCGTCGGAATCAACCAGAACACCCATCTCGTTGTAGAGATAGAGATCCAAATCCATACAGTCCTGATCGCAGTCAGCGTAGATGCTCTCTCCTTGCATAAAATACCCCGTAACCGTGGTCTGCCCGTTGTCGTTGAGCCAAACGGTACGGCTTTGAGCCAGCGCCGGGCTAACAATTCCAACCAGGGCAACAGTGGTACAGGCTACAGAAGTTGCGATCACACGTAAGTTAACAATAGCCATAGAATATTCTCTCTAATAGAAGTTATGTGTAAGAGATTTATCCAAGATTGTTGATCTGACTTTTTTGGAAATCTCTTAGCTGAATCGGTGAAGCTGGATCGGTGAAGCTGAACTGGTGAAATCGATGCGTCCAGACAGGGCACTCGGCGTAGGGCAATCGACGTAGGGCATTCAGAGCCTGCTTCACCTGTAACTCAGCTTGCCTAAATCGCGTAAACAACTATCACAGCGTTTGTACTGAGTGCGTCTAAAGAGATTTTCTGTGATGTGAGTGATCTTGTATGCACGTAGTTGAAATTACGGGCTGACATATAAAAACAATTGTCTACGTTGATATAGCTGTAGCCTTTTCTGCTTAGTCAGCTCGGCTATCGTGGAAACAGTTGGAAGGGAGATTAAGCGCTGCTGATAATAAGAAGTGTTGTTTTTTTGGATAAGAGTTAAAGTTTCTGTGAATGCTAAACCAGATAAAGTTGTTGAATATTCTATAGATTTACGTAGAAGCTTGACACATAGAGCTCGCTCTGCCGCTCCATATATTCCCTTGTACATGCAGAAATCCATCGAAAGAGGGATTGAGAGTGAGAGCTGTTGCGGTGCTATCTTCACGCCGTTGTCTGAGCTCAACATCAGGACTGCAAAGTCCAAAACAAAAGCTCAATATCAAAGTCCCAAATCAAAACCCAAAATCAGAACTGATGCCCGCTGCGCAGCCCGTGCGGTGCGAGCAAGCTGGCATAGTGATCTCAATCACAAACATGCCGTCATTAGGGGCTGTGACGATGGGAAAAGCATCGACCGCGTCATCTGAATCCACCAAAGTCCCTCTATCGTCGTAGAGGAAAAGGTCTATGTCGCTGCAGTCTTCATCGCAACGAGCAAAAATATCCTCCCCTCGTAAGAAGTATCCTCGAATCGTTGCGCTACTGTTGTTGGTTAGCCAGATACTTCGGTCTTGAGCAACAGCTGTATTAGCCGTGCTAATTAGCTGAATAGAAGCGATCGCGCAGACTGCGATGGGTCGATAGACATGGGGGTGAAACTTCGATAAAGAAAACATCAGGTGTGGTTTGTGTATGTTGGGTGTAGTGATGTGTTTCGTGAAACCTGTGCGATCTGATCTGAGCCTATTTTTATCTCGCTGTGGGATGTTGCGCGTACACTTTTTGGAGTGTCTGTCTTTTTTCTTTTTCTGTGTGATTTCCTCTGCGCTTTTCTTTTGTCCTTTATTGTCAAGGCCTATGCTGAGATTTTATCGAGTAAATAGATGCCAGTAAATTCAGTCAATATCGACGATAACAACAAAAATCCTTGTTTTAATCAGAATTGCAAGAGATAATTAACGTTCCTTGTGTTTTTTAGAACAAGAAGAGGTGGCAAATGTCCTAGCAAGTGAACAATTCAGAAGGTAGGTGTTTAAGAATCCTTGAACGACGCACTTGTGAAGATGGAATGCGGCTATGGAAAGATGGAACGAACTGATCGCAGGCTATGTACTAGGCAACTTGACTGAAGAGGAACAGGCAGAACTCTCGGCAGTTCTCGATGAAAATCCACACCTTAAACTTGATATTGCCAGGCTCAGAAAAACAGCCACTATGAGCCATGTTCAAAGGCTGAATCGGTCGTTAGAGCGTTTGCAGGCCGGTTCGGAAGGCTGGGCTGATACGGCGCACGGTTCGCCTATTTTGGAGCCCGAAGATTTTTTTGCCCATCCTTTTTCAGCCCAGCTTTCTCAATCGGCCCAGCCTTCTCAACCAGCTCAGCCGCCGGTACCGTCAGCGCCGTCGGCTGTTGACGCTGATGATGAGTCCGGCTCATTGGATGGCTGGCAGCGCGTGAAACTGCCTTTTGTCAAGATGTTCTGGCAGCGTACAAGCTGGTTTGGCTGGCTCGTTGCCCTGCTGCTAGTGACTGTCAGTTTGGATAACTGGCGAATGCGTCGTATGTTGGCGATCGCACAGGAGCGAATTGCAGAGCTAGAGCTGGCTACTGAAGTACAACAGCAGTAGCGTGGACTGGCGAGTCATTCGAGTCATTCGCACCTCACCTCATCAAATTACCCCTGGCTAAATCGAATAGAATCAAAGGGGTTGCGAGGCGTGTTTTGGGGTAAGGATTCAAATGCTGGTTAGAAACTGGGGAAAGGGTGATGAGTGATCCTTTGGAAGACGCTGTTTCAGCAGCGTCTAGCTCTGAGGAAGCTTCTGCCGATGACTCTTCTGCAAGCGACGCTCAGCCCGTTCCGGTCAACAGCGAAAGCAACCCGGTGCAGCAAGTTGTGAAAGGGACCGCTGCCGGGTTGGCGTCTCTGTGGCAGCCTCTGTGGAAAAGTGCCTCTGCGCAGCTAAATCAATGGCTGCCAACAGATGCTAATCAGCTACAAAAAGCCTATGCGAATGCCCAAAATAGACTGACGCAAAACGCGCTCAAAACTTTTAGTGTTAGCGACGAGGAAGTTGCAAAGATTTTAGTGCAGGTGCGATCGCAACTACCGACAACAGAAGCGCTCTTGATCGGCAAGCCCCAGGCAGGCAAAAGCTCAATCGTGCGCGGCCTAACAGGTGTTTCCGCTGAAATTGTAGGGCAGGGCTTTCGGCCACACACTGAAAATACAGCCCGGTATGCCTATCCTTCAGACGATTTGCCGCTGCTAATTTTTACCGATACGGTTGGCCTGGGCGATATTGGTAAAGATACGACAGATCTAGTGCAAGAGCTTGTCCAAGAGCTAGAGCGAGACAGCCAGAAAGACGGCCAGAAAGACGGCCAGAAAGATGGCCAGAGCGCCCGCATATTGATTTTGACCGTCAAGATTACTGATTTTGCGGTTGACCAGCTACGCCAAATTGCTCAGCAGCTGCGTCGGGCCTATCCGCAGGTTCCTTGTCTGCTTGCGGTTACCTGCCTGCACGAGCTGTACCCACCAGAGCAAGAAAATCATCCGGCTTATCATCCCCCCAAACTAGAAGAGATTACCCGAGCGTTCGACGCTTTGCAGACTTCGTTCGCAGGCTGTTTTGATAGAGCAGTGCTGTTGGACTTTACGCTAGAAGAGGACGGTTTTGACCCGGTTTTCTATGGGCAGGAGGCGCTACGAGATTCGCTAGCAGAGCTGCTGCCTGAGGCGGAGTCGAATGCGATTTATCAGCTAATTGACGATCAGGACGCGGCGAATGCTCAGCTGGGCAATTTATATCGGGATGTGGGCAGGCGATACATTTCGGCGTTTGCGGTGATTGCCGCGACGCTAGCGGCAGTGCCTCTGCCATTTGCGACGATGCCTGTGCTGACGACACTGCAAATTTCTATGGTAGGGCTACTGGGGAAGCTATATGGCCAGACGCTGAATCGGTCTCAGGCCGGTGGCGTGGCGAGTGCGATCGCCGGTGGATTTTTTGCTCAGGCAATTGGGCGTGAGCTGGTGAAGTTTATTCCTGGGTTTGGCAGCGTGGTGGCAGCGTCTTGGGCCGCGGGCTACACCTGGGCGCTAGGGGAAGGTGCCTGCGCGTACTTTGGCGATTTGATGGGTGGAAAAAAGCCGGACCCAGAACGGATTCAGCAGGTAATGGCAACAGCGTTTGACGCGGCGAAAGCGAGGTTTAGAGAGAGTCGGTGACCGGTGAAAGCTGGTTTTGCCTGACTGAAATAATCTGGTAACACTCTACTGATGCCTTGAGTATGGAAGCCTTGAGTTCGCTTTTACAAAAGACGCTGCCGATTGCGGGCTCTGAGCTGAGCCTTAGTCAGCTGCTGTGGATGGTGACCTGCCTTGCTGGGGTGGTTTTGGGTGCGCGGCTGATTAGTGAGCTTGTTAAGCGACTCATCTTTAAGCCCATGCGGCTAAACCGGGGGCGGCGGGAAGCGGCGGCAACGCTGCTGACCTATGCGCTGGTCGCTGTTGGTGGGCTGAGCGTATTACAGGCGTTTGCGATTGACTTGGCCTCATTGACGGTGGTGGCTGGCACGATCGGGATTGGGATTGGGATTGGCTTGCAGACGCTAGCGAGCCATTTTGTCAGTGGATTGATTTTGCTGTTTGAGCAGCCGATTAAGGTAGGAGACTTTGTAGAAGTCGATGGGCTGATGGGGACGGTGGAGAGAATATCGGCGCGCTCAACGATTGTGCGGACGCTCGATCGGGTGTCGGTAATTGTGCCCAACAGCCGCTTTATTGACAACAACGTGGTGAACTGGAGCTATCAAGACCCTAGATCGCGGCTGCATGTGCCGATTGGTGTGGCCTATGGCAGCGACAGAATGCTGGTAACGGAGGCTTTGCTGGCAGCCGCTAGGCGAGAGTCGCGTGTGTTGAGGCAGCCCTCCCCAAAGGTTTGGTTTACGGCGTTTGGCGATAGCTCGCTGAATTTTGAGCTGCTAGTGTGGATTGACGATCCGATCGAGACCGCGCCGATTCAAAGTGCGTTGAACTATGCGATCGCCGCCGAGCTGGCTCTGCGCAACATAGAGATTCCATTTCCGCAAATGGATGTGCAGCTAAAAGATATCGAGCGTTTGCAGGCGGCCTGGCAATCTGGCAGAGAAGATCGATTGGGCCATGGAGAGCCCTACAGAGAAGTGCCAGCCGCCGCCAATTCAAAGGCGGCCCACTCAGCGGATCTTACTGCTAAACCGCTGCGACTAGAGACGGTTAATCTGCGCGACCTACTGCGGCGAATCAGCTATTTTGAAACCTGCCATGACTGGGAGCTTCGTCAGCTGATTGAGTACGGTTACCGGCAGTCTTTCAAGGCGGGTGAAGTGCTTTTTCACGAGGGCGATCCGGGCAGCTCGTTCTACATTGTGTTGGCGGGGGCTGTCGAGGTTTACCTCGAAAAACTAGACCAGAAGGTCGTGGCGAACAGAGGCGTCGGCGAATTTTTTGGTGAGATGTCTTTACTGCTTGATGCGCCTCGCTCTGCCAGTATCAGAGCGACAGAAGAGACGCTGTTGTTTGTTGTAGAGCGCAGCAACTTGCAGCCGATTTTGCAGCGGCATCCGGAGCTGGCCGACCATATTTCAGCTGAGCTGTCGCTACGCAGTGACTCGCTTAGAGCGCTGGGCGTTCAGGTTGGCGG